>JAPVWK010000059.1 GCA_028572065.1 Candidatus Methanophagales archaeon
AAACCCCATATCCAACGCATAAACGTAGAATGAGACACTGTTGTGTGATTTTAGTAGCCTACAAATCCAACCTCATTTTGACCCCATAGGTTTAAAGTGGTTGTGTACGTGTTCGAAACTATATTGGTTCGGAACTACTGTTGTTTAGGAAAAGGTCTTTCATAAATAGAAGCATTCCGCAGTGGCAAAGTGGTGGAGGATTCCTTTTTAGTACAGAGGGTACGGTTTTTCTTGAAATCCTAACTTTATTCGGTTTTTTAGCCAAAACCGAATCTTGTTAGGGGACATTATTTATATGCCTAACAACTATATCAGGATAGTTAGGGTGACCTAACAAATAACGGAAAAGAGGAGAAAATGAAAAAACTACCGGAAGTGAATGAAAGTTTTGGAGACCTTTACCAGATGCTCATCGCACCGATTAAATCGAAGCTTTTGTTGACTGGCATAGAGCTGAAGGTGTTCAATCAGTTGAGTGAACCTAAGTCAGCCGACGCCGTAGCAGAGGCAATCAGCAGCCATCCGGAGAACACAAGGCTGTTTTTAGACGGTCTGGCGGCGAGCGACCTTTTGGAGAAAAATGATGGTTTGTATCAGAACACAGCGGTCACGCAGACCTTTCTGGCGGAGGGCAGTCCTACGTTCATGGGGGAGATGTTCACCAGCCAAGCACAGATGTGGGATCCTGCCCTCAACGACCTGCCCAAACTTGTCAACGAAGGACCTCCTCCGCCCTCACCAGAAATGGATATGGGCTCTGAGGAAATGTGGGCACAGTTTACCGTCTCCCTGGCCAACTACGAGCGGGCTGGCGTGGCACAGCAGGCGGTGGAGTTCGTCTCGGAACTGCCGGAGTTCTCATCGTTTCGGAAGATGCTGGACCTCGGTGGAGGTCCGGGGGTCACGGGAATTGCCATCGCTGCTTCACATCCGCACATGAAAGGCGTCATCTTCGACCGACCGGGTATAATCAAGGTGGCTGAGACATTCATCAAGGAGTATGAGATGGAAAACAGGATGGACGTGCTGGCTGGGGATTATAACTGTGATTCAATTGGCGAGGGGTACGACCTGATCTGGACGAGCAACACGCTTAACTTTGCCAGGCACGACCTGGACTCGCTTATGAAAAAGATTTACGATGCGCTAAATCCCGGTGGCGTATTCATCAGCTTCTGCGAGGGGTTGACCAACGAGCGGACGAAGACGGACTTCGTTGTTTTGTCCATGATGTCCTTCGCGCTGATGGGTCAGGACATGTGCTTTGACCAGGGCGAAATCGCGGATTCCTTGCTTCGTGTCGGGTTCAAGTCCGTTCGTAGTCGCACGCTGAATGCACCGTGGGGCACGGCAGACCTTGACATTGGGCGGAAGGCGTAAAGATGCCAAACGCAAACAAAACTAAGAAAATGAGCATCCCACAGCTCAAAGCAAACTATCGCCCTCTAGACGAAATCCTTTACCAGGGATATGCACCCAATGTGATAAGCACAGCAATGGTGCTTGGACTCTTTGATGCGCTTGCCGAAGAGCCAATGAATGCCAACACTCTTTCAGCCAAACTTGGCACTATTGAAAACATCACAGAGGCTTTTGCCAATGTCCTTGTGGCACTGAACCTACTTACGAAAAACGGAGCCGATTATTCATTGACACAGATTTCTGCTGATTTCTTGGTAAAGTCCTCTCCTGCGTATCAAGGAGCAACAATTGCCATGTCCTCTCATTATGGTCAGGTAATGAATCAGATACCAAAAATACTAAAAAATGGTCCGCTCAAGTTTGATACCGATATGTGGGCTAATATTGAGGCTATGAAGGTCGGAGGACAGGGAACAATGGGCGGCTCAATTCAGGATGTAACTGAGTTTATCACTACATTACCGGAATTTGCAAATTTGAAATATATGTGTGATCTGGGCGGCAGTCACGGTTTCTATACAATGGCACTGCTTGACAAAAATCCACAATTAAATGGAACAGTCTTAGACCTGCCAAAAGTTGCTGAACTTGCAAAAGAAATCATCTCGGAAATGGGCTATTCGGAGCGAATAAATACAATCGGTGCTGACCTTGAGACCGATGCCCCAATTGGCGATAGGTACGACTTGGTTTTTGCATCTCATGTCATTTACGAGTGGAAAGGGCATTTAGAAGACAACCTCAAGAGAATCAACAATGCAATGGTTCCAGGCGGGGTTTTTGTCTCTAACCACCTCTCTATGGATGATGATGAATGCGGACCAATGTCCGGGACAATGGTAGAACTGATGACAAGGTTAATGGGCTATCCAACACACCATCTCTCAGAGGGCGAACTCAAGCAAGCATTGGTAGCATCAGGCTTTGGTGACTTTACGGTCAGACCAGCAGAGGATGCGAGACAATACAGATGCCTTATTCTTGCGGCAAGGAAGTTGGGTAAACCGGGAGACCGGGACATAGCCCGAGAATAAGGAGACAAAACATGTTAGAAGAACTAAAAAATTTGTTAAATCTTGCAGGGCAGCAAAAAAATAAACTAATCGCTTCATGCGTTTTATCAGTGATCGGAACAGCCCTTGGGCTGGTTCCCTTCGTACTGATATATCTGGTGATGCTGGAGTTATTTAAGCCAGTGATAGATCAAGCATATATCTGGAAGCTGGTTTTTTGGAGTATCACAGCGATTCTGATACGATTCGGCTTTATGGGGCTTTCGGGTAGTCTTTCCCACATAGCCGCATACTCCATCCTCTACGACTTAAGAATCAAACTGGCTCAGAAATTAGGCACGCTCCCCTTAGGATATTTCAGCGAGAAGAACACCGGGAACATTAAGACTGCAATGAATGAGCATGTCGAGAATATTGAGCTATTCATAGCCCACCACTTGCCGGATTTAACCGCTGCAATCGTTGTTCCTATCTTTACAGCCATCCTCCTATTCGCAATTGACTGGCGAATGGCACTTGCAACACTTGCGGTAATCCCTGTTGCTCTAATTGCCCAGGGACTGATGTACAAGGATTATAAGCCACTGATGAAAGGCTACAATGACGCTCTGGAGAAGGTAAATTCAGTAGTTATTGAATATACCCAGGGGATTGCGGTCATCAAGGCATTTAACCAGACCGTAGAATCCTTCGGAAAGTACAAAGACTCAATTGAGGAATTCCATGATTATGTGTGGGCATGGACAAAGAGATTCGTTCCATCGTGGTCAATCTTCTCGGTTGTGGTTGTTGCTAACTTAATCGTCATACTGCCAGTAGGCGCATGGCTCTATATCTCCGGAAGTCTCTCAATGCCGACGCTCATCCTATTTCTTATTCTTGGGATCGGGTTTAGCGAGCCATTGATCAAACTAAATGTTTTTTCCAGCCAGTTCATGCAGAATATGGAAGGGATGGAACGGATCAATGAAATCCTGACAGAAGAACCTCTACTCGAACCAGAGACGGAGAAAATACCATTGAATTTCGATATAAAATTCAAGAGTGTTCACTTCGGTTATGGCAAAAGAGAAGTTCTCGGTGATGTTAATTTTACGGTCCCTGAAAATACGGTAACCGCACTTGTAGGTCCATCCGGTGCGGGAAAGACTACAATTGCACGGTTGATCCCGAGATTCTGGGATATTGATGCCGGAGAGATCTCAATTGGCGACATAAATGTCCGTGATATTACAACTAAACGTTTGATGTCCCTTGTTGCCACCGTGTTTCAGGATGTAACTCTCTTCAATGACACGATCTTTGAAAACATACGCATGGGGAACGAGAACGCCTCCGATGATGCCGTAATCGCAGCAGCAAAGATGGTGCACTGCCATGAGTTCATCGAGGCATTGCCAGCGGGTTATCAAACCGTTGTTGGTGAGGGCGGAGCCAAACTCTCGGGTGGAGAGAAGCAGAGAATTTCAATAGCGAGAGCGATTATTAAGGACGCCCCGATCATTATACTGGACGAAGCAACTGCATTTGTAGATCCTGAGAACGAGGAGTTGATACAGGAGGGGATTGCGAGACTCGCAGAGGGAAAAACACTGATTATAATCGCACACAGGCTCTCCACAATCACATCGTCCAACCAGATAATCGTTCTTGACGAGGGAAAGATTGTGGAGAAGGGGGTACATGATGAGCTCATCCGGGCAGGGAACCTGTACAGCAGGATGTGGGATGCGCTTATGTCTGCACAAGATTGGAAATTTGAAACTGATGGGGGTGAAGACGTAAGCTAATATAAAAACCACGAGATTTCACAAGATTAAAGGGGCGTCAGGTTTTAGGTTTCAGGACTACGAATACGTGACAACTCACGTCTAATCTCGTGGAAATCTGTGTAATCTGTGGTTAGCTAAACGAGGCGAAAAATGATAAAGAAACTATTCGAGATTGCAGGTGACAGAAAGAGCGACCTTCGCAAAGGAACTGTCTTAAAGGTGATAGAATCTTTCTTTGCAGGTGCCCCTCTGTTTATCATATATTTAACCTTAAACGAACTCTTCTCCGCGTCCATTGATACCGGGAAGGTCATGTTCATGGTTGTTGGAATGGCTGCTTGCTTTGTCCTGCAGGGGATATTCTTTTACTGGGCGTCGGTTGTCAATAATAAAGCTGGACTTCGCATCATGAGTGATCTGCGAATCAGGCTGGGCGAACATATCCGCAAGCTCTCGATGGGTTTTTTCTCTGACAGAGAGACGGGAGACTTAAATAACATCATCAATCAGGATGTAAAGAATATTGAACCCGTCCCCACCTTTTTCTACCCCCAGCTCGTTTCCGCGATCGTTCTCCCCATCTTTATTGCGAGTTTCCTCTTCTTCCTTGACTGGAGAATGGCTCTGGCAACGATAGCGGTCATTCCTGCTGCGCTGATCGTCCTGAATGTCTCGCAAAAGATCTTTAAACGGATGGCAAAGATGAGAGCTAAATCCGCATCCATTGCGAACTCGCGGATAATTGAGTATGTGCAAGGGATCGGCGTGTTAAGAGCGTTTAATCAGATCGGATCAGGGTTTAAGAAGTTTGAAGCGGCGATGGCTGATTACAAAAAGACCAATGTGGACCTGGTCGTGAAGCTTGCTCCTTCGCTCGTCGCATATCAAGCGATTCTTGAACTGGGAACCGCAATCATCCTGCTTTGTGGGTCGTATCTTTTTCTGGGAGGACAGCTCAGTCTTACTGTCTTTTTGCTCTTCCTGGTTCTTGGTCTGCGGGTTTACGTACCAATTCAACATGTCTTTGAATATATGGGTATGATGCGGATCATGGACGCTTCTATGGAACGGGTACTCGAAGTCCTGAATAAGGAACCGCTCCCTGAACCTGATTACGACCCCGCGCTTGATCGGTTTGACATCGAGTTTAAGGATGTCAGGTTCCGCTACGAGGATACCGATGTTCTGAAAGACGTTAGTTTCACTGTCCCGCAAAATACGATCACCGCACTCGTGGGACCATCAGGAGCCGGGAAGACAACGATTGCCCATCTGATCGCCCGCTTCTGGGACGTTAATTCCGGGGAGATACTGATTGGCGGTCGCAATATTAAGGATATGAAGACGGGCAGGCTTCTCTCATATATCGCGATGGTTTTCCAGGAGGTCTATCTCTTCAATGACAGCATCGCCAACAACATCAGGTTCGGAGGCAAGGATGCCACAGACGAGGAAGTGATTGCTGCGGCAAAGGCAGCACACTGCCACGAGTTTATCGAGCGACTGCCTGATGGGTATGAGACCGTAATCGGTGAAGGCGGAGCAACGCTTTCTGGCGGCGAGAAGCAGAGGATTTCGATTGCCCGTGCTATGTTAAAGGACGCTCCGATCGTGATACTGGATGAAGCGACAGCTTATGTGGATCCGGAGAACGAGATACTGATCCAGGGAGCGATCAACTCTCTTGTTAGATCAAAGACGCTGATAATCATCGCTCACAGGCTCAGAACGATCACCACTGCTGACCAGATTCTGGTTGTTGACGGCGGGAAGGTTGTTGAGCAGGGCAGACATTCCGAGCTTGTGGATGCGGGTGAACTGTACAGCAGGTTCTGGGAGAAGCGCCAGAAGGCGAGAGGGTGGAAGATCGCAAAGGAGGGATTAAATGCTGGATAGATTCGTTGACATGACCGCGAGACGACCATCCGGATGGTTTGGGAAAAAGATGTATAACAATCCTCGAGGACATTACAGGGCTTTTTGCCTGACTCTGGATAAGCTTGCGCTCAAACCGGATGACGTATTTCTCGAGATCGGTTGTGGGGGTGGTGTTTTGCTGAATATGGCACTGGAGAGTGTAGCGCAGGCTAAAGCGATAGATCATAGCCCTGATATGGTTCGGATCGCGAGAGATAGGAATCAAGAAGCCATATCTGAAGGTCGGGTTGAAATTGTTCAGGGTAATGCAGAATCCTTGCCCTGGGACGATAATTCTTTTACCTGCGCCACGGCTAACCAGATGTTTTTCTTTATTGACAAGCCCCTGATTGTTTTGAAGGAATTTTACCGGGTTCTAAAGCCGGGTGGACGTCTGGTTATTACATCAACAGAAGATTCAATATTGCCAAAATTGTTGTTTGTGCTCTGGTATCATTCCATGCATCTCTACAAAAACCAGGAGATGGAATATATGCTTAAGCAGGTAGGATTTCAAACGGTTGAGGTGAAGAATCTGGAGCGGTTCATACAATTAAGCTATGCCGAGAAATAAAAAATGAAGAAAGAAACAAGCATGCAAGATAACAGTAGAATTGAGAAAGAGAGGAAATACTGGGACAAAATTGCCCCTGAGTACGAGCATTCTGTCATAGAGCAGTACTGGAAAGTTTACCCGTCTTTGCAGGATAAAATATCCAAAGATATTGGGGTTGGAAATACTATCCTGGAAGTTGCTACGGGCACTGGCTTGGTAGCCTTGGAAGTGGCTAAACAGGCAGAAAAGGTTTATGCCGTGGACATCTCGCAGCCGATGATTGACGAGGCAAAGAGAAAGATGATTGATAAGAAAATTAACAACGTAGAGTTCTCGGTGGATGATGCTTACGCCCTACCTTTTGATAACGACATGTTTGATACGGTTATTTGTAATAATGCGCTGCATAATATGAAACATCCTGGAGATGCGTTATCAGAAATCAAAAGAGTTTTGAAACCGGATGGGCGGTTTATTGCTATAGTAGTTGGAGCGGGAGAATCGCTTAAATTTAAAATCGCATTAACAATCTCTACAATACTTGGGCAACTTCCAGTCTTTCATAAGTTGAATCTGGATGAATTTACAGATTTCATAGATAAATCTGGCTTTGTTGTTGTAAAAAAGGAGAGGATGAAACATCCGGAAGATAGCATGGCATTATTGTATGTTATTTCCAAAAAGGAGGAGTAAAAAAATGAGTAAAATAACCGATACGGAAAAGCTGACGGGAGTGCCGGAAACACTTCTTGTCGCTCTTTATCTCAGGGCTGTTGAAACCCAAAGAGCAGATGGCATCATCAGGGATGAGAAAGCAGTTGAGATGATTCAAAGCATTGACTATGACTTTGCCAGGTTCGACAGAGCGTGGCTATCTCAAGTTGGCGTTGCTGTGCGAACCGAGATACTCGATGAAGTAACCGCAGCTTTCATCCACCAGTATCCGGATGCCAGCGTGGTGAACATGGGCGCGGGTCTCTGCACCCGACTTAACCGTGTAGACAACGGCAGCATCACCTGGTACGAGCTGGACTTGCCTGAAGCCATCGAATTGAGGAGGCGATTCTTTACGGAAACCGATAGACATCAATTCATTGAGAGGTCCATCACCGGTTTTGACTGGATGGAGCAAATCAAAATAAAGGAAAACCAGCCTGTTCTCTTTATCGGCGAAGGGCTTTTCATGTACTTTGAAGAGCAAGAGGTCAAAAACATCTTCATTACGATGGCTGACCATTTTCCTGATGCCGAATTGATATTCGAGATCAATGGTCCCGTATCTGTGGGCAGGAGCAAACATCATGATGCACTCTCCAAAACAGATGGGCAAGCCGAGTTCAAATGGGGTCCGGCCAGTGGCGCGGTATGTGAGACCTGGGACGATAGAATACGGTTCGTCCGGGAGTGGAATTATCTGGACCGGCACAGGGATCGCTGGAGATTCATGCGCTTGTTTGCATACATCCCACCGCTGAAGCGGTATATAATGAACAAAATCGTGCATCTGAGATTCAGAAAAGAAGGGTGAATCATGAACAAACCAAAAGAAGGTCTCTCACAAGCTGCAAAGCCGGCAGGACTCTTTGGCAGAGTCAGTGCCCGGTTTATGGCGATAGTACATAGAACCCGAGCGGATGGTTACTGGCTGGCTCTCGATGGCGCTTACATTACAGGTCAGGATATGGGGTTCGATCAGGGCTTCATTGCGGATTCAATGTGTCGAGCGGGATTCAAGTCGGTGCGGTCACGCACGCAGGAGATGCCTGTGGTTCCGGTGGACCTCGATGTCGGGCGGAAGGCGTAGAGATGGGTGCGGTAAAAATGTTTAAAAGAATAATACCAGCGATTATCTTGGGTGTAGTTGTGATAATTTAAACGAAAATACCTTAGACCTCTTAGATGGGCAATCAGAGCAATAAAAACGAAAATACAATTTTCAAACTGTACTCAGTAGAACGACCTTTTTTGCCAAAATACGTCGACACATTCTTCTTTATGAGGTGAATATCAGTTTTTATGTCCTCGCTATTCCGTAGGGTTTTAAGGATATAAAGTGCTCAAAGGTGCCCGCTTAATAGTATCTTTTGGGATTTAAACGGTTTAACGCTTTTCGAGAAGCCTGCCAAGTCAATTTTTCTTTACGCACTAAATAAAAGGAGACCCATACAGTCATTACTTCGGTAAATCGTATAAATCTAAATCTTTTTAAAATTGCCAATAAAATGGTAAGATAGAGTACACTAAGAATTAAGTAAGTATAAATAAATTCATCTGTGGGTGTTGCGATAAAAGAAGTAAAATTCAAAATAAGCACCACCACAAATCCACAGAGACCAATACATGATGACAAAAATACCCCCGATAGCAACCTAACTAAAGCTTCCATCCTGTATATCTCTGCGCTAAGAGGGGATGAGTTCTCTCGAATTAACAATTTGCAGTAATTAAAGAAACTTTTATCCTCTTTTTGTGAATAATCCTTTATCTTTTCCATTCCTGATTCTTCTAGAATAAAATCCGCCACTTTTGATAGTACATTATTATAGCTTTTATATCTCTCCACCAATAGTGTGCGATAATACGGAAAATTATCTTTTGCCCATCTATATTTTTTAATTTTTAGGAGATACAAGGAAACTAAAGAATCAACCCGTTTTGGAGGAAACAATCTTAAAATAGATCCCAATAAATAACCCACAAAGAAAATTACCACAATAGCTAAAAATGGATCTCTAAGAATCCCCATGAGGAGTTCAGCGAATATTCCTATCCCGTAGAGAATCAAAATTATATTCCCAAGAAGGAAAACACCGGGGGTCAATATTCCAAATAAATCTATTATCCCTAACCTTGTAAATTCCATTGGTCGAATTTCCGTCATTTTTTATCTATTTTCTGAGTTTCTATTGCTTCTTTTAAGGAAATTAATTTTGCCCTGCGATGTTTCTCCAAATTTTTTATAAAATCGTGGAACTTTAAGAAAGTTATTGACCATATATTCCTGCATCCATCAGTGTATTCCTCAGCAAATTCCTTTGTTACTGGATAAACAACCTGAACTTCGGGATGCAATTGCTTAAAAATAAATACCCCCACCGATTGCAGTTTACTCCCGGTAGGAGCAATTACACATTTATGCGTATATTTAAACTTCCTATAGATTTCATCTAGAGTAGCAACTGTCCCCTTATAATCAAAAGTACTGAGTTCTTCGTGTATTATCTCATCTATATTTAAAATAAAATCTTTATCTATTTTTCTATTGATCAAACGGACAGCGTCAAAACGCCACCGATCAGCTTCTTCATGTGGGATACCTTCGAATTCAATGAGATATTGTGGAGTCAATTCGTTTAAAAGCGCCATAAGTTCTTTGTCATTGAAAGTTGGAAAAGCGATCATTAATAATGGTGAACTTTGCATAGCAATACTAGAAAGTGAAGTTGTTAGAGCTATTTTATACACATCTCTTGTCAAAAATGTAGGTGTAATATCCGGCATTTCTTCTTTCTTCGATTCGAATTCTTCATGTGTCGGATGATAAATTTCTGCTTCAGAATATATAACAATCACATTTCCTTTAAAATCTTTTAAAATATCTAAAAGGACAACAATCAAGAATTTTGACATGCCTGAAATGTCTATTATCACATTGCCAGTTTCATTAATGAGGTTTTTTACCCTTCCAAAAGTATGATAAATTTTTTCGGGATTGAATCTATCATATATTAACCATTCAACTTTATTCTGTAAAGCAGCTTTTACTCCCAGTGTTTCAAATTCTTCCTTTCTGTTCTCTGGATTAAAGGGCTTATATTCGATACCAATAACGTTTTTAATTTTTTTATCTGAACTGATGAGTCTTCCTAAAAAAGAAAAACATCTGTCCTCAAATCCTGCTGACCCTATGAAAGTTGCATTGGTAGGATTTTTATTTAAATCTAACTTTTCGATTGAGGGGAGGATCTCCCTCAAATCTTCTTTAATCACCCTTACTTCCCACCCCTATCTCTTTTATACCAATTTGGTTATTATTTTCCTCATCACTTGGATCATGAAGCCTCTTTTGTTTTTCGTCAGGTTGAAGTCTTTTTCTTCGTGGTTTTTTCTTTTTCATTATCTTTTTAAATTCTTCAGGATCCTCTAATAATTGCAAGAACTCATCTTTATTTAATCCAATATTATCTCTTTTGCTGGGGGTAAGTAAAAAAGTTGGGATTAACAACCTACGGAGATAAAGTCTCGGCGCAACTGCCCCACGCTGACTCTTGCCTCTTATATCTCTAAAGAAGATACCGTAATGCAATAATTCATTATATATCTCTAAGTGCTTATCCTTTAAATCTGGTGTGTCTCTTATTTCAATTCTAAATGCCTGCCATGGTGGAAGTTGTTCCTGATTTTTAGAATTCCTATTCTTTAAATACCAATGTGCAACATCCCCAAAAGCGTCGGCAATTTTTCTTAAATCATGTCCATATTTTGGAATACTTTCAATCTTATTCAGAAAATCACTGCCAGTTTCTCTAACTGCTTGATCCTGTATTCTAGATCCGATTGGTAAATCGATTCCCCCTGCTTCAGTGAAGTTTCCAGGTCCTTCCGACAGCTCGAAAATACGCTTTATCAAACCTAAAATGTGGGCAACATCACCAGAACACAATTGAGTTATAATGTCGTAGCCATAATAATAAACACGCCCCCCTGCTCCTTTTTCCCTAATTTCAAGCGCAAGTTGAATATAAGAGTTATAATGACCACTCCCCAAAACTTCTCGTATATCATGATATTTTTTATCAATATTATCAGAATTTCTCAATCGGTTATTAATCACTTCAAGAAGGAAGTTTTCGACTTGTCCCGTACGGAGTGAGAAAAAGTATCCAAGGTCTACTACTACATATTCTCTTCCTTCTTCCATGAGTTTTCCTTTGGAGTTGTAAGGATAAAAAGAAACAACACTTTCCGTAGAAAGCTTAAAGTAATATTCAGAGCATTCACTTGGAAATAAAATAAAATCGTGTAAGGTCTCTTGGATACCTTTGGAAATGTTTGGCAATGAATAATCATCTAAAAAGAAGTAAATCGGTCGATTTGTCATCCACGGTATACAATCTCGCAACAGTTTACATAAATTTCTGATAAAATCCATGGGTAAAAAAATTGGTTTTTGGCTTCCATCTCTTTTTTCAAACCAATGCCGTAGTATTTGTTTTTCTTTACCTGCCATTGACATTAAATGGCGTATGATATTAGTTCCTAAAGGTGGTGTTTGATACGAGGGTAAATATGCACTAATAAACTCTTGTAATTCACTCATCACATGAAGGTCTAACTCGAACCCCTGTTTATTATTTGAAATTTCTAATAGGTCAAGAATTTCATATAAAATTGCAAGGTTAAAATAATGTATTATACCCTTTCTTTCCTCATCAGAAATATTACTAAGATATGGGAATGCAAAGTATAAATCATTGCAATGGTAATATATACCCACGTAGTTTTCTTTATAATCCTCTATTTTTCCTACCTTGTTTCCGAGGATTTGCGCCTTTAAACTCAGATTTCTAAATATGGTCGTTTTCCCACAACCTCGAGGACCTGTTAAAAATGTATTATTTCTCCGTAATAAGTCTGAATATCCTGGAAAATTTTCAGAATAAAGGAGTTGTAAGAGTTCGAATGAATCCCCAATCTGCTCACATCGGAGGTAGTCAAACGGATTGCTCAATTTTTCTTTTCTTTCTGAACTAAGAGCGCTGTAATTCTTAGGGATTTGATTGAAAATTTGTAGGAGTTCCCTGGGATTCCTTACGAAAGTTCCTTCGGTTGGAATACTCTCCATGCGTGTTCGGATAAGAGATAGACAGTCCTACTATTTTTATATAGTTTAAAAGCGATTATTTTACCTAGTGAGCCAATATATGATACCAGATAATGAAATTAGTGTGGATCCTACGGTAAAGACCCTTGTCGAGAT
>JAPVWK010000060.1 GCA_028572065.1 Candidatus Methanophagales archaeon
ACTATCTGCTCCTGTTCCAGCAGACGTAAATGATGCAAAGAAGATGCGTAGCTGAGTGCAGCCGACTTGGATACTGCTTTTATTGTTAGTTTCCTACCGGCAGCTCGCCCTTCAATATTCGTTATCTCGTCTATCACCTCGAGTATCTTTGTCCGTGCCTGCAAGCCCTGCGTAACGTTCCTTTTATGCTCTAAATACGCATTAGGGTGATACCGAACAACTTCTTTTTGCATCGCGTAAACTATAAGCGGTATTATTAAAAAAGTGTTCACTCAGAATCGCATACCTTACCTATATACGTCCCATCCAGCAGATACACTTCCATATCTTCCCGCCGAATCAGTTTCGAGGCTATGGGCCCTAAAAGTTTTAGCTCCGGCGCATTGAACGTAACACCACCACATAGTTCATTAAACGCCGGCATTAAGATCACACACGGATCATTCCAGCCACTTATCGCCGGATAATGCACCTTTACAGCGTTATAGTCACATTTAGCTCGAATCCATACGTTTTTCAGCCGTGCATAACTCGACTGAGAACTTGCAAGCCGTATCCGCGGATGATTATGCCCAATCAGTATATATTTTGCAGCGAACAACTCGGGCGAAGGCCAGGTATGCCCATGTGTGTATCCCACCCCGTCCAGCAGAAAACCACGGGTACTCTTTAGATATACTTCATGCTTCGGTTTCCGCGCTCCTTCTAGCTTTTCGGGAAGCAGCATACCTAAATACGAGTCGTGGTTGCCTTTAGCCAGATATACCGGTGCATACTCAGCGAGTGCCGCTAAGAATACTGGCACTTCTTTACGGTCTCTATACGATATTTCCGGCACTGCGTGCTTTATATCGCCCAATAATACAATCGCATCCGGTTTGGTTTCTTCTACGCACAAAGTCACTGTATCTAACAGTTTATCCGTTTGACTACCGATATTAACACCTTTTTGTCTTAGCACGGCTTCTATACCTAAATGCAGGTCGGCAATCACCAGCGTTTTTATGTTATTCTCTACGACCATCGCCGCTTCGTCTATCCGTGGCTTCAGATTCATGTGTCGCTTACTAAACAGTTCTATCTAATAAACTATTTCTTTTGGTAATGCTTTCCTTTCTGCATTGAGATGAAACCAGGAAATCAGTACAAAAGGCAGGTTCCGAGAGCAGTTTTATGAAGGTATTAAAACGGAAGTTAAAGGAAAGAGGCAGAAATAGGCTAACAGGTGAAATTTCGGTGATGCCCGAATCGTTAGACGATTTATGGCACCTCAAGCATATAATAGAGCCCGGCGACTTTGTCTATTCGCTCACGTATCGGCGATTAGAGGGTGCTACCGATAAGGTGAGACCGGATAAGACCGCGAAGAAACCGGTCAGAATTGGCATTCGGGTGGAAAGCGTAGAGTTCCACAAGTTCTCGCACAGATTACGGCTAAAAGGTGTGATCGAGCATGGGATAGATACCGAACTGGGTTCTTATCACACATTTAACATCGAGCCCAATTCTAAGCTTTCGATCATCAAGACATGGAAAGTGCATCAGTTGAAGCGTCTAAGAGAAGCCTCGAAAGCGGTTGCCGCTGCTACGGTTATCATACTCACGATAGAAGATGGCGAGGCGGTTGCGGGTGTGGTGCGGCAATACGGTGTGGATGAGCTGTTTTCCCTACGGGCGGGTTCGGGAAAAGGCGTGGACGGCAGCGGCGATGGCGCAAAGAAAGAGTTCTTCCATAAAGTTATTGAGCAGTTGAAGAGCTCGTTTAATACAATAGCTGCGGAAGCGATAATCATTGCGGGTCCCGGTTTCGTGAAGAACGATTTCTTAGCGGTATTAAAGGAAAAAGACCCGGAGTTAACGAAACGGACAAGAATCGAGCAGACCTCGTCTATTGGCGTTTCCGGGTTCATGGAAGTATTGAAACGTGGTGCGGTGACCAGGCTAAGGGCTGAGGAACGGTTAACCCAAGAAGTCAAGCTGATTGATCGGTTAATGGAAGAGATAAGCAAGGAATATGATTGTAAGGCGGTTTATGGTGAAGACGAGGTGCTAAAAGCGTTACAGTTCGGTGCTATTGAGTCGCTACTGGTTTGTGATGATAAGCTTATGGTGTCGCGTACAGAAGGAGATGAGATAAGTAAAGAAGGAGAGGGTATAGAACAGGTTGAAGCGATAGTAGAAGAGGTGGAACGGGTCAAGGGTAAGATAGTGGTGTTCAGCACCGAGTTCGAGCCCGGTAAGCGGTTAAAAGGGCTGGGTGGTATTGCGGCTATACTGAGGTTTAATATCTAACATTTATTAGGGCGTGCATATTTCAATATCAAATGTGATGATAAGCTCGAAACGACCCTTAGGGGTGACAATATTAGCTTTATTGGCTTTTGGCGGTGCGATAGCTTGTGTTTATAGTTTAATCGCTCTTCTTTCAAGCGATATGGCTCTTTACATGACCACATATCAGATGCGAATCATAGGAATTACAGACATAATCATGACAATAATCGCCCTCTCGGTTGCTTACGGTTTTTTTAAGCGTTTACGATGGTCCTGGTTTTTAGGTTTGATTACGCTCGTAATTGTGACCATTTTGCATGTCTATGAATATCTGAGCTCTTTTTGGGCTTTGTCCTCGTATCCAAGTCCGGGTGAAATCAGCATGTTGTCATACATTATTGTGATGTACCTTTTCCCCGTTGTCAATATAGCGATCCTTGGGCTAATTTCTATTTATCTTACAAGACCTCACGTGAAAACATATTTTGGCTTCGGTCAGCCATGCGATATTAGTGCCGCAGTGAAAGAAAACAAACGGAAAAGCGTTTCTACTGTCGCTGTACTTATTATAATTACAGGCTTATGTATTTGGGGTTTTACGCCATCCGGTGACATTACTATAATCAATGTTACGCAAACGCCGGAATATCCGGAACCCGGAGATACGATAACTGTTATTGCCGAAATAGCCGGTGGTTCGCCGTTTTTGGGTGTTAGTGCTTCTTTACGTTGTTCAGGATGGATGTCGGGAACGGTAACTTCGGTTAATAAAAACAAGTATTCATTCACATTCGCCTATCCTTTTGAAGACGGTACAGAAAAGTGGTATATGATAAGAGCAGGCGATAAGATTTCTGAGGTGTACATCATTCAGGTAGGTCACGTGGAAAGAAGTAACATAACTTCTCTTGCCATTACAGATGTGATACAAACGCCGGAACAACCAGCAACTGCTACTTCTTCTGTTGATATAAGCGCAAAAGTTACAAGTAATGTCTCCATATCGGAGGTAACATTAGAACATATGCGATTTCATGAATATGGTAGTGGTGGCGGCGGTGGCTCTATGCAGCCTGATGGGAACGCTACATACGAAGACAGTATTTGTACAGAGTTTTATGGATCGGGGACTCAAGTATTTTATCGGATCTCCGCCAAAGATGAATCCGGTAATACCGCGGTGACGCAGGTTTATTCGTTTACGTTAGCAGACACGGTCTAGCCCACAGACATGCCACAGAGCAGACATGCGTGCTGCACCGGAGTAGGTCTATCGTCACGAATGTTCAAAACACAAAATAAAAAGGCTTGGTACTGCAGTATCTTAGTGGACACTACAACTACCCCAGTATAAAAGTTATAACCACCTCCACAAACCACCGAAAAAACAACATTGTATCACCGTTTAATAATCAAAAGCAATATTCTACATGCTCGCTCTATAAAAGGACTTTTGATAAAAAGCAATGATATAGGAAACTAAAGATTTTGCTTCCATGTTGTGGTGGTGCAGACAAAAATACCTTAGACCTCTTTGAGGGATATTTAGAGCGCTAAAGAGGATTTTTTAGATTTTTACTTGTACTCAGTAGAATATCCTCTTTGCTAGGATACGCCGATTTACTCTTTTAGCTGGAGTAAATATCGCTTTTCTGAATGTCCTTTTAATGGACACTACTACTTCGCAGGGTGCAAAGGATATAGAGAGCTTACCGAGGAGCACCAAGTAGTCTATTTTGGAGGGGGCTAATGTGATATATCTCAGACGAGCAGCGGATAACTAACGACACAGAAGGCTTATTTACAGAAGCACCACATATTTCCGAATCGGATATGCAGGAAAAAACGTAGTCCTCCTCTTTATTTTTAATGCGGACGGAAGCCCCGTAGCAGAATAAACCCCGAGTGGGACTTAGGAGGTCATGTATCCCAGCATTCAACGACATTTAAAACCGAAGATCTCTATATATTTTACCCCAGCTTTCTTTGTTGGGTAATAACACCTGGTCATTAAATTGCTTATTTTTTATTTTTTCCCATAGTTCTTCTCGGTATAGATCAAAACTCGAACGTAAATAATACCCATAATCCACTGTAGACCGCACGGCCATGTGATATGAGAATAAAGAAAATAATATAAAAAGCACTACCGAAACCATCGAAAAAATATATTCACCACTACATGCCAGAAATACGAAATAGGCGATTGCTGCAGAAATGAATATCCAGGTCAATAAAATAGACATATCAACAAAAGCGCGCATAGTATCTAGGGTTTTCTTATTTTCCGGAGTCATGAGTAACTCGATGCGTGTCCAAAAGAAAATACCGTTCATTCCATATTTCCATTTTGGATAGACCTCCAGTGAACTGAATGCATTACCTAAAAGTGTCGGTAAAATGCATTCCTTCAGTTCCTTATCCTCAATTTCGCGATTAATAGATATCCTATACAGGCAGTGTGAAAAATATTCATATAGCCTGGTATACGCAAAACCCCTTTTTACACTCCCCAAAGCTCCTGAATCATAATCTTTTTCATATCTATCAAATCTTTTACACTGTCTACGCTTAAGCTTATCCGTAATAACCCCTATAAAATATTTCTCCTGATAAAGTTCAAAATAATATCCTTCAAGTAGCTGTGTTAGGGGTTTAATGAAAATGTAGAGCACAAATCCAATAAATATCGATATAAATACGAAAGTAACTCCTAATGGAATAAGTGCCCATGCTGAGTTATCTATTGCTTTCTTGAGAAGAGAGAGGCATTGGAAATAACTAAAACTTAGTAAAAAAGAAACTAAAGTTGCCACTATGAGGCCTGGTATCATGATTCTCAGAAAAGAGGAAGAATATTCGAATTGTGGTGAAATTTCCGCTTCACCCATTTTTTAGAGTGGTCCTAATTTTTTTTATCCGCATCCTTCTTCTCTTTCTTCTCTTTTTTACCTCTCAATGTGCCGGGAAGAGTTTCTGTGTCGATTCCAGGAAGAAGATTTTCAAATTCTCCGGTCTTATCATTTCTTACCATGTAATAACCTCCTTTGTATTATCTTCATAAAAGCTTTTCTATTTTATCTGTATCCTGTAGTACGGAAATTGTTTCGCCAAACCAGGTCTTTAGATGACATGGTAAAACTTACAGATGATGGCCTAAAAGGGATGATAAAGCGAGTAACTTCGGGTGATTTCACAGCAAAGAAGGCATCGCGGATTTACGGGATAACAGAGTGCAGAGCACAACAACTAACCAAAATGTACCGTGATACATGGGAAATTTCGAAGTTGAATTCACATAGTAGACCAAAAACGTATCTCAGCGATGAACAGAAAGTAATAATTGGTAAAGTTTGGGAAGAAATGCGTCCCGGTGCGAGACTCTTCTTTTACGTGTTAAAAAGGAGAGGATATAAAATACCACACACTAAGATTCATCAGTGCCTCAGAGCAACAGGCAAAACCACGCCTAATTCCATGGAACAGAAGAAAAGAAAGCGGTGCAGATATGAACGTGGACATTCAGGTAGTTTAGTCCTTGGAAACTGGCACAGAGCCATCAAAATGCGCCCATTTGCCATGATATGGCTGGGCGATGTCTCGAGGAAGGCGCTTGCAAGAGGGGATTTCGAGAGTGCAACTCATGTAGAATCGATTGAAACATTCAAGGAAGTACAGAATAAAGCCCACGAGTTCAATGTCCAGATAAGGGGGGGGGGCAATACAGATAGAGATACAAGATTTTATTCCAACAAGAACCTGGGTACCTCTGCGTTCGAGCACTACCTGAAAAAGAGGGAATCTGGCATATTCCATCAAGAAAAGGGATTCCACAGACCAAAGGCAAGTTAGAACGCTTGTGGTAGGAGTATAATCGGCACCGCTGGCGATTCGAATCTATCGAAGCCTTTTTAAAGTGGTATAACAATCGAATACATGGTGCGCTAGATTACTTCAATGCTGAGACACCGCAAGAGGCTTTCCTGCGTATATGTCAGCCTGAATCGATTATTGGTAGGTTATTAAAAGGGGGTGATATACAAGAAAAAGTGAATATTGCAAGCGAAAACATATCCGTACTCCATACGAACCCAAGAGAAATATTTATATGATTGCTTCAAATCATTTAAATCATGAGTATACTACTTAATGTAGTTGGATTAATCTTTGATGCTTTAGGAGCGATGTTATTAGCTAAATTATTAATTAAGAGCGATTCTCAAATTAAAGATTTATGTACCTATTATGTTATGGTATTTACGGATGATGCCGAAATGATAAATGAACACTTAGTAAAATCATTTAAAACCGATCGAATTTATGGTATCATAGGAATCACATGTTTAGTTATTGGATTTACGCTCCAGATTATTGGAAATTGCTTTTAGGGTTCATTAGGTTACTCCTCGGAATTTATTAACTTCGTAAAACCGCTTGCAGCTATTCCTCGTCCATTCGGGAAAATTTAACAATGATTTAAAGAATCCAGAAACTTGCAATTTCTTCCATTCAAATTTTTTGTTACGCAAAAAACTTCTCTAAATCCAGATGTTATCCGCAGTTCAGCCCAGAAAGTAACCTCAAATATGGTTTAACTACATGGCACAAAAAAAATATAACCACTAAAAACAGTCCGCCAACACCTTAAAATCATCCTTCAGGGTCTCTTTCATCCCGGGATTGTAAGTAGCAACAGCAGGATGATAAAGTGGCACAACTTTTTTAATACCTGCAATAGTGCCCACCGTAAAGACTTTTCCGTGTATCTTACCTATTTTATCTGGCGTCAGCCCGAATTTCGCGAAGATATAAGTCAGCGAGAAGTTACCCAGTGTGGCAATTACCTCCGGGTCAATGATACTCATCTGTGCATCTAAAAAAGGGGTACATGCTTTTATCTCCGCAGCCGAGGGATTCCTATTTCCCGGTGGCCTGCATTTCAATATATTTGTTATGTACACTTCGGCTCTTTTCCGCCCTAACGATTCCAGTAACTCATCGAGTATCTTACCCGCTTTACCCACGAATGGTTTACCGTTTAAATCTTCATAGTAACCCGGTGCTTCGCCTATCAACATTATCTTCGCGGATAGCGAGCCTGCACCCACCACAGCTTTTTTCCGTGTCTTCCCGAGCTCGCAAAGCTGGCATTCGTTTATCTCTTCTTCCAGTCTTATCCGCTCTGCCTCATTCTCAGTCATCGTATAAAATACTCCTTAAAGCTGTGCTAACCACTCTCATCATAAAAACAAAATCACGTTTTCCACTTTTCTCACCAAATCGCTTTTCCCGGCACATCTACCCCCTCAACTCATCCATCCGTCTCACAGCCCGCCCTACATGCTCTTCCGCACCAATCTCCCACCTATTCCACAACGCACCGTCTATATGCCTAATACCATCCAGAGAAACCTCTCTCGCCTCTTCTAAAGTATCACCGATACCCACGGTGCAAACGGTCCTTGAACCGAGCGCATAAGTAGAACCATCTGCCCTTAACTCCATAGACCCCGGATAAATCCTTAAATCCGCGCCATATTTCTGCTGCAATGCGTGAACCGCACTCAAATCCACCCGTCGGTCACCGCTATATTTACTCCTGTAACCACCATAGTCCATAGGCACGGCATACGTTACGACCGTTGCCTTCTTTTCACACTCGACACTTGAAAGGTTACCTTCTATCATCCTGAAACAGACATCCACAAAATCGCTCTTCAGCACCGGCAGTATGTTAAGTATTTCAGGGTCGCCCGGTCGGCTGTTTATCTCCAGTATCTTTGCACCTTCGCCCGTGTGCATGAATGCGATATAGAGTGGCACACCCCTCAGCCCTTCATTGCTTCCGTCACCACGAAGTCTGCGGAATAGCATCTGAGCCAATTTCTCTTCCTCTTCTCTATCTTTCTTGTTCATAAACGGTAGCCAATCAACTTCCGTTTTGTAAGACCCCATACCACCTGTATTCTGCCCAGAATCCGAATCGAAAGCGCGTTTGTAGTCCCGCGTCTCAGGAAGCGGTACGAGCCGTTTACCATCACAAAACGCCTGGAAACTCGATTCTTCACCTATTACCTTCTCCTCTATCAGCACATCGGTACTCTCAAAAACCGACATGAAATGCTCAAATAAAAGCGCTCTACTCGTGAAGTGGTCACCCCAGACACCGACACCCTTACCCGCTGCTGGCGTATCCGGCTTCACCGCTACTTCATCACCAATTTCATCTAAGAATTGCCATACTGCTCTCTTCACTTCGCTTACACTTGCATATTCCGCCCGCGGAAACACTTTGAATTTTGGGTTCGCATCAGCACAACATTCATCAAGCAGAATTCGCTGCGCCACTTTGCTCTCTTCTATCGCATAGCTTTTCGTGGGGCATATCATCGCCACACCGGTCTCACGTTCAATAACGTCCCGAACACCCCCGATTATCGGTTGCTCAGGACCACAGATCCCGAAATCTATCTCGGCTTTATTCGCTTTGACGAACTCGCATATCTTTGCAATATCCAAATCGGGAATGACCACGTGCTTCGCGGCATGCTTCACGTTAAATGGATTCCGCTGTTTGTCCGCAACGTAAAAACGCACTTTATATTCTTCGCTTCGGTTCAGTGCATCTATCATCGCAGCCGCTCTCGACCCATAAGAGATGACCAATATCCCCACCTTTTCTTCTCGCATGTTATCTTTATAAGTTGCCAAAAGTATAGATTTTAAGTGAAATGCGTATCAATCAAAAACAAGGTGATAGAATAACATGAGTGGAAGTGGCGAAATCCCACCGATGTTGCAAAGTCAACTTGCGCAGCTCCAGCAGCTAAAAGCGCAGTTGGAAGCAGTGGCAAGGCAGAAGATGCAGGTAGAGGCACTACTGAAGGATTCAGAAAGTGCATTAACGGAGTTAGAGAAGCTAGATGACAATTCCGTGGTCTACCAGAATGTCGGCGAATTGATGATAAAGGTGGGTAAAGAAGAAGTGAAAGGCGATCTGTCAGAGAAGAAAGAGACTTACGATTTGAGGCGGAAGACATTGGAGAGGCAGGAAGAGCGAGTACAGAAGAAATATCAGCAGTTACAGCAGCAGTTGCGGGAAGCTTTAGGCGCGGGTCAACAGACTATGGGTGCATGAGATGACGTAGTGGAGTTGTTATTCTGATCGTAGTATTAACTACAACAGTAACACAAAAACGTCATCGTACCCTTTAGTATTACATAACAAAAGAGTTGGAGGAGTAATGGCATCAAAGATGAATGTACCGTTAACGGAAGTAAGGGAAGATGTATGGGAAGTGCCGCAATCGTATAAGGACTACATGAGGGTACCAGCGCGGATATACGCATCGGAAGGACTATTAGCAAAGATACAGGGCGATCTAACGCTGCAACAGACAATCAATGTCGCTTCGCTCCCGGGAATAGAGAAATACTCGTTGGTTATGCCCGATGGACATCAGGGCTATGGCTTCCCGATTGGCGGCGTTGCAGCTACGGATTTTGAGGAAGGAGTTATATCACCGGGTGGTGTTGGCTACGACATAAACTGTGGTGTAAGGCTTATTCAGACAAATCTACGTGAAGCGGATCTCCGACCCCATCTGCCAGACATATTAGACCGTTTATTTGAGTATATCCCCGCAGGACTTGGGCTCTCCGGCAAAGTAACGTTGTCCAATCGCCAGTTAGATGAGGTGCTCATGGGTGGCACGGAATGGTGCGTTGAGAACGGCTATGCCTGGGAGGAAGACATAGAACGTACGGAAGAGGGAGGCAGATTAAAAGCGGCAAATACAGGGAAGATAGACGAGAAGTCAAAGAAACGGGGTGCGCCACAGCTTGGTACGCTCGGCTCGGGGAACCACTTTTTGGAGATACAGGTGGTAGATGAGATTTTTGATGAACAGCTTGCGAATGCGTTTGGGATAGAAGAGAACGGTCAAGTGACTATTTTAGTTCATACCGGTGGTAGAGGCTTCTCACATGGCGTTTGCGCATACTATTTGAGGACGTTTGAACGCGAGATGAATAAGGATGCAACGCTATCCAGGATTCTTGGTTTAGAGCGTGAATTGGCTTGCGCGTATTTGAGCAGCGATACGGGCATGGATTATTTTGAAGCTATGTGCGCGTGTGCGAATTACGCATTTGCGAACCGGCAGCTTGCGACACACTGGATAAGGACAGTATTTGCGGATGTGCTTCAACGTAGCGCGGAAGATATGGATATAAAGCTGGTGTATGACATCGCACATAACATCGCGAAGGAGGAGGAGCATATAGTGGACGGCAAGAAGAAGAAATTGTGTGTACACCGGAAAGGTGCAACACGAGCGTTTCCTGCAGGTGATGAACGATTACCCGAGATTTATAGAAGCACAGGTCAGCCGGTGTTGATTCCCGGTTCGATGGGCACACGCAGTTTTTTAGCCGTGGGTACCGAAGTAGCGAAGGAAGAGACTTTTGGTAGCTGCGCTCATGGCTCTGGCAGGGAGATGAGCAGGACTGCAGCAATGCGGAAATACAGGGGTA
Organism: Candidatus Methanophagales archaeon; assembly: GCA_028572065.1. GTDB lineage: Archaea > Halobacteriota > Syntropharchaeia > Alkanophagales > Methanospirareceae > QENJ01. Next base: position 10,810 of record JAPVWK010000060.1, read on the forward strand.
GCGAAGTGAAAGACGAGCTGGCTAAGCGGGGCATATTGGTAAAAGCACGCGAGCGTAGCAAGCGGGATATGAGGCGGAAGAAAGGCCTCCAGTTTGATAAGTATGGCGAGCTGGCAGAGGAAGTTTCCGCGGCGTATAAAGACCCGGAGATTGTGGTTCAGAGTTGTGAAGTATCTGGCATAGCGCGGAAAGTAGCAGCGTTCCGGGCTATTGGAGTTATAAAAGGGTGATCAAAAGTTCTTACTTCTAAACAGCAATATCTTGTTGTGCAGTATCAAACCAACATTAAGAATTATATCCTTGATTAGATAATACTTATTACAAGCGTTTTATGCGACTAACAATAAGCGGTCTCCCGGGCAGTGGCACAACAACGGTTGCGAAGTTACTGTCAAAGGAGTTGTCACTGGAACTAATTTCCGCGGGTGCTGTGTTTCGTCAAATGGCAGCGGAAAAGAATTTGCCGTTGGAGCAGTTCAGTGAGATGGCCGAGGCCAATGACGATTTTGATAGGGTGATAGATGAACGGCAGCGAGAAGAAGCTATGAAAAGTGAGAATGCCATAGTAGAAGGTAGATTGTCCGGATTCATTGTCCCGGATGCAGATTTGAAGATATGGTTGAAAGCGCCAGTGGAAATAAGAGCAAAGCGAATTACCGTACGTGAGAAAATAACGTATGACGAGGCACTTCACGCAATGAAAAGTAGAGAACGGTCTGAATATAAGCGCTACAAGCAATTTTACGGGCTAAATCTGGACGACCTTTCTATTTACGATCTGGTGATAGAATCCTCAAGATGGAACGAGGATGATATAGTGGCGATGATTTTGTGGGCTACTGAGCATGTGAATGGTAAGTGCTAAAATGTAGCAGGCATGAAGGCAATCACGGAAGAAGCCCCAACCTCGCCACACCCGAATGAATTCGGGTGCATCCCGCCTGTAAAGCGCTTCACGCTCTACACCTTAGCTAGCTTTTTGAGCAGTTCTTTATTCTTTTCTATGCTAACATCCATTATTTTTTCAATTTCTTCAAGCTCCTTTGATTCCTCTTTTTTTTTCTTTTTCTCGTGCATATTATCACCCCACCTCCTTTGCATGCCTTCGTATCCATTCTATCACGCCGTCCAAATCCAATTCATTCTTCGCAATATCCAGCGTAAAATCCATTCCTTCATCTGCACCAACTTCTAAATAATAGCCATTCATCCTTAAAAAGACATCAGTAGCTTCAAATCCTGCCCTTTTGTTTCCATCCACAAATGGATGTCCTGAGATAATCCCCCGTAACAAAAGCCCTGCTCGGGTAAATAAATCCCCGATGTTCTCGCTATACAATTTTTCCGTGCGAATCAAATCTAATATAAACGATAAGATACCTTCATTTAGCATTCCCTTTTCCCCTCCCGTAGTTTCAACAATCTTTTTGTGCAGTCGTATAATGCTTTCTTTTGTTAGATATTTGTAGTTCATGTTTTAAAATTATC
>JAPVWK010000061.1 GCA_028572065.1 Candidatus Methanophagales archaeon
AACTGAAGTACTTGAATGTATGGGGCTGAAATTGGATATGCTCACATTATACAACATTTATCAAGGTCAAGGATGCGATCCTAATGTTAAACGGGAGAGGTTGATGGCGCGATGGGTTACTTAACCGAACACGCATGAATTGCTTGTAACAATGTACATTCAGGCCCCAAATCTATACAATTTAAATTAGGTTTGTTTAAGAAAGGACCAGACGAATTAATACTTGCTGGTCCAACTAATTATGGTTTAGCAGATCCTGGACAACATTGTGTTATATCTTTAAACCAAGTTACTACAACCCTGTTATTGTCTAAGCCCAATTGTGACAGGGTTTTGGTAAGTGCCGCACTTCAACTATACGTTGATGAAATATGTACAAGTTTTATGAGAATTCAAAAGCAATTGGAAGAAGATGACATGGTAATTTATGGATAAAGGAAAACTAACCAAAAATATGAGAGATGATGCATATATTTTAGCTGAGTTTAATGCGCTTAGGGAAGAGATTAATTATCTAAATAGTTTGGCGTCTTCTGCATTACACCTTTCAGTAGTTGGCTCATTAGCTGAGGTTTCGCGAATCATCTGACCTGTTTGGGGTACCTATCCCTGGCGAAAGTATTTCGGGAAATCACACGAAAAGCAAAATGGAACATAAAATGGTTCACACAGTGCGTAATCAGTACTCTATTCATCCACCCGGCCAAATGATCGATTTTACAATAACAGTACCATAATCGCGGATATTCAAGTAAAACCGAGTTTATAAAGCCATAGTTGTATATATACTACAGCCCCCCGAAACGTAATCACAGTACTCAATTCGGAAGAGCTATTTTAAGTTAAGACGCCATAGTTTAAGAAAGGGTGGAAGAATGAAAGGTAAAGAGAAAGAGATCTGGATAAAAGCGGATGACAGTGTAGGGACGTGGGACGAAAAGAAAGCAAGAATCACCGCCAGCCTGGAATCAGGTATTGATGGCGTACTCGTAGAAGAAACGGACATTGCAAAGATAAAGGAATTAGGCCGTATCAAGATAGCTGCTTTCGTGACAACCGAATCACCCGCAAAGACGAAAAAAGAAGCGGACATCATAGTTTATGGCAAGAATAGCGAAGGCGACGGCACAAAGCCAGTGCCTTCTGATATAAACGAATCAATAGTTTTAGAATCATTAAAAAAGGCTGCGGGTGCTAAACCCAAAGCGGCATACGTCGAGATACGAGCTAAGGCGTCAGAGCAGTTCGCAGTAAACATTGCCGATCATTGCGATTATGTAGTGGTGATAGGCACGGATTGGAAGATAATCCCGCTGGAGAACATAATCGCGGAGTTGCAGCACAAGGAAACAAAGGTAATCGCGGGTGTGCACACCGCGGAAGAGGTAAGGACAGCATTTGAAACGTTAGAGCACGGTGCCGATGGCGTGTTACTGGATACAGACGATATATCAGAGATAAAACGAGCTGCGGAGATACGAGACGAGAGCCAAATGGGTAAAGTGTCTCTTTCTACGGCACGGGTGACACACGTGGAAGAACTTGAAATGGGCGATAGGGTGTGCGTGGATACATGCTCGTTGATGTCGTTTGGTGAGGGAATGTTAGTGGGTTCGCAATCTTTTGCGTTGTTTATGGTGCATTCGGAATCCGAAGAAAGCCCTTACGTGGCGGCGAGACCGTTTCGGGTGAATGCCGGTGCCGTGTACGCATATGTGCTGGTAGGCGAGAAGACGCGGTATCTATCGGAATTAACGTCCGGAGATGGTGTATTGGTCGTGAATTCCAAAGGTAACCTCAGAAAAGCGGTAGTCGGTAGAGTGAAGATCGAGAAACGCCCGCTTATGCTTGTGGAAGCTGAAGTCGAAATGAGTGCTGGCGAGAAGAGGCCGTGCAGTATTATACTTCAAAATGCAGAGACGATAAAGTTGATGGGTAAGACCAAACCGATTTCCGTGGTTGAGTTGAAAGAAGGCGATGAGGTTCTGGTACATGTTACCAAAGAGGCAAGGCATTTCGGGATCGCGGTTGAGGAGATGGTGATTGAGAAGTGAATGAGAACATCATATCGCAATACTACCGGATCTGCCAATAAGTGGATACAACGTAAAAATCGAGTGGCTACATATAGAAAAAAGTGGCTGCGGGATAAAAGACAGAAATATACACTCTTGTAAGCAATATAGGGCTGAATACGATTAAAAAGCCCGTTGGATATGTGGGGTAAGACATGAGGAGAGTACATCCAAAAGGGGTATATGCGCATTTGTGGATATGATGCCAATTCTTGAGGATATACGCATTGCTGGTATACCGAAGTTAGGCGAAACGCCTAGAGAGGGAACATAAAAATGACAAGACTGAGTATTCCACCTGAAATTGCAGCAAAGGTACTTTTCCTATCTGACCGAACTTGTTGTGTATGTCGTAGAAAAGGAAAGCCTATTCAAATTCATCATATCGATGGAAATCCCACAAATAGCGATATTAATAATCTTGCTGTTTTATGTTTAGATTGTCATAATGAAACACAAATTTCTGGAGGATTTCATCGCAAACTTGATGCTGAACAAGTTAGACTATATCAGGATGATTGGCTAAATTTAGTTGTTAGAGAAAGAGAATTGAAACGTCCAATTGATAAGGTGAGCAAGGAAGAACGAAGTTTGGAACTTGAACTTGCTACGAGCCTTGCAGAGATTTATCGGGAAAACAACGAACTGGAACTCTTAGTGATACATTACCACAATATCGGGAACACTGATTTACGTGATAAGTACATTGAGGAAGCCCTCAAAAATAACCCTCCAGATGAAAGTGTCACATTTTTAAGAAGCTTACAAAAAAGAAGAGATCTCATCCCAAAGGAAATTATTGAGAGAGAGATAAATTGTATGTCAAAAAATAGGGATTGGTCCAATCTCGCAAGGCTTTATGTTGATATTGGTGATTATAAAAAAGCAGCAGAGAATTATATTAAGGGAGTTATTGAAGACCTTCGCGAAGGCAATCTTTTCTCAGCCGCTTTTTATCTCAAGGAGCTTGCTGAGGAAGAAGTAATAGAGGCTCTATTTGAGATGGCACTTCGTGAATCAACTGCAAAGGGCGACCTCTGGTGGCAGGTTAGAGCTTTACAAGAATTAGGATGGGAATCGGAACTTAAAGATCTGCTCATAGAGAAGAAAGAGAAAATAGAGAAATCAGGTAACATCTCTCTACAAGAACTTTTAGCTATGGCAGAAGGAAAGCGAGAAGCCTATATCCAATTGCGCAAACTAGAAGCAAAGAGCATCCATCGGAATTGGTGAAGATTTTTTCGAAAATTCTGCTAATGAGGGAAATGATAACTCGGAAAGATAATGTTAGAAGCGCTTCGCCTAACAGAGCGTATCTGGCTGCGTGCCTTCGGCACTCCGCCCAAATCCAGCTTCGCTGGACTTCAGATACGCTCGGAACGTTAAGTGACATACAAACGAAAAGGATATATTGGTCCTGAGACAATAAAATTAAAGAGAAGAAATGAGAATAAGAGATATACTCAAGGAATTCCGAGAGGAACTTGAAAATTTGTATGAAAATAAGTTGAAGAGTATTATTCTCTATGGCTCATGGGCAAGAGGAGATGCTACAGGAGATTCAGACATAGATGTGCATATTGTTCTTGAAGGAATAGTCATTCCCGGAAAAGAAATTGACAGGATGATAGATATAATCACCGAGATAAAGCTAAAACATGGGGTGTTGATATCGGTCTATCCTGTCGCGGAGGAAGACTATTCTACAATTAGCAGCCCGTTGCTCATAAATGTGCGAAGAGAAGGAGTGCCTGCGTGAAAGAAATGAATTCTCTAGCCGAAAGGGCGAAGAGGTATCTCAAAAGTGCTGAAATACTCCTCCTCGAATAAAGAGGGGGACTATGAATCCTCAGTTTCAAGAACATATTACGCTATGTTCTTAGAACAAGTTATGCAAATTAATATTAAAGCAGACACCAATATAGGCCTAATCAACCACAGACAATTTTGTTTTTAATGCTTTTGTAAGATACAAATACTGTTAGGTAATATACTAATAAATAAGAAAAGACTGTTATGTTCGTTATGTTTAGCAGAGCGCGATGAATACGAAAGGAGCAAATTCCGCTTGGACCACGAAAGGGGCCACTCTTAGTGATAAATCAGCACGGAAAGAATTTGGGCTTACACAAGAGGAAATTGTAGAAGCCATGGGGGATGGCAAACTACAGTATCGCGTTAATTATGTATTCGAGAACCCCTATTTCAAGCTGGTCCGAAGCGAAGTAGAAGCTTTTGTAGTTGAAAAATACGGTGACAAATACCTTACGAATAAAAGAAACAAGAAAGAGTTGGCACAGACCAACAAAGAATTGAAGAGCTTGAAAGCACAAGTAGTCGCTCTAGAACAACGAAAAACTGAAGTGCTAGCTAGTCTTGAAGAATGTGAATAGACCAACCAAAAGCATCAACACGGCCGGTAAAGTTTTTAAATGACAAGATTTATAGGAGGTATGAACAGTGGACGGAATAGAAATAATTGATACTTACAAAGGAAAAGGTTATGCCTCGCTTTTACTGGCGGAATGCTTAAAAGACGCTAAAACGGTAAATACGTATGGTGTAGCAGTGGTAACACGTAAAGGCGCATTTATGGTAGGCAAGGACTTATTCGTAAAGCACGGTTTTGAGGTTGTGGATACCGCACCACCGGATTTTGAGTTGCTTGTGAAAAAGTTCAACAAAAAAGCACCCACACCGCAATTCAACGGCGATTGGGAAAAAAGACGGAGTCAATATGGCAACGGCTTAACGCTAATCAGAGCAGATCAATGCCCTTACACGGTAAAGAATGTTAAAGAAATAAGCGAGACAGCAGAGGAAACATACGGTATAAAGCCAAATATACTCGATCTAAAAATAATTGTTGACACAGATTAACGCAGAAGAACTTAAATCCGTGTGAATCCGTATGAATCTGCGTCCTAAATATGTGGAAGTTATACTGTATATACAACAAGATCGCAAAATATTCGTGAACTTGGGTTCACGGTGCCTTAACAGTCGCAAGGATCTTATCAATAATATTATCGGACGTAATACCCTCGGCTTCGGCTTCATACGTCAAAATCAACCGATGCCGCAACACCTCATGCGCTACCGCTTTAATATCCTCGGGGATGACGTAGCCACGCTCATTTAGCAACGCATGCGCTTTTCCTGTAAGTATCAGCCATATTGACGCTCTTGGCGAAGCCCCGTATTCTATCAACCCCTCAAAATCACCACCTAACTCGTAATTCGCGGGATACCGTGTAGCGTCCACGAGTTCCGTGACATAATCCTCTATCTTCTCATCCGCGTAAATCCGTTGATTAAAACGCTGTATCTCGATCACCTCATCTCCAGTCAGGACTTCCGCCGGCGTAATCTCAATTCCTTGCGTATTTCGTTGTATTATAGTTTTCTCCTCTTCTCTATTCGGGTATTCTATTAAAAGCTTAAATGTGAACCTATCAACCTGAGCTTCCGGTAGTTTGTACGTGCCTTCGGTTTCTATCGGGTTTTGTGTCGCCATAACCATGAACGGTGTATCTAACTTGAATGTTTCGCCCTGGATAGTCACCTGCCTCTCCTGCATGGCTTCTAACAATGCGGATTGTACCTTTGGCGGTGCTCGATTTATCTCATCCGCGAGTATAAAATTAGAGAATATTGGGCCTTTCTGTGTACTAAAAGCCGCCGTCCGGTGCTCGTATATCTTCGTGCCTGTGATGTCTGCGGGAAGCAGGTCTGGAGTAAATTGGATCCTGACGAATTTTGCCGTGAGTGTATCAGATAGCGTTTTTACCATCAATGTCTTTGCCAGACCCGGGACGCCTTCCAAAAGAACATGCCCATCAGCAATAAGACAAATCAACAACTTATTTAATACGTGCTTCTGCCCTACAATCACTCGTTTCACTTCCTCTAAAACCACATTTAGTCGTTTTGCGTACTCCTGTGCCTCTACATTTAACCGTTCGATTTCTTCGTACATTTTTATGCCCTCTCCCTGCACGCTAAGTGCAATAGAGTCACCGCTACCCGCTATAAACAGGCAAGTCCTGACTCTTGCACTTCCAGCATCTCCACCTTTTTTATCCTGTCCAACCGGAACACTCGCTTCTCATTCCGTAAGTGACAATACCCTTCTACATAGCTTTCTCCTACTTCATAAGGGTCAATTACTCGTTCCGTCTCGCGAAAACCTTCTGAAAGGTACACCATCTTTATCCTTTTAGCTTCATCTATCGCCTCTTCTATTAACTCCTTCTTCTGTCGTTTCGTATGAATTACTCCATCCTCCCCGCGGACAAAATCCTTGGGGTATATCTCTCGTTTCTTGAGCGCGATACGGCATTTCTCAATATTCGCACTTTCTATCACGAATATCCGTTCAGCCGGTTTTTTTAGCACATATTGCCCTATCGCCTTTTCGACTTCGGCAGCCGTTATTGCATCCACCGCTTCCAGAAATATACCTTCTTCTTCTTTTATCAAATCCGCGAGCACACCTCTTTTTGTCGTTATCACAGAAGAGTCAGAAATATCTTTTATTACCTGCGCTCGTATTTTAGTTTTTATCACACGCATCAGTTCAGGGTCGGCTTCTAAAAAGACACCCCGTCTCAACTCCACATTGCCATACGACTCGCTCCATTCTTTTAGACTATACAGCACATTCTGAGGAATTTTCGTTTTTGCATTTGTCTTGAGCAGTGCGATTATTTTTTCCGCATCCATGCCGTTATCCATCGCAGTCAAGAACGTTTTTTTTGTTAGCATGAAGACATGCGCCTTGTCCGCGGTTTTCAGCTCGGAAATACGGCTTAAAAGGAATAGAACATCTTCGGGTGTCTCCGGAAGTGCAATTATCTCGAAATTTGGCTGCACGATAACGCTCTTCACGCGCTCGTCCGTTCCACCTTGTATGCCAAAAAAAGCGGGTTTTAATAGGAATACTTGCCGGGCTTTATCCGCGGTATCTCGATGTTCTCCTTCTTCTAAGAGCCCTAACAGCCGCAGATGCGAGAAGATTCTATCCAGGCTCTTTTGATTCACCGCGAACCAATCTCGGGACCTCCGCTGGAATAACGCATTCCAGACACGTTTGTAGAATAGATAGCGGTCATACCATACGTCCGCGTCCATGCGCTTCAGTTCTTTCAGGATCATCTGGTCTAGCGGACCATAATTGCTCGACAGCACATCCAGTATGGTCATAACTCTAGTTTCCCGGCTCTGCATCAAGAACTCTTCCACCGTACCCGTAGTCACCAATGTGGGTTTACTGCCCTTATAAGTCTCACTAACGAGTTTCAACGCATTGCCGACTGATAGCAGCAGCGTGAGTCTATTCCGTGTCTTCACGTTCAGCATATTCGTGATTTTATCCGCTGTTCTCTTTGGTATTTCATGTAGAGACGGCGTTAACGTAATACCGCCCGCTGCGTGTGAAAGGAACAGAAAGAGGTCCTCGAGAAACGCATATCCTTCTGATTTTATAGCTGTTATCGTTTCTTGCTCCTTTCGACTTAGCCGGGTCTTCGGTTTCGATGTGAATTCCGTGTTTACTGTTTCTCTGAACTCTTCGGGCACGACATAAACGATGGGCCCCGAAGTACCGTATTTACGTACTCGCACGAGTAAAAGCAGGCCCAGAATTCCTCTTGCCCTTATCTCGGACTTACGCGGATAATAAGAATAGAAATCGTAAGAGAATACGTTATACGGGAATACTCCGAGCTCGGATTCGCTTATTTCCTGCCTGTAAAGGTCTAAAGATTCTAAAACCCAGTTGTTGAGCGCAAAGACACCTAAAATCTGCTTCTCCCTATCGGATAGTTGACTGACAATGGTTTTCACCCGGCCTTTGTCTCGTATACATTCAGCAACAAACTGGATAAGCGCGTTCTTGCTCCGTTTCTTCCGGTTATTCATGCGCCGGGCGTTGTCACCACTATCAAGATGCCAGAGCGAGGCAAAGCTCATTATACCATCAATTGTAAGTTTTCCCAGTCTTTCCTCCAGTTCTATCTTGCGGTCCATTATTTATCGCTTCTCAGGGATATTGGTGTGACTACATAGTACATTTATCTATTCGTTAAAATAATTTTAACTATGACCGCACAGGATTATGACCCCTTGATTGTGCAGGGCGACAAGACGATACTGTTGGAGGTGGACAATCCGAGATATGAAGATGCCCGGGATGCGATAATCCGGTTCGCAGAGCTGATAAAAAGCCCGGAACACGTCCACACGTATAAAATAACCAATCTTTCGCTATGGAACGCAGCCGCTGCGGGCATGAGGGCATCACAGATAATATCGGCACTGGCATCCTTTAGCAGATATGAGGTACCTGAGAACGTTATCACTGATATAACGGATTACATATCGCGATATGGCAGATTGAAGTTGGAGAAACTAAACGATGCGGTGGTGCTCAGGAGCGATGACGCGATTTTGATGCAGGAAGTGATACGAAACAAGAAGATCATGTGTCACCTCACAGAGGAGCAGATAGATGCGAAAACGGTGATTGTAAAGTTAGGGGCACGTGGCTACATAAAGAAAGCGCTTACCGACATCGGGTTCCCGGCTGAGGACCTCGTGGGGTACGTGAAGGGTGAATTACTACCAGTCCAGCTTTTGAGTACAACAAAAAGGGGATCGCCGTTTTCATTGCGGAAATATCAGATAGAAGCCGTTGATTCGTTCTATGCCGGCGGTAGTGCAGCGGGCGGTAGTGGCGTTGTGGTGCTGCCTTGTGGTGCGGGTAAGACCGTGGTGGGGATGGGTGTAATGGCGAAACTGGAGACGAATACGCTTATTGTTACTACCAGTACGGTAGCTTCACGACAGTGGCGAACTGAACTGCTGGATAAGACGAACCTGGAAGAGGATGAAATCGGGGAATACGGTGCCGAGAGAAAAGAGATAAAGCCTATAACTATTGCGACATATCAAATACTCACTTACAGACCTCGGAAATCTGAAGAGGAAGATAATTTCCCGCATTTCCATCTGTTTGACGAGCGAAACTGGGGCTTGATCATCTATGACGAGGTGCATCTGCTGCCTGCACCCGTTTTCCGGGTGACGGCGGAACTACAGGCGATGAGGCGATTAGGGCTTACCGCTACGCTGGTGCGAGAAGACGGTCGAGAGAGGGATGTATTCTCTTTGATCGGGCCCAAGAAATACGATGCGCTCTGGAAAGAGTTGGAACAGCAAGGCTGGATTGCGGAAGCGGTTTGTAACGAGATAAGGCTAAAGATGGATGATGAGCACAGATTGCAATACGCGCTCGCACCGGACAGGAACAAATACCGGATCGCTGCGGAGAACCCACAGAAATACGTGACAGCACGGCAAATTGTGGAATACCATCGTAAACAGGGCGACCGAATACTGGTGATAGGTACGTATCTGGACCAGTTGGAACGTATGGCGGAGATGCTGAATGCAAAGTTATTGACGGGAAAGACGCCGAATCGGGAACGGATGCAATTATACGACGATTTTAGAAGCGGCGAAGAGGATGTTATAGTGGTATCGAAGGTCGCGAATTTTGCCGTGGATTTGCCGGATGCGAATGTAGCAGTACAGATTTCGGGCACTTTCGGATCGCGGCAGGAGGAGGCGCAACGGCTGGGTAGGTTATTGAGACCAAAGAGTGACGGTGCACAGGCGTTCTTTTATACGCTCGTTAGTAAAGATACGAAAGACCAGGATTTCGCGGCTAAACGGCAGTTGTTCCTGACTGAACAGGGTTACAGATACGTGATAAAGGATGATTTTTGTGAATGTTCAGCATAGAGGCATTAGAACTAACAGAACAATATGAAATCATTTATTGGACACAGATTATCGCTGATTAACACAGAAGAAAACAAATCCGTGTAAATCTGCGTCCTAAATAGCTAGGTAGAAACTATACCGTATATACAGCGGAAAATACTAAATTAAGGTACCAGGATAGGAATAGATATAAAGTACGGGTGAACTAAAGCAAGATGAAAACGGCGGAGGAGCAATCGCGGGAGCGGCAAAGGATCTGGCATTCTTTACCCGAAGGTGAGGTTTACCTCGCACCGACTGAGCCGGACGATTACTTCAAAGGCATAAAATACGACATCTCACCACGGCAGTTCGGGCTGCGAGTACGGAAACACGACATGTATTGCGAGTTAGGTGGGCCAAGACACCGCTACAGCAGTTTCTTCTTCATCGATGTGGTAAACGATGTGGCTGAGATAGAAGATGGTCGGGTAGAAGTCATAGGTCCAGAGATAAAGGAGATAGAAGGGCAATCGCTACCCTTCGGGTTCTGGGTAAGATACTATGGCGAGCACTTAACAGAAGATTACTTAGATTTGCTTACAAGATGGACCTATTTCGCATTGGAAGAAGGCGAGGGCTGGATGCTGCTTAACACGCGGGATACCATCTGGTTACGGCTGCATAAGAAGGATGCACATAAGCATGACTTCAAACATCTTGGTCAAGCGATGATAAACCTCTGCAAGATACAATTTCCGCTCGTGGAGCGTGCGGATGTGAAGATACTGGTGGCAACTGAGGCATTGGGCGGTGCGAAGTACACGAAGGAGCTTATAGATACCGTCTGTGTACCGTATTGGGAAAGTGCGGATGAAAAGACTAGGCGGTTCTCAGATGAAGACGTGGACTGTTTTTACGGCTGCACTATCTGTCAAACTTTCGCACCGAGTCATGTATGCGTGGTTGCACCTGATAGACCGCCGTATTGCGGTATAATCACGTGGATAGGTGCGAAAGTGATGTGCGATCTCGATCCGTACGGGTATATATTTGAGATGCCGTTGGGCGAGTGTGTTGATCCGTGGGGTGGCGAATACACGGGTGTGAACGAGAAGATATTTGAGAAGTCGAACCGGTCTTACAAACGTGTGGTGATGTATTCTTCGATAACCTACCCGCAGACGAATTGCGGCTGTTTCGAGGCTGCTATCTTTTACATACCCGAAGTTGACGGGTTGGGGCTGGTAGATCGCAGATATAGTGGCGATACGCCGCTGGGTATGACGTTCTCGCGACTCGCAGGGCTTATTAGCGGTGGGCTGCAGAACCATGGATATTGCGGTATCTCGTTTAGAACGCCGCGGTCGAAGAAGTTTGTGCGTGCTGATGGTGGCTGGCACCGTATAGTCTGGATACCGCAGGAATATAAACAGATGCTTGCGGATGCAATACCCGAAGAGATGTATAACAAGATCGCAACAGAGGACGATTGCGTGGACCCGGAAGAGTTGAAGGCGTTTTTGAGGCGAGTGGATCATCCGGTTGTGCGGTTGTGGAAGAACGGGGAGGTGCCGGAACCGATGACGATACCGCCGGCTAATACTGATTGGGAACCCGAGAAAGAGGAAATAGCACGTGAAAGAGGTAAAAAGTTGGTGGATTCGTGAGGGGCCAAGAGGCTAAGTGTGTAGTCCCAAATGTTTTGACTTTATATACTCCCCTTCACTTTCAGAATTTTCTTACAATCAAGCCTCCATTCGTATGAGGAATACGTTCAGCTTACACCCATCCGGAAGTCTTGACCAGAATGCATCCTCAGGCGTCTGAAGATAATGCTTTGTATCCCGGCTTTCATGATACCGTACGGTGTTGTACCATTTCACAAAATCTGCAAAACTCTTGAATTCCATTCGTTGTTTTTCGTACAAATCGTGCCATTTTTCGACTTTTCCGTTAGTCTGCGGATGTTTAACCCTTGCTTTGATGTGCTTTATGCCGTGCCCTTTCAGGAAAGCCTCGAACTTGCTTTCACTCTCGCCATGTTTGTC
>JAPVWK010000062.1 GCA_028572065.1 Candidatus Methanophagales archaeon
GGCGGTGAAGTAACACGGGTAACAAGGGAAGTAGGCGTAGAAGGGAAACTTGGTGCACAGGGAGAAGTGCCGGGTATTGCGGGGACCTGGAAGGAGCTGACAGATAATGTGAACATGCTGTCTACCAACCTGAAAAATCAGGTAGGAGACATTGCAAAGGTGGCTACCGCATTAGCCAATGGAGACCTCACGCAAAAAGTCACGGTGGAAGCAAAAGGCGAGATATTACAGCTCAAGGACACTATCAATAGTATGGTTGATAGCCTCAACGTCCTTGTTGCCCGGGTAAGGGATTCTGCCAATACTGTTGCTTCATCTGCTCAGGGTATTGCAGCCTCAGGTACTGAGATGAGCACGTCCACAACACAGGTAGCAGCATCAGTGCAGCAGATAGCAAAGGGTGCAAAGGATCAGGCAGAGAAGACAGATGCGGCATCCAATGCTGCTGAACAGATTTCAAAGGCTGCTACAGAGGTGTACGACAGTGCGGATGAAGTAAAAAAAGCAGCATCTGCCGCGAATAAGAGTGCCCAGACAGGTCTTAGAAGAGTGGCTGAGGCGGTTAAAAGCATGCAGGGAATATCAGATGTAGCAAAGAAGACATCAGTAACAGTTGAAATTATGACGCAGAGGGGCGAGGAAATTGCCATGACATTGGGTGTTATCACAGACATCGCATCCCAGACAAATCTGCTTGCATTGAATGCCGCAATAGAAGCTGCGAGGGCTGGAGAGGCAGGCAGGGGCTTCGCTGTAGTTGCAGAAGAAATACGCAAGCTTGCGGAGAAGAGCAGGAAATCCGCAGGTGAGATTGCAGAACTTGTGAAGTCTATACAGGAGGAGACAGTATCTGCTTCCGAGGCGGCGAAAACAATGACAGAAAGTGTGACAGCAGGCGGAGAAGCAACAGATAAATCATCAGCAGCTCTTGATAACATCACATTTACAATGAAGCAGACAGCCAATGCCGCCTTGGCGATTTCAGATGCAGCAGCGCAGCAGAAGACAAGTATTGAATCTGTGGTAAAGATGGTGGAGGGGATTTCCACGATTGCAGAGGAAACAGCAGCAGGTTCTGAGCAATCTTCTGCATCTGCCCATGAACTAACCTCCGCTATGGAAGAACTCACAACTTCGGGTCAGGAGCTGGTAGGCATTGCCGCAGAACTACAGGATGCCGTAGCAAGATTCAAACTTGGTGGGGAAGCAGTGGAGGCGAAAGCAGCCAAGAAAGTGTTAAAAATAAGGGAGTGATATTAAATGCCAGAAGAAATAACGGCTGCAGATGCTGAGGAGACGAAACCATTTGTAATCTTCAGACTGGGAGATGAAGAGTTCGGCATGGATGTGATGAACATAAAGGAGATTGCAAGGATAACAACAATTACAAGAGTTCCTCACACCCCGGATTTTATTGAGGGCATAATAAATCTCAGAGGCAGCCTATCTACAGTCATAAACCTCAGGAAAAGGTTTGGTTTTGAGCCAAAGGAGATAGATGCGAATTCAAGGATAATTATAGCAGAGCTTGAGGACAAGCCTGTTGGCATGCTTGTTGATGAAGCAACAGAAGTATTGAGGATTCCGGTATCTGATATTGAGGCAACGCCTGAGATGGCTACAACAGAGATTTCTAAGGAGTATCTGTGGGGTGTGGGCAAGGTTGAGAACCGCCTTATCATCTTACTCGATCTGAAGCAAGTGTTGGCAAAGACGGATTTAGAAGAACTGAAGGAGTTTGAGGCGCGGGAATAAATGTTTTCTTAAAAGTGTTTAAATGAATTTGTTATCTATTATTTATCTGCGAACAAAAAGGGTGGTATGATGGTTCAAGAGCAAAAAGGGAAATTCAAATTCATCGTAATAGCTGCCCTGTTAGGTATTTGTTGTTTTCTCACCTATTATAGTCATGTGGTACTTTTAACCGAGGTTGTTTTTACACACTTCTTTTACATTCCGATTATCTTAGCAGCGGTATGGTGGAGAAGAAAAGGTTTAGTCGTGGCATTTTTTTTAGCATCGTTGCTCATCTTCAGTCATTTTCTTGTTGGTATGGAGACGAAAATTGTCTCTGATCTGATTCGAGCCTTTATGTTTATAGTTGTTGCCTTTGTATCGGCGATTTTAAGTGAGAGGATAGCGAAGATGGTTGATAGCCTCAATCTAATCGGTAGTGAAGTATCAAGGGTAGCAAGAGAAGTAGGGGTAGAAGGTAAATTAGACGCACAGGTGGAAGTGTCGGATATAGAGGAGACCTGGAAGGAGCTGACTGATAATGTAAACATGCTGGCGGCAAACCTGAGAATTCAGGTTAGAGATATTGCGAAGGTCGCCGCCGCAATAGCCGCTGGTGACCTCACGCAAAAAATTACGGTAGATGCAAAAGGGGAAATGCAGGAGCTAAAGGACACTATAAACAACATGATTGATAACCTCAACACCCTTGTTGCTCATGTGAAGAATTCTGCCAATACTGTTTCTTCTTCCGCTCAAGATATTGCAGCCTCGGGTACTGAGATGAGCACGTCCACAACACAGGTGGCAGCATCAGTGCAACAGATAGCAAAGGGTGCACATGATCAGGCAGAGAAGATAGATGTGGCATCCCTGTCTCTTGAGCAGATTGCAAAGGCTGCTACTGATGTATCTGAGAGGGTGGATGAAGTGAACGAGGCGGCATCTGCTGCGAATGAGAGTGTCCAGAAAAGTATTAAAACAGTGGGTGTGGCGGTAAAAGCCTGTCTGAGAGTAGCAGAGGTAGCAGAGGAGACATCAGCAACAGTTGAGACCTTGATGCAGAGAGCGGAGAAAATTTCTAAGGTACTGGATGTTATCACGGGGATTGCATCCCAGTCAAACCTGCTTGCATCGAATGCTGCAATAGAAGCTGCAAGGGCAGGTGAGGCAGGCAAAGGGTTCGCTGTGGTTGCAGAAGAGGTGCACCGGCTTGCAGTGGACAGCAAAAAATCGGCGGGAGAGATTGCGGAACTTGTACAGTCTGTACAGAAGGAAACGGTATCTACATCAGAGGCAGTGAAAACAATTAGAGAAAGTGTGACAGCAAGCAGAGAAGCAAGAGCTAAAACCTCAGCGGCTCTCGATAACATCACATTCACGCTGAAGCAGACAACAAATGCAGCGCGGGCTATTTCAGAAACAGCAGCCCTGCAGAAGACAAGTATCGAATCGGTGGTAAAGATGGTGGAAGGGGTGTCAGAGATTGCAAAGGAAACATCAGCAAGTTCTGATGAATCTGCTGTATCTGCTCAGGAGCTAACCTTCGTTATGGGGCAGCTCACAACTTCGGGGCAGGAGCTGGTAGGTATTGCCGCGGAACTCCATGATGTGGTAGAACGGTTCACACTCAGTGATGAACCGGTGGAGGATAAACCCACAAAAAAAGCGCTAAGAGGAGATAAAAAATGAGGGGGATAAATAAGAGATGAAAAAAGTAAGAGTATTGTTAGTGGACGATTCCACATACATAAGGGCGGTTCTTGGTAGCATATTAGCCGAGGCGGGATTTGAAGTAGTTGACGAAGCCGCAGATGGCGAAGAGGCTATTCGGAAGTATATGAATCTCAAACCAGACGTAGTATTGATGGATGTTGTAATGGAGCCTATGGGGGGAAAGGCAGCGACACAGGCGATACTGGATAAAGACTCAGCGGCAAAGATATTGATGGTTACGGTGTTGGAAGATAAGAATATACTGGTAGATTTGGTGAATATTGGAGCAAAAGGCTATATCACGAAACCGTTCTCGAAAGAGGAAATCACAGAAAAGATAAAGGAAATTATGGAGGGGTATTGAATGATGCAGGATACAAGAATTATGTATATTCTCAGGGTTATAACTGGGGGTGGTAAAGTTGACTGAAACAAGAGCAAAAGAATTCGAAAAAAAAATGCTGGAGCAGATATTGAAGACTGCCGCTTCAAAGTCATTGATTTATTTGCAATTCTTTATTGGCAGAGTGATCAAAATCGAATCGCTATCTATTTACGAGACTGCACAGCAATTAAAAACAGAGAAGGATTCTGTTATATCCAGGATAGAGTTAAGAGAGGGCAGTGACCTGGTTGGAAGTATATACATGATATTCCCATTTAAAATTGTGCACCGACTTGCAGAAGGCATGTATGCTGATTTGATCCCGGAGATTTTAGAGAAGCATGTTTTAGATATGGCGGAGGAAATGACCAATATTATCTCGGCACCACTCAGTGAGGCTGTCACTTTCTTCCGTCATACAACAGTCATTCCTTCGGTTGCACGCATAATTAGCTATGACGAGTTCAAATCTTTGCCGTTAGCAGAGGATTTGGTATTAGAACTAAAAACCGGTGGCAACATGTGTGGTGAAATTTACTTTGTGCTGGATGAGGAGACCGTAAAGAAATTAAGGAGAACGCTGAGGATGAAGGCGCGGGGGTAATGGAACCATACAAGATGCAGGGAAAACGTATAAGGATTTGGACACTTCGATTTTTTTGATACGAGCTGTGGAGATACTGTCATAAATATTAATTCTGGTTGGATCCCAGGGGCTAAAAATGATAAATGTGCTGGTAGTGGATGACTCGTCACTGATGAGGCAAATGATAACAGAAATGCTGGACTCAGCGTTGGACATACGAGTAGTGGGCGCTGCCAGAGACGGGTTGGATGCAGTAGAAAAGACGGAAAAACTCAGGCCTGATGTTGTAACAATGGACATAGAGATGCCGAGGATGGATGGATTGACTGCTTTGAGTTGTATAATGTCGAAAACTCCGGTACCTGTGGTGATGCTCACGGCAATGGGCAAAATAGAAGCAGACCTTGCCGTAAAATCTTTTGAGTACGGTGCTGTGGATTTTGTATCAAAACCCAGCAAGACTATCTCTTTGGACATAGAAGAGGTGAAAGATGAACTGATAAGCAAGGTCCGGGCTGCCTCAACAGTGAACGTAAAAAAGATGTTTTTCAAGGTGGTGGAAAGAAGATTGATAGAAAAACTGTTAACACCGCCTGAAACAGACAAAAAAGTTATGATTATAGGTGCGTCCACAGGAGGACCGCATGCGCTATCGGAAATCATACCGAAACTGCACAGAACATTCCCCTTAGCAGTTTTGATCGTTCAGCACCTGCCAGTTGGCTTCACGAAAAGCTTTTCTGAACGACTGAGCTGGCTGACTTCTATCACATTGAAAGAAGCGGAAGATAATGATCTTATTAAACCGGGTCAGGTACTCATTGCACCATCTGGTTATCATACAATTGTAAAAAACGGTAGGTTAGAATTAAATAAGAGACCAAAGGTGAACAGGATGAGACCAAGCATAGATGTAGCAATGAAATCAGCAGCAGAAGCATATAATGACAAGGCTATTGGCGTGCTGCTCAGCGGTATGGGGGAAGACGGTGCAGAAGGTATGAAGGCAATAAAAAAAAGAGGGGGGAAGACTATTGCGCAGGATGAGCTCACAAGTGTGATATTTGGCATGCCGAAGGCAGCAATAGAGGTGGGTGCTGTGGACAAGGTTGCAGCACTGCCGGATATTGTGGATGAAATAATAAGGATATTGTGATATGGTTTGAAAATGATATACGCCATTGCAAAAATAAAAATACGTAAGTTATTTACCTACCCACAATCTATTTAAAAGTCAGGAGGAGAAAAATGAAAGGAGTAATTGTACTCGCCTTAAAGGAAATGGTGATAGAGACATATGGAATAGACAAATGGAAAAATGCGTTAGCAAAAGCAGGGATCGGCGAAGAGCCTTTAATTATGCCAATATCCAATGTTGATGATCAGATTTTTTTGAGAGTTGTTAATTCACTCTGTGAGGTTCTAAACATATCCTTCATTCAAGCGGCGGATGCTTTTGGTGATTATTGGGTCACTGTGTATTCACAAAAAATGTATCGTGTTTATTATGAAAATGTCAAAACGGCAAAGGAATTTTTGTTAAAAATGGATTCAGTCCATGTTGCTTCTACAAAAAGTATACCTGATGCTAATCCGCCAAGATTCGAATATGAATGGAAGGATGAAAAGACACTGATTATGAAGTATAAATCACAACGCGGATTGATAGATCTCATGGTGGGGTTAATTAAGGGGGTTGGTAAATTGTATAAGGAAGATTTAAAAGTGACCAAACTTGGGAGCGATAAAGTCGGAATTGTCTTCCCATAGCCCTATTACGCTATTACGCCTAACATTAGAACTCTTTTATCCTATCTTTATCAGAAAAAAACTATGAAGCTGAAAACAGAAGTGGATATAAAGAAAGAGTCTTAAGGCAATAAAAGCAAAAGTAAAGTTCAACTTACCAGAAATATATTTATTTCTTTGGTAAAGCTTTCTTTTTTAAAGAAAGGTTTGTGATAAGATGGTTGACGTATCAAAATATAAGGAACTGTTCGTAGACGAGTCAAGGGAGCATCTGCAATGTATAAGCAGAAATCTACTGACGTTGGAGAAAGAGCCAGAGAACACAGACGCATTAAATGAAACGTTCCGGGCTGTGCACACATTGAAAAGCATGGCAGCCACAATGGGATTTCCTGTGATGGAAAACCTATCGCATGAGATGGAGAGCGTGCTTGAGATGCTGAGGAAAGGGGGTGAAATTGAGAAAGGAACTGTTGACGTTCTGTTAGAATGCCTTGACAACCTGGAAACGCTGGTCGAAAGTGTTGCATCCGGGAAAACGGTTGAACGGGATTTAACAGCACTGTACAAAAAACTGGATTATATTCTGCCGACAAAAGAAGGTTTTGACGTATCAATCGTTACGAAAGAAGAGAAAAGGGAGGATGCAGGAAGGGTCGGTCCTACAATACGGATAGGCATAGAAAAGATACAGGCATTGCAGAACCTTGTTGGAGAATTAGCGATAGCAAAGATGAGGCTTCTTCAGATAGCATCAAAACAAGCCAGCCATGAGCTCAATGAGATAACAGCCACAATAGACCGGCACACATCAGAACTACAGGACAAGGTAATGGAGATGCGCATGTTCCAAGTTGGATACCTATTTGACAAGTTTCCGAGAGCAGTGAGGGATTTAAGCAGGAAAACCGGGAAAGAAGTGGATTTTATTGTAGCCGGTAAGGAGATAGAACTTGACCGTCTTGTGCTTGATGAGATAAATGATGCCGTACTGCACCTGCTGCGTAATGCTGTGGATCATGGTATAGAGAAACCAGAAGATAGGAAAAAGGCAGGTAAAGAGGATAAAGGAAAGGTTATATTGAGTGCGATGAGAGAAGGGAACCATGTTGTTGTATCAGTCGAGGATGACGGCAGAGGAATGGATATAGAAGAGCTAAAAAGTATAGCCGT
Organism: Candidatus Methanophagales archaeon; assembly: GCA_028572065.1. Classification (GTDB taxonomy): domain Archaea; phylum Halobacteriota; class Syntropharchaeia; order Alkanophagales; family Methanospirareceae; genus QENJ01. The sequence goes on from JAPVWK010000062.1 coordinate 7,344, forward strand.
GGAAAGAAAATTTATAACCAGTTATGAAGCATCGAGGATGAGTGACACGGATGTTTATGAACTCCTGAGTGAGCCGGGGCTGAGCACGGCAAAAGAGATTACGGATATTTCAGGCAGGGGTGTAGGTTTTGATGTTGTGGAATCAAAGGTAAAATCGCTGGGTGGAAGCGTCAGAATAACATCAGAAAAAGGTAGGGGCACAAACGTTGAACTTCTTCTGCCGTTGACTACCGCTATTATTAAATCTTTACTTGTTGGTGTAGAAAGCGAGATTTATGCTATTCCATTAGATTCCGTCAGGGAAATAGTAGCAGTTGGCGAAAAGGATTTGAAAACTGTGGAAGGGAAAGAGCTATTTAGATATAGGGAACATGTCCTGCCGCTGCTACGACTGAAAAACATCTTGGACGTCCCCGGAAACGAGGATATGATCGGCCCTGTTGTGGTGGTGGAAAGAAACGAGAAAATCTTTGGGGTTATGGTTGACAGACACATAGGTCAGCAGGAGATAGTAGTCAAGCCATTGGAAGGAATGCTCAAGGGTAGGAAAGAATTTACCAGCGCAACGATACTCGGCGATGGTACGGTTGCTCTCATCTTAGATGTAAGTGGGTTGGTATAGGATCCTTTAAGTAGAGACTGAAAAAATTAGCAAAAAATAAGTGGACATCATAGTATAGTACGGTAGATAGAACCATGAAGAAAAGAATCACCATCATTTGCGGGCTATCGCGGGTTGCCCGGGTCTTGACAATAGGCTGCCTGCAGCCACCGCCGCAGGAACCACCACCAAAGGAGGTTATCGCAACGAAAGCGGCACCTAATGCTATCGGGCCGTACAGCCAGGCGATCAAAGTAGGAGATATGCTCTTCTGCTCTGGTCAGATCCCAATCAATCCGGAGACCGGCGATATAGTACAAGGCTCTATAGAAGCGCAGACACGCCAGGTGCTTGATAATCTCGGTGCTGTGCTTACAGAAGCCGGTATGGACTACACCGACGTGGTTAGTGTCTCGGTATTCATAGCGGACATGGACAACTTCAACAGGATCAACCAGGTCTACGCGGAATACTTCATGGAACGCCCGCCAGCACGCTGTGCGGTCGAAGTATCCCGGTTACCAAAAGATGTCGAGATTGAAATATCCATAATCGCAGTCAAAACACAGTGAACGGCTGTTTCTCAGAATACTCTATGTTCTCATCGCTATAATAGCTCATTTGGCACCTACAGGTTCCCGATGACGGCATTGGCAATCGTCACACCCAACAACTCATTAGTAAACGGAAATGCACCGTGAACCACTACTATCCTCTGTTCCGGGAAATTGTTTGCGACTACCAGAAATATCTTTTTTATTGATGCACGCAAAGGAAAGTGTATAGACTAAAAATGTACAGGGTGAGATTCCACGGCCGGGGCGGTCAAGGCGCGAGAGTAGCCAGTAAAGTGCTGGGTACCGCGGCATTTCTGGACGGCTACTATGCTCAGGACTTCCCATTGTATGGTGCCGAGAGGCGGGGAGCACCAGTAGCCGCCTCTACACGCATATCTGAAGATCCCATCATGGAACGAGGTGTGATACCAGAACCAGATATTGTGATAGTCATGGACGAAACCCTGTTGCAAGATCCCTTGACGATGCCCGTATCAGGACTTAAATCGGGCGGCATAGTACTTATAAACACTACCCGTAGCCAGGCGGAGGCGAAAGCCGAGTATAAGATTACTGCTCAGGTATTAACCTTGGATATAACGAAGATTGGGCTTGATATGCTAGGAATGCCGATCCTTAGCACCCTTGCAGGCGGAGTTGCCGCCAGGATCGTTGGTCTTAGCGAGGAATCTTTAACGGCTGCAGTGAAAAAAGTATTGGCCGAGATCATAACAGACAGAAAACTTTTAGATAAAAACGTAGCTGCTGCACTATATTGTTTCAATGCCATCACGCCAGCAAAAATAGAACTAGAACTAAAAACTACCGAAACGATTAAAAAAAAGAGCACGGTTATCTCACTACCGTTTGAACATGCGGAAGTTTCCAGTCCTGCTATAAACGCTACAGGTAATACGCCCTTGCGAATGACCGGTAACTGGCGCGTTTTTAGACCTGCCTGGAATTACGATACCTGCACCCGGTGTATGATCTGCGTTGCCAGATGCCCGGATGGCTGCATTTTAGTAAATGAAGACGGCTTTCCATATACCGATTACGATAACTGTAAGGGCTGCCTGATCTGTGTCGAGGAATGTCCCACAAATACTTTAGGCAAGATGAGGGAGGTTCATGCTAAGAAGGCAATCGGAAAATAAAGAAGGGAAAAATAGATTATAGACACAGATTAACACTGATTAACGCAGATGAATATAAATCTGTGCAATCTGTGTAAATCCGTGTCTTAAATAGAAGGCAGTTATACGTTATATAAAATGAGAAAAGAGATGCTCACAGGCAATGCCGCGGCTGCATGGGGGGTGCGATTGGCCGAAGTGGATTATATCCCGGTCTATCCGGTAACGCCCCAGACAGAGATAATCGAGACTTTAGCAGGGTGGATTTCAAATGGTGTTATGGATAGCAGGTTCGTTACTATGGACTCCGAGCATTCGATGCTAACAGCAGCGGGATCTGCTTCTGCTACGGGTGCTCGTGCTTTTACGGCTACATCTAGTCAAGGACTTCTGTATGGTTTTGAGATGCTATATGCAGTAGCCGGCTGGCGAGTACCGCTAGTGATGGTAAACGTATCGCGGGGCTTGTCCTCGCCGATTACACTCGAGCCAGACCATAACGACGTACTAGCAGCAAGGGACACGGGATTTTTGCAGATACATTGTGAGACCTGCCAGGAGGTTTTAGATTCTATCCTGATGGCATACCGATTGGCAGAGGACGAGCGGGTGCTGCTACCAATTATTGTGAATCTGGATGGTTTTTATCTCTCGTTTACTCGAGAACCCGTAGAGGTGCCCGATGAGGAGCAAGCCAGAAATTTTCTGCCACTTTATCAGCCGAAGCACGCATTTTTTAAGGCAAGTCAACCAATGGCACAAAGCGCGGCAGTACTTGGCGGGTCAGGGTATTCCTATTTCAAGTACCAGATGCATATGGCGAGTCAAAACGCGCTTGCGGTCTATAAAGAGGTCTGTGATGAATTTGAAACTGGATTTGGTCGGAACTATGATACAGTCGAAGGCTATATGCTGGACGACGCTGATTATGTTCTCGTTATGACCAACTCCTTCTCCACTCTCGGCAAGGCGGCTGTTAATAATGCGCGAGAGCGAGGAATAAAGGCTGGGCTTTTGCGGTTGCGGCTCTTACGGCCATTTCCTGTGGCCGATCTAAAAGCAGCAATTGGAGGTAAGAAGGCTGTTGCGATCATAGACCAGAACATCAGCATAGGCAATGGCGGGATTCTGCATTCTGAGATTGCTAGTTGCCTATATACTGAGAAACATAGGCCGCTCTTGCTATCTTTTATTGCCGGACTTGGCGGTAAAAACATAAGCCCTGACGAGTTTGAGTTCATCATCAATAAAATGATTGAGGGTGAAGATACAGGAGATACGGGAACCGCTCAACTTATATACACGGATAAGGAATGGCATGAAATGGAGAGATTAAAGAGGATGGCGGGAAAGGGGTGAAAGATAGGGTTATGGAACGTATAAAATCAATCAAAGACATCCCGCCTGAAGAGAATATGCTCCCAGGCACTCCAACTTGTGCAGGTTGTGGTGGACTTTTGGCATTGAGGCACTGTCTGAAGGCACTGGGACGAAAGATAGTAATAGTAAATGCAGCCGGTTGTTTCACGCTGCTTACCATCTATCCCTATACACCATTTAAGAATTCTTGGCTTTATACCGCAATGGCATGTGCACCTGCGGGAGCGCAAGGGATACGGGATGCGCTGGACATTTTAATAAAAAAAGGTAGGCTCGATCCGGACGATGATTTGAAGGTGGTTGTATTGACCGGAGATGGGTCTGCTTACGATATGAGTCTTTCGTCTACTTCAGGGGCTATCAACCGCAACCTCGACTTCTATTATATCTGTTATGATAATGAGGCATATGGGAATACCGGCGTCCAGTGGTCTGGTGCAACACCATTTGCATCAAAGACTGGTACAACCCCTCCCGGTATGATAAGCCCAATGGGGGCGGAACTTGCAAAGAAAGATCTCTTTGCGATTTGGAAAAGCCACAAACCGCCCTATCTTGCCACTATCTCGCCAGCCCACCCTGTTGATTTGATTAACAAATTTAAAAAGGCAGAACAGTACAAAGGCCCAAAACTGTTTATCGCTCTTTCGCCCTGCCCGCCTGGCTGGGGAATAGACACGTCATACACGGTAAAACTAGCA
>JAPVWK010000063.1 GCA_028572065.1 Candidatus Methanophagales archaeon
TACAGTGAAGAAAGTAGAAATCCTATCACCGGTCAGAGGTCCTGAGTCGCTCAGGCCGGCCGTGGAAAACGGAGCAGATGCCGTATATTTCGGCGTGGGCAAGTTCAATGCGAGAAGACGTGCCGAGAATTTCAATTTCAAAGAACTCAGGAATGCCGTTGAATACGCTCACGATAATGGTGTAAAGGTATACGTTACGTTTAACACCCTTGTAAAGAACCACGAACTCCGAGAGTTCTTCGATAACATCTCAGATACCTATTCCAGGGGTATAGATGGCATAATAATACAGCACATCTCGTTTTCGCGCCTTCTTAAGGATACGTTCCCGGACCTGCGAATACATATATCCACACAGGCAGGGATAACGAATTCCCACTACTCGGACCTACTTTCAGGTGCGGATCGGGTTACACTTCCACGTGAGTTTTCGCTTGTGCAGGTACGAGACTTCGTCGCGAAGACCGGGATAGATACCGAAGTATTTGTTCATGGTGCGTTATGCTTCAGCTACAGCGGTCAGTGCCTCTTCTCCAGTTTCTTGGGTGGCAGAAGCGGCAACCGAGGTGTATGCGCCCAGCCATGCAGGAAGAGATACAACAACAGTTACTTGCTGAGTACAAAGGACTTATGCCTTGCCGGACGAATCCCGGAGATAATAGAGTCTGGTGTTAGCGCGTTAAAGATCGAGGGCAGGCTCAGAAGTCCACGTTATACCGCACTTGCCACGAGAGTCTATCGCCTGGCCGCGGATTCCTATTACGCAGGTGATTTCCGGCTGCCTGAACGAGAACTCAAAGACCTTGCGCTTGAATTCAACCGTGAATTTACCGTAGGATATATGTTTGGAGCACAGGAGATTATAGCCTGTGACAGCCCGAAGAACCGCGGCGTTTTTCTGGGCGTGATTGCAGAAGACACCACGCTCAAACTGAGTGAATGCCTATCAGTTGGTGACGGAATCGGGATCTGGACTAAAGACGGAATTGATGGCGCAGTCATAAAGAAGATAGAAAAAGACGCTGAATCTGTTGCTTCCGCGGATTCCGGTGATACGATAAAACTGTTCATCCGTGCGGAAGAAGGCGATAGAATCTACAAGACTTCATCTAAAAAGAAGACGTACTATGCACCGGTGAACTCAAAACCCAAAATTAATATGCCCCGCAGGTCAAAGCCGCGGGTAATAATGCCTGAACTCGAAAACGACGGGTCGGACATGGAGATTTTAGCTAAGGTATATTCCAAAGAGGATGTAAAAGGCGCGTTAAAGGCAGGTGCGAATTATGTTTTTTACTCGCTCTTTGCACCGGATTTTCGTGATAGCAATGCGCTACCGTATATCCCACGGATTATCTATGAGTCCGAAGCAAAGGATATTATAAAAATGGTGAAAGACTCTGAGTCGGTACTTCTTGGAAACATTGGGCTTATGTCCGTGCTATCGCAATCAAACATACGCACGATTTATCTTGATTATTCCGCTAATATCTTCAATGACATAGACATGGCTTTTATTAAGAGATACCGGGCGGTTCCGATAGTATCTCCTGAGCTTAATTTAGCCGAGCTATTAGAGTTCAAGAACACAAATTTCGCGGTTTTCGTTCATGGCAGACCAGTTCTTATGAATACAAAATATCCGCTGAAAGAAAGTTCGCTGAAAGACGACCGGGGGTTTGTTTTCCCTGTGCGCCATGAACACAATTACACACAGATACTGAACAGCTTACGCATTGGGCTTTTCAACGACATAACTAAACTCAGAGGCATAAACAAGTTCTTCTTTGACCTTACAGACGGTAATGCAGAAAGGATAATTCGTCTGTACAGGGGCATCCTAGATGGGCAGACGGTGAAAAAGTCCGTGAGACGGAAGCATACGCGAGGGCATTTTTACCGAGGTGTTGACTGAACGCTTTTTTCTTGTATTTCCGCTAAGCGGGGTTGAAACTGGTAGCTGTTGCTACTAACGGTTGCAGCAATACCGAAATGGCGACTTTTAAAGTTGTGCAATACTCACAATCCCCAGAAGATAGAGCAATGTAATCAGTAGGGGTTGATGAATCAGGTAAATCAGTAATGAATGCCGCCCTAAAAAACAGAATGATCGTATAATAAAGGAATTCGAAATGTCACAAAGGTTGAATTCCCGCGTGGCGCCAGGATATAACGAATTGCCAACGAATATACCAATTAGAACTACTCCAAACCATGGAAAAATCGGGAAGAAGTCAACAGCACAAACGTTGTCCGGCGTGAGTCCTAACCAAATTAACCAGGGAAAAACAAAATTAAGGCCCTTCAAATATATTCCGAGTGATATGAAAACAATCCCCAGTAACAGATTCCAAAAGCGTAATTTCAAAAAGGGGTATGCCAGAATAATCGAAATCCCGATTAAATGCAACACACCAAATACAACAAAACAGTCTCTCAAAAAGATGCAAGTCATTAAGGTAATGACTAAGCCCCATGAAAAGATTTTTAGCCCCCTTTTTAGATATTTCAGGTAGATCTTCCCCCGTATAGTCTTAGTTCGTGAAAAACTAAGCGTTAGTGATATACCAACCAAAAGGATAAAGAGTGTAGCAGTTGCACGTGCAAAAAATAACCAAAAACCAGAATGTAAATTGAGATTGTAAACACCTAAATAGTTTAGATCATAAAGTAAATGGAAAAGTATCATCATGATTATCGCAAGTCCACGCAGAAAATCAATTTCCCAAAACCGCTTTTCTAAATTCTTAGCCATCTGGTGTGTGTCCGAGTAATATATCGCCTAATTTCGTTAGTTGCATCGCACCCCTTTCATCATCTTAGCCCTTCTCTTCTATTTAAGACATAGGACCTAATTCGCCTTTTGATTTGAGCATAGCCAGAAACTCGTCCTTTTCACGCAATCGCATCCTGCTCACAACCCTCACAGCGTCCGTGGTTGACTGCGTAACCAAACAGGGCAATTAGCTGCGATGAATCCACATGCCTCTTCGCCGTGCCCACCCATGATACGGCTTGTTTTTTCCATGACTGCAACTTTCGCACCCTTATGTTTTTAATAGTTCCTCTTGCCGCGGCAGATGAGGGGCGGGTGCATCCAGTCGGCAATGACTTTATTATCCGCAAGCGCCCACGAATGAAGCTACAAGTGTAGTCTCCCGGTGCCACCGTTTCCACTCGCGATTGCTATGATCATTGCGCAGTCTTCCCCTCCATAAAGCAACGGGTAAGATGATCGCTTTAGAAAAAAAATAAAAAAGGGAGACTTGAAGACGCGATATTACTTATCCCGTGCAAACGCAACCCAAGTTTCCGTTGTCGAGACTGCTCTACTTTCGTGAAGGAACTCTTCGATTACTTTTGCGTCTTCCGCCTCGTAAATCCATAGTGCATCATACCGGCCCAGCGTATGATACACTTCCAAGAACTTTACGCCCTTAGGCGGATTCTTAAGTATTTCGTCTCCAAACTTCCCCGCTTCCTCTATCATACCAGAATTTACTCTCACGCATGTTATGAACAACATCTTTTTATATCACCAATATGCCAGTTATAGCTTAGGATATATTAATAACTTTCGATTATCGTGATTGCGATTATGCCAAATGCTATTTGGCTGTTCAAAGTTCATTCCGAGGGATAGAGTGTTTTAATACACGCGGGGTTCCTTGTCAATACATTTCTGACAGATATGATGCCTACGAGCTTGTCATCTTCCATCACCGGTATTCTTCTTACGCCCGACTCTGCCATAAGTTCGCACGCTCTTTCCTGTGGTGCATCCTGTTCGATGGTAATCAATGGAGAGGACATTACATCTTTTGCTTTGATTTCGCTTGGTTTTCTATCCGCCAATGTTACTTTTAACGCTATGTCTCGGTCTGTGACTATCCCCACGGGTTTACCACCTTTTGTTATCACCACACTTCCTATTCCCATCAATTCCATATCCTTCGATATTTTAGTTATCGGTGCGTCTACATCCGCCGTGATAACTTTTGGGGTCATTATATCCCCAACCTCTAACAGTTCCATCGTCATCTCCCTTTTCTCCTTTTTATTACTCACTCAGTTATTGAGATGAGTTTTTATACTTTATTCCGCTAAAATAAATATCTCCGTACGTGCAATGGTTCCCCGGTCAGTATATTCCTAAGACTTACGATGCCCACGAGTTCTCCATCGTCAATCACAAGCAGTCTTCTTATGCCCTTTTCTGTCAGTATCTTGCATGCACCCATAATTGATGCGTCTACCTCTATTGTCACCAGAGGGGAAGCCATTATCTCTTTCGCTTTTACTGTATCGGGGTTTATATTCTTCATTATCACTTTTATCACTATATCACGATCGGTGACCACCCCTACAGGGTTGCCTTCTTTTGTTATGACCACACAGCCTAATCCCGACATTTTCATGCACTTCGAAATAGCCGCGATCGAAACGTCTTCATCTTCCATAATCGCGGGGTATGTCATTACATCCTTAACTTCTAATAAACCTGCCATCTTCTTCTTTCTCCTTCCTTTTTGCTACATGCACGCCTTTATATACGCATTCAGAATACATATTTTCTCACTTGTACTGGCTCACCGGTCAATACATTCCTAATACTCACAATACCCACGAGTTTACCGTTCTCAATCACAGGCACTCTTCTTATGCCCTCCCGTGCCAGCAACCCACAGGCTTTTTCCACTGATGCGTCCGCACCTATAGTGATTAACGGCGAGGACATTATCTCCTTCACTTTTATCTCATCAGGATTTCTATCTTTCATCATCACCTTTTCTGCTATGTCATAGTCAACTACTATCCCCACAGGTTTACCTTCTTTTGTTATTACTACACCACATATTCGCGACAATTGCATGTGCTTCAGTATTACACCGACTGAAACATCTTCATCTTCGGTGATTGCTGGAAAGCTCATTATTTCCTTAACATTCATCTCTCCTTTCCCACCCCTCCCATTTTTCTTATTTTATATGCGCTATAAAATGTGATATATATTTAGGAAGTTATCCAATATAAACTATTCGCTTATGATAAAACCGCTTCGCATTATATCTCGGTTTCCTCTACTTGTAGCGCTCTAAAGCAGGGGTTGTAAAAGAGATATACGATAAACTTGTGGGCGTGGCCGGCCGATATAAATATTGATGCCCGATCATTACGGGCGAGTTCTTTTAAAAGGTAAGCGAAGCTCCTTACCACCAGTACCATGCCGATAATCGCGGAACCGGAACGTCCCAGATGCGAAACTGGACGTTGATTGTAACTTTCTCCAGTAAGTAGTATGCCTGAATTTCTTCAAGAGTCTATCTAACTTCTTTCTATGCTCCACCTGTGCATCTTCGGTCTCTTCCAGCACCTCAAGATCAGGATAAAGCAGTTCAAAACTCTCAAATATGTCTCTTAGCTCTTTATCATCTGTGTAATGCACCACAAGTTCTTGCAATTCTTCATATACTTCTTTTAGTCGTCCCCTGTATTCCACCCAGTTTTTACTTGCTAAGAAGACTTCGCAATCGCTTAAAGACTTTTCAAGTCGGTCAAGCGTCCATCCACTTGCTAAAACATGCACCTCTGGATAGAAGCGGCTTACACTCTCAGGCCTTAGTGTCAATATATTTCTAACGCTTACAATACCGATAAGCACACCGCCCTCAACCACGGGCAGCCGCTTTATGCCGGCCTCTACTATTAGGTTACATACTTCTTCTAGTTCTTCTTCCGGTTCAATAGTAACCAGCGGGGAAGACATTATATCCTTCGCTTTTACCTCACTTGCTCTTCTGTCCTTCAATAAGGCCTTTAATGCTAGATCCCTCTCAGTAATAATTCCAGCAGGTTTACCGTCCTTTGTTATTACAACACTCCCTACCCCCAACCCCGCCATATCCTTTGCTATATTAATAATCGGCGTGTCTTCATCTTCGGTGATAATCGGTGTGCTCATTATATCTCGGACTTTCATCTTTCCCCTCCTCTCTTTTCTTCTGTTTATTTGATATATAATTAACATTTGATCATCAAATAGTTATTTGCCTTGTCGTGAAATACAGCCAAAAAAGTCGGGTACTATTGGAAATCAATAGGTTGCTTTAATCGCCCCTGTTGCTTTTTGCCGTATCGCTTCACGCGGGACTGACGCAATCACCGCCAGGTCTTCACATTAGATATAATCACCGACCCTTCGTCCGAATCCGCAATCGCTTTTTCCAATGCCATATCCAAACTATCAGTAAAAAACACGTTCTTGCCTGCTATTTTACCCTTGAACTCCTCACCCACAATTAATATCTCAACGAAATCCGATACACCAGTCTTAACCACTTCTTTCAGTTCTTCCAGGTCCATGCCCTCACACACATATTGCGACTCAACGCCCACGATTAAAACCATTTTCTCTGATATTCGCCTTGCCAGCTCTGTTATCTCTGCGAGGAACTTCAATTTCGTGCCTGAATTGGAATTGTCAATCAAAATCCGACCTTTAATCTTCTCCAGCTTCAGCCGCCCTTTTACTGGTGCGAGATCCGCAATATTGAGCTCCTCAGGGGGGATGCCAAGACTCAAAACAGCACAAAAAGCCGCTTCTAAGCAGTTCCTGTAATAATCCGTAGCAATATAAGACTCAAGAGGTGCAAAGGCTATTTCACCTCTTATAGACGCACCGTTTATGGTCCTCACACCGTCAAAAATGACTTTGCTGTCTTCTATCCACAGTGTTTTGTCTTTAGCACCATAAGTATTCCCGCCAACGTTTAGATTAGATATTAATAAACCCGGATGGACCACGACACTCCGATCTTTGCCAGCGTAGTTTCTTAACGATGCTTTTTTTACCGCAACCGCATCCTTTGTGCCACCCGCAACCTTGTAATCCTCTTCCAGGCTCGTTATCACTGCCACATCCCCTATTCCCGTTAACCCAAGCGAGATCTCGAACACCGCTATATCGGGCTTCAAATTCTTTTCACGTGCTAGTTCCATTACTTTCAACACGTTCGCAGGCGTACTACCCAACCTGGGAAACTGTATCTCGTTTTCGGGCGATTTAAACCTTGTGATGGAACTGGTATGCGAAAGCACCTTGTTGTTCTTTACCAACTGGCACATCAACTCGCAGACCGATGTTTTTCCAACCGTACCAGTTACTTCCAGCACTTTTATACCATCGAAAAGGTTATTTATCGCTGCAAGCTCTTTCACGGCTTCGTGGTGGCTCATAAAAGGTATGTTATCCTCTAAAGCTTGCTTTACTATCTCAAAGTTCGGGTTCAGATGCACAGGCGCGATAACCAAATCGTAGTCATGACTCTCCGATTGATCCAAAGACGAGTTACTGTACGGATTGAATACTTGCACTGCTTTACCAAGTGCTTTCAACTCGTCTGCGATTACTTCGGCGCCATGTATAGGGTCTAAAACCAATATTCGGGCTGCTTCATTTATGTTCATTGTACTCGTTTTTCGTTGCAGGTTAATAAAGGTATTTGTAGAATAAAGTATAAACATGCCGTTGGTGTCGCTTCCGTTTTAAAGAAAGGGCATTGAATCAACTCTCTTAAACACTCAAAATCGCCAATATAAGCAGCGCTACACATCTTGCGAGTTCGTTAGAAGCACCGATTACATCTCCCGTCACAGCACCAAAATTGTGTTTTGCCACGTACGAGACTATAAATGCGACTACGATACCACTAAACACAATGCAGCACCGAACCGAGAATGAGCTAACGATTAACGAGATAAGTACGGCAGAACTAAGCGCAAACACGTATTTCGGCATTGTAGTGGAACGTATAAACAAAGCACCCATGCCAGAGCCAATACCGAAACTTCGGCCAAGTAACAAGCAGGTGTTCATGCTCAATTTTGCGGTCACCTCTGCGATTACGAATACCGCCACGAAGTGGTAAAAAGTGGCTAAATCAAAGTTAGCGGTTCCTTGGACGGTACATACGATATTAATAGCAAAAAAGCTAAAAAGGAGTACAAATACTGCTGCGAATAGCCCGGAAATACCTATCTTAACGTCCTTCATCGCATTGTGCTTTTTCCTGCTGTCGCCACTTGCCATGAGTCCGTCGAAAAAGTCCGCTAAGCCATCCAGGTGTATCAAGCCGGTGACTAGGTAAATCGCAAGTAGTGTGAACAAAGCTGCTATTTCTGGTGCCGTGGCTAAGAAGCAGAAAGAGACTAAAGCTACTACGGCGACGAGTAAGCCAATAAATAAAGCCGCTAATGGGAATAGGTATGTCTTGGCTGCTACTGCTTCTATTCTTGTTTCTTTTCGTAGGGGTATTCGCGTTAAGAAGCTGATTATGTCGAGCATTGTTTTAGTTATCTGATTTTTGGTATATTGTTTCTTTTACATTGGTAAAAGCGCAGCGAAGGGAAAAGCACCAGAATTTGGTACGAGCCGAAAACTTTTTACACTCGAATTAAATATACCAGAATTAGGAGAGGGAAAGAGTGAGAAGCAAAAAAACGGGGAAGCGAAAAGCATTGATATTTGTGGTTCTAATCGCAACATTGACATTTCTAAGCGTTGGATGTGTTTCCGCAGCTACAACGCATTATGTTAATCCCGGCGAGTCTATTCAGACAGCAGTGGATGCGGCAAGCCCTAGCGATACCATCATCGTGAGGGATGGAATCTATACAGAAAATATAACTGTGAACAAGCGTTTGACGCTCAAATCAGAGAATGGCTCGGCTTCAACAATTCTTCAGGCTGCAAGTTCTAATGACCATGTCTTCGAGGTAAAAGCAGATTATGTGAATATAAGTGGGCTTACTGTGAATGGTACAACAGAAGGATGGGGGGGTGTTGGAATATATCTTGGACGTGTTAAACACTGCACCATCTCCGATAATATTGTAACGAATGATTATTATGGCATCCGGTTGTCTTCTTCAAGCAACAACATTATCACAAACAACGCCGTATCGAACAACAACTATGGCCTCTACTTGTCTGGTTCGAATGACAACATTATCATGAACAACACCGCGAACTTGAACAACGGCTACGGCATCTACTTATGGGATTCGAACAATAATAATACCATAACAAACAATAACGCATCGAATAACCGCGATTATGGCATCTTCTTGCGCATGTCAAGTAACAATACATTAACAAACAATACAATGTCTGGAAACAAGTACAATTTTGGTATTTGTTGCGTGGATCTCTCTGATTACGTCCACGACATAGACCCAAGCAATAAAGTAAATGGAAAACCAATCTACTATCTGGTCAATCAACAAAATCGGCAAATACCGGATGATGCAGGCTTTGTGGGGCTCATAAAATCCAAAAATATAACTGTGTGTGATTTAATATTAACGAATAATCGTGATGGAGTGCTACTTTTCCACTCAAACGATTCGAGAATAGAAAATGTCACCGTCTTGGACAACAATTACGGTATTCGCTTGTATTATTCGAATAACAATACCCTCACGAACAACACCGCAAACTCGAACGATTCCCGCGGCATCTATTTGTCTTCCTCGAATAACAATACGCTAACCAATAACAACGCCTCAATTCATCTTGGGTATTATTCCAATTGCAACATTATAAATAGCAACATAGCAAGAATCTCACTTTGGAGTTCCTCTAATAACACGCTAATCAATAATGAACATGATCTTATCCATCTCCGTTCTGATTCTAATTGTAACATCATAAACAATAACAGGGCAAACTCGAATAGGGGTTCAATCAGCGTCGATGGCTCTAACAACACATTAAAAAACAACACTGCAAACTCGATGCGCATCAGTGGGTCTAATAACACATTGAGAAACAACACAATATCAAGGAGCAACAAATACAACTTTCATGCTGAGGGCATTCAGGATATAGACACGAGCAACAAAATAAATGGAAAGCCCATTAGATACCTTGTACATGAGAAAGACCTGATCATAGATTCAAGTTTGGACGTTGGTTACCTCGGAATAGTAAACTCGGAGAACATAACTGTGAGAGACTTGATCCTGGCCAATAAGTCAGAGGGAATACTGCTTGATCATTCAAGTGATTCAAAGATAGAAAACGTCACTATTTTTAACTGTGAGTGGGGAATCTACCTCAAATCTTCCTCCAACAATACAGTTACTAATAACAAAGCTTCCAATGATAGCACGGGAATCTATCTCCAGAATGCTTCTGATAATTTTATATCTAATAACAACGCATCGAATAACACCATTGGAATATACCTCTGGGATTATTCCAATAACAATACTTTAGCATACAACACAGTCAATTTCAACAGTTATTATGGAATTGGTTTTTCTGATGCCCTAAGCAACAACATATATCTAAACAATTTCAACAACAGCAAAAATGTTCGTCCCTCCGGTCAGACCGACACGAGTTGGAACTCCACATCAAAAATAAGTTACACTTACAGCAGCGAGCAATATAATAACTACATGGGCAACTACTGGAGCGATTACAATGGATCTGATAGCGACAACGATGGAATAGGAGATACCCATTTCAACATAGATTCGCATCAGGATTACCGCCCGCTGATGCTGCCATGGGAGAACTACTTTGCATCTTCCGTGTTTGACACTGAGGTAGGCACTTACCCCAGCATAATGGGCACACATACCGGCACAATCACACCTTCACATAACATCACTGTCAGCAAATTGTACACTTACCCATGTGCCGGCACAGGCGGGCACACCGAAACTATCGGATTATACGAAAACAGAGAATTGATAGCAAACGGTACCTGGACAGGATACCAGAGCGACTGGCATAACATAGCAATCACTCCTTCTGTTATCCTGCAGGCAGGCCACATGTACAATTACACAATTGTCACGGGCTCTTATCCGCAGGTATTGCATGCAGCCAGTAAAGAAGTAACTGGAGGAACAATCACTTGCACTTCGTTCGTAGATACGAACGGAAAAACATATTCCGATTGGATACCAGCGATAAGATTAGGATAAGAATAAAATAGACGAGTGAAGGAGGAAATAATCTACTTTTCCTATTGTTCTCTTTATGAAGACGCTTTAGAGTGCTTTTGCTCTTTTGAATTGCTTGAAGAAAAGTAGATATATTTAGATTACATAGCTTATACTGAAGTATTCTCAATTCGTATACCACCAGAACTGAAAAAGATGATGCGTGAAGTGAACGTAGATTGGACGTGCTTTGTAAGAGAAGCGGTAGCGGAGAAGGCGAGAGAAGAAAAGAGGAAGAATGTGATGAAGTTAATGGATGAGTCAAGGAGAAAGACGCAAGGTGTGAAATTCGACCCCGCTGAAGTTGTCAGAAGTTTAAGGGATGTGAGATGAAACTGAAGGATAGAACAAAATCAATTGGAAGTGGTAGGTATA
>JAPVWK010000064.1 GCA_028572065.1 Candidatus Methanophagales archaeon
CAAAGGACTGAACCCGAATGTGAAACTGAAAGATTCGGGCATTGAGTGGCTGGGTGAGATACCGGAACATTGGGATGTGAAGAAGTTGAAATATTTTGCAATGATTAATCCAACAAAGGACAACTCTCTATTATCAAAAGATTCTGGTACTTTGGTAACATTTCTACCTATGGAAATGGTTAATGAAGATGGGACTTTTATTACAGATATGAAAAAACCTATCAAAGAGTTATGGAATGGTTTCACATATTTTGAAGAAAACGATACAATTGTTGCGAAAATCACACCCTGCTTTGAGAATGGAAAAGGTGCTTTTTTAGAGAATCTTGATAGTATGATTGGATTTGGCTCCACAGAATTTTACGTCTTAAGAGAGATACCAGATGTTAGCACCTCAAAATATCTCTACTATATAACACGGACTAATTTGTTTCGAAAAATGGGTGAAGCTTTTATGACTGGCGCTGCGGGGCAAAAAAGAGTGCCAACAAATTTTATTGCTGATTTCATCATAGGATTACCTTCTGTGGACGAACAGAGAGAAATTACAGATTATCTTGACGAGCAAACAACCAGAATGGATAAATCAATAGAGAAACAAGAAAGACAAATAGACCACCTAAAAGAATACCGCACCGCGTTGATTTCCGAAGTGGTAACAGGAAAAATAGATGTGAGAGATTCCGGAATGCAGGAGGTTATACATTCATGAACCAAACAAAACTAAAGAATTTAATGTCAAAAAAGTTAATTCTAATTGAAAACAGGGGGTCACGTAAAAAACCAGTATGGGTACAAACCAAGAAAGTGTAGCTATTAGCTAAATTTAGTTATATTTTAGTTATATTTTAGTTATAAACGTATCTAACAACGGCAGATACAGCGCTTGTACCGAAAAAGAAGTGGCATTTGGGACTGAAAAAAATGAGCGGAAAAGTAACAGAACGGAAATTTGAAGAGCATATTGAAGAGCAGCTACTGAACTCAGGCCATCACAAACGCCGCCCCGAAGACTACGACAAAGTCCTGTGCCTCATCCCCAAAGAGGTGATCCAGTTCATTCAAGCGACCCAACCAAAGGAATACGAGAAACTGCAGCGACAGTACGGTGCAGACACACCCAACAAACTCTGTTACAGATTGTCGAAGGAGATCCGTAATAGGGGCACGCTGCACGTATTACGAAAAGGCATAAAGGACAGAGGCGCAATGTTCAAATTGGCATACTACAAACCCGCCAGCGGAATGAACCCCGAACACCATACACTATACGAAAAGAACCGGTTCTCGGTTGTTCGACAGCTCAGATACAGCAAGAAGACCGAGAACTCGTTAGACCTCGCTATCTTCCTGAACGGTATCCCGATTATAACAGCAGAGCTGAAGAACTCGCTTACCGGTCAGATAGTTGATGATGCAATCAAGCAATACCAGACGGATCGAGACCCGCGAGAGCCACTGTTCATGTTCAAACGCTGTCTGGTACATTTCGCAGTCGGCAATGAAAAGGTCTTTATGACCACCAAACTGCAAGGCGAGAGTACCAGGTTCCTGCCGTTTAATAAGGACACCGAAAACCCTGTTAACCCTAAGGGGCACAAGACAGCATACCTATGGGAAGATATTCTGCAGCCCGATACGCTATTGAACCTGATCAACGATTATCTGCATATACACACAAAGACGGAAAAAAATTGGGACAAGACCCGAGGCGTTATAGAATCCACGCGAGAGGTCTTTGTCTTCCCCCGGTACCACCAGTTGGATTTAGTCCGAAAACTGCTGCACGCGGTAAAGATAGACGGTGCGGGTCATAGCTATCTCGTTCAGCATTCCGCAGGGTCCGGGAAGTCATATGAGATCGCATGGCTATGCCACCAACTGGCACGATTATATCAGAATGATACCGATAAGGAACGGCTATTTGATAGTATCATCGTCGTTACCGACCGCAGGGTACTGGACAAGCAACTGCGTGATAATATCAAGCAATTTGAACAGACACCGGGTGTGGTAAAAGCAGTGGAGAAGAATTCGTACGAGTTACGGCAGGCATTAGAAGATGGTAAGGATATAATAACAACAACACTGCAAAAGTTCCCGGTTATTTCCGATGCCATGACCAAATTACAAGGACACCGGTTTGCAGTAATCATAGATGAAGCACATTCGAGCCAATCGGGCGAATCGGCAAAGCATTTGAAGAAAACGCTATCTGCGAATCTGGAAGATGCGGAAGAAGAGGACCGAGACGAGTATGACCCTGAAGATGCGATTATCACGGAAATCCGAACCCGGGGACGACAACCGCATATCACATACTTCGCGTTTACCGCAACGCCAAAGAACAAGACGTTGGAACTCTTTGGTCATAAGGATGCAGCCGGTAAGTTTGTTGCCTTTCATATCTATTCCATGCGGCAGGCGATAGAGGAAGAGTTCATCCTGGACGTTCTGGAGCATTACACAACGTTCAAACGCTACTTCAAGCTGGTGAAGAAGATGGAAGGCGACAAAGAATACGAGCGGAAGAAGGCGGTACAACTGCTCACGTCATACGTGGATTTGCAGCCTCATGCAATTGAGATGAAGAGCAGGATCATGTTAGACCATTTCATGGAGAAGACGGTGAATGCGATTCAGGGTCGTGGTCGTGCAATGGTTGTGACTCGTTCAAGACTACATGCGGTAAAGTATTATCTGATGTTAAAAAAGCTCATGGCAGATATGCACCTCCAAATCCAACCTCTGGTTGCATTTTCCGGGACTGTTAGAGACCCGGATACAGGAGAAGAATACACAGAAATCAGCTTGAACCGGCTACCCCCAAGGGTCAGTATCCCGGACGCATTCAAGACACCGGAATACCGGATTCTGGTTGTTGCAGAGAAGTTCCAGACGGGATTCGATGAGCCATTTCTGCATACTATGTATGTGGATAAGAAGCTGGGTGGTGTGCATGCAGTCCAGACGCTGAGCAGACTGGACAGAACGATGCGTGGTAAAACAGAGACGTTAGTTCTGGACTTCGTGAATGAAGCGGAAGAGATCCAGAAATCATTTCAACCTTATTTCCAGACCACGTCCCTTGAAGAGGAGACCGACCCAAACAAGCTCTACGATCTCCAATCGGAGCTGGAACGGTTTGAAGTATATACCACAGAAGAGGTAAAAGAATTTGCGCTGATATTCTTCAACCCACAAGAAAAAGCAGAGAAGCTGCAACCGATATTGGACAATGTAGTGAACGCCTGGAGATATTTAGCGGACGAAAATAAACAGGAGGATTTCAAGTCCCTGCTGCAACGTTTTATCCGGTTGTATGGGTTTGTCTCTCAGCTCATCTCCTTTGAAGATGTGGCGCTGGAAGAGTTGTACGTGTTCGCAAAGAACTTGAACAGGAAACTACCAAAACGCGAAAAACGTATTCCTACTGAAATTCGCGAGGCTGTGGATCTGGATTCTTTTCGGATTCAGGAAACATTTACGGGGAATCTGCCACTTACGAAAACCGATTCTGAGATACCTGGTATCACCAATGGAAATTCGCAACATGCGGAAGAAGAGATAGACCTTTTGTCTCATATTATTGACACACTAAATGAAACGTACGGACTCAATTTGACGGACGAGGACAAGGTGGATATTGAGCAAATTAAGATTAAGTTAGAAGAGAATGAGGAACTCCGGGATGTGATGAACGCAAACAATACGCTTGAAAATATCCGGTATAAGTTCGATAAGGTGGTGGATTCGGAATTACATGGCTTCGTTAATAACAAGATAGGCCTGTATAAGAAACTCACGGACCCCGCAGTGAATGCAATGTTCAAACAGAAGTGGTTTGACGGGTATGTGTTGCAATCAATTTAATTAGCGATTTGTAACAACAGATAGGCGACCGGTATTCTTATAGTTGCGCTAAACGTCACATAACCGTAACCACAAGAGCAATAACAAATACTTTCGCGACCATACTGCACAGATAATTTATCACTACCATCTTCATACCTAACCGTCCAAACAGCGAAATATACATAGGAAGACTGGTCTTCAGATAGACCAAAGTTGTAATCAACATACTTCCAATAAGTAGCGTTATTATAGCCTGTTTCGCGTTTATCACGCCTTTAGCCATCAAAGCCGCAACAGTAGCATAACCCGCGGAGAAATGAGCTAAATCCGCTATGAGTGCGGTTATACACTCTCCCGGCAGATCTAACAGGTTCAAGACAGGGAAAAAGAATGAACTGATATAGTCCATGACTCCGAGCGCAAAAAGTAAATCCACGATCAAAAACGACACCACCATTATCGGTATTATCTTCTTCAGCGTGGTAACAGATTTTTTTAATGCCGTTTTCAGTTTTTGATCGCGCGAAGTTTCCGTGAGAGCTACTTGTATCTCCATGTCGAAACACCTTCGTACAGGAAAGCGTAATCGCGAATACACAAACGCAGCAGAAGACTGTAGAAACGCGGAAAAAAGATTTAGGCAAATGTAAATGCCGCCAATGTAGGGCCCTAAAAGCACAAGTGCTATGGGCGCTTGCACTCTTAACAGTGATTCCCCTATGACAATAGGGAAAGTACACATCACCACCGTTAGTATAGTCTCCTTATCGCCGATTTTGCCTTCGCAATAGAACCCAGCCAGCGTGGATTGACCCGCGGTTGGATTGAAAAAAGAAGCGAAAAGCGAAAACACACATTCCTTCGGTAGGTTGGAAGCACGGCAAAAGGGTTTTATTAACGGTGATAGTTTCCTTATCGCGTTACTTTCCAGCACAAGATTCGCAATTATCACACCGAAGGTAATGAGAGTTGCAGCGGTAACTAAATAAATCACGATGTTCATGTCTTAATACCATTTAATTATTTCGACAAACTATTTAATCTTGATAATATCGCTTTTCCTAATGACGTTTTAAATTTTGTTTTTCGAAGATTTATATAATCAATACAAATAAAAACATACTAAATAAATATATGAGCAGAAATCATAATAAAATAAAAGCAATGGTGTTAATACCCCGCACCACGAAACTTAGTAGTCGTTGCGCACCCATTGTCAATACTAACGCAACGGCAACTGATACCGTTGTAACAGCGTTGCAAATCAAAATATGAACCCGCTTTGTGCATGACTGAAACTAATGACTAAAAAAGGAGCAGATGAATAGTGAAGGGAAATAGAACTTTATCTCGTCTTAATCTGCTTAATATAGTACTGGTGTTTAGCGCTTTTTGTTTACTGTTGACTGTAATGCCTGCAATGGCGCAAGAACATAGTAGCAGCGTACCTTCAAATAAAGAATACGTAGCGAGAGAAGTACTTGCCAATGAGATCATGCAGTATCTTAGAGCGGAATATTTAGGTGAGCGAGTAGGTCATCTCTCTTCAGAAGAACTGCGTGAATCTGCGAGTTATTATCCGCACTACCCACGACATATTACGGATTCCACGGGTAGGTCGGTGACGATATACAAGCCAATAAACCGGCTAATCGTTTTTTCCGCTACTTATGGTGATGCAATACGAATAGTAAACGCAAAAGAGCGAGTGGTTGGCGTTTCCAGTGCTATAACAAAAGATGTGTTTTATTTCCCGGTGCTAAGCAAATTACCAGCCATAGGGAGTTTGTGGGAGCCGGATCTTGAAGCGATAATCGCACTTGAGCCGGATGTCATATTAACATGTGAGAAATTCCCCGCACCAGAAAAGGTAGATGATTTGCTACCTGAGAACATCAAAGTTATTCGTATGGTGTTCACTGATCCTGTAACTTTAGAAGAAGAACTGGATAAACTGGGATACCTCCTGGACAAAGAGAAAGAGGCAGGAGAGTTCATTAAGTTCTATCGTGGGCATATGGAAACAATCGAAAGCCGATTAGAAGTACTCTCAGAGGATAGGAAGCCCAAAGTGTATTTCGAGTACTCTAAGGAGTATGAAGCAGCATCTGAAGGCTCTGTGCATCATCACTTATGCTTTTTGGCGGGTGGTAATAACATTGCTGCTGATTTATTAGGGGCATATCCAAAAGTAGATGCGGAATGGCTGCTTGCACAGGATCCTGCGATTATTGTCAAATGGACCCCACGTGATACACTGCAAATCAAGAGGGACGAACTAAAAGGGCGTACTGGTTTAGCAGACGTCACCGCCGTGAAGGCAGAAAAAATCTACGCAATTGCATATGAGATTACAACCAGACCTGCCTGCTTTGTAGGGGTGCTATACATGGCAAAATGGTGCTATCCCGAGCTATTTTGGGATATTGACCCGAAAGCGATATACAAAGAGTATCAGGCACGATTCCTGGATCTTGATATTGACATGGATGTTGCATATCCCTCGGAGTAAGCAAAACTAATATTGCACTACGTAGCGAATAAAATGACAAGAAAGAATAATTTCTGATTATCGAACGCAGAAGAACGCAGATAATCAGGATTTTTAATATGATAAATTGACGGATGAGAGCATTAGAATCTTCTATCGAGTTTATAATACACTGGGTTATGGTTTTCTGGAAAAGGTTTATGAGATTGCAATGGTGATATTAATTTTAGCACTAAACCGGAAGTTAAACGTAAGGCATTTGATACTTTGAAATATTTTTCAGCATAAATCTGCGTCCTGAATATGTTTTTGAGCACATCCCAATAACGTATTCCGTTAATTACGGTATTGAAAATCTTTCCTCTTCCATCGCATAACAGTCAAAGCAAAGAGTTCTTCCCCGAACATCTACAAATTCATCAAGTTCTTGCCCACATTTTGAACACTTGATTTTCTTTACGTTCCTGCCACCTTCGACCGCTTTTTCGGCTTCCTTTGCCATCCACCTTCCCCGTCTTTCTTCGGCTGTTTCTTCCCTTCCCGGCATTTTGGTTAATACAATTAACGTTTTTATATATATAAAGTATAACGTATTTTTTATTTTTATGTCTGTCCTTAACTTCATATCTGAAGTCAAAGCGATTGTCATTCGCTATAAAAATACAGAATGAAAACTCGCCTTCATCTGGTATTTCCGAGTAAAGGTAGGTGCCGTGCGCAATCTGTGGTTGGAGATTAACAGTCCGCTACACCTACAAGTACAAACGACCAATAAACTCTCTTTACGGGTAAAAGTCATGGCCTGTAAAAACCATCCGGACGAATGCAAATTCAGCCTTTTTCGTTTTGGACTTTCGTTTCAAATGTTCACTTGAAATTAGCTAAAACTTCGCGCTCATTTTTTGAATACCAGATTGTTAGGGGTTGAGTTTAGTATAAAGACAAGACACTTGTTATAGGCAAAAAAGTCATAAGTACTGAAGTGTCCGAAGTGGAAAAAGAATTATTAATCATAAAACGCAAGAAAGCTGCACGATAAAGGTTGGAGTAAACGCAAAATAGCGGGCCATTTATTTGCAAGCAAAGACCGCGTAGGTAAATGGGTGCAGATGGATAAACAAACTAAAATTGATTGTTGACACAGATTAATGCTGATTAACGCAGAAGAACTCAAATCCGTCTAAATCTGCATCCTAAGTAGATAGAAGTTATACTTTAGATACAACTAGAAAAAAGAACAAACTAATTCATTTTTGTATATGTACACATATGTTTATTGTGAACAACGAATGCAGTGGCGCGAAAAAGAGTTACTTGAACTACTTAAGAATGAGAGACTAAACACGAGCGAAGTGGTTAAACGTGCGAACATGAGCAAAACAACCACATTAAAATATCTCGAAGGTCTTAAGGGTAAAGGATTAATCACCTGTGAGATGATCGGGCCGACAAAGCTCTGGTCTTTAACGAATGCACGAAAAGAAAGCGGTAATCCGGAAAAAAAGGGTCGGTTTGGCATGAAACGTATAGAAGAGTTTATACATGTGGACCAAGAGGTATTCTCACTGTTAGACGAGTTTGAAAATGTTACAGGTAAAAGGCTTGAACTAGTGGTAAATAAAAAAGGGATAACGCTAAGGATACAGGAAGATACTGCGTGAGATTGCCCATGCACAACGCAGAAGAAAACAAATCCGTGTGAATCTGCGTCCTAAATAGCCTGGTAGAAGTTATACTGTATATACAACTACAAAAAACTGCTAGAATCAGAATTCGTAATTACCGTATTAATATCGCAGCCGCTTCCTTCGCGAAATACGTGATAATCAAATCCGCACCCGCACGCTTAATCGCCGTTAAACATTCTATCAACGTCTCTTCACCATTTAAATAGCCACTTTCCGCAGCCGCTTTTAGCATTGCATACTCGCCACTCACGTTATATGCCGCCAACGGAACGTCAAACCTCGCGCGTACCTTAGCAATAATATCGAGATAAAAAATAGCGGGTTTCACCATCACAATGTCCGCACCTTCAGAAATGTCAAGCTCTACTTCGCGCAGTGCTTCCCGTGCATTGTGAAAGTCCATCTGATAGCCGCTTCGGTCTCCGAACTTGAAACCAGAATCCGCAGCATCGCGGAAAGGCCCGTATAAAGCGGAATTGTATTTCGCTACATACGACATAATAGCCGTGTCGGCGAAGCCGTTTTGATCTAAGCTATGCCTTATCGCTTTTACCATACCGTCCATCATACCCGAAGGCGCGACAATGTCCGCACCCGCTTCCGCTTGACTTACCGCTACTTTTCCCAGTATCGTAAGTGTCGGATCGTTGAGCACTGTCCCGTCTTCTATAAGACCGCAATGCCCGTGGGTTGTGTATTCACAGAGGCATAAGTCGGTGATGACCACGAGGTCCTTAAAGTCCTTTTTTAGCGCTCTAACCGCTCGTTGTATTACACCTTCTTTATTGAACGCTTCGCTTCCGGTTTCGTCTTTTCGCGCCGGGATGCCGAATAGCAGCACTGACTTTATGCCGAGTGAATGCGCTTCCGAGACTTCTTTCAACGCGCGCTCTATCGAGAACCTGTACTGCCCGGGCATTGATTCAATCGGCGCTTTATCTGCTATGCTCTCATCAATAAACAACGGTAGACTCAGGTCGTCTATAGAAAGCCGTGTTTCTTGTATCAGCTTTAACGTTCGTAAACGTCTCATTCTAACTGCGGGATACATTTCGTTCGAATACTACTAACAGTCTCTTAGAACAAAAGCTTTACAAAAAATAAAGTTTCTATTTCTGGAAACTGTTTTTTTGTACTTTATATAATAGCAGGAACCATACTATACAGTGATAAACTATGAGAACAGCAGGGTTAAGTATAAGGATGTTATTCGCGGTATTTCTACTTTTTGCTGTTATATATTCGTTACTGATAGTCATAGCTACTTTTGCGGGTGTCGGAACGCCGCTACTGTATGCGGTAATCGCAGTCGCACTTGTGGCTGTTCAGTTCTTTATAGGTCCGAAGATTGTCGAACGGTCAATGCGTGTCCGCTATGTCACGGAACAGGAGCAGCCGAATTTGCATCGGATGGTGACCGAATTAGCGATGAAAGCAGGGATACCCAAACCGCGAGTCGGTATTTCTGAGGTACCCATACCAAATGCTTTTGCCTTTGGCACTTCAAAAAAGAAAGCTCGTGTTTGTGTCACGCGAAGCTTGATGCAGATGCTGACCCAGGCCGAGTTAGAAGCAGTTATTGGGCATGAACTATCGCATATAAAGCATCGCGATATGGTAGTTATAACTGCGCTGAGTGTGATACCCATGATCTGCTACTTCATATATTTCAGCTTTTTCTGGTCCGGTCTATTTGGCGGTGGCGGTAGAGACAGGGAAGGTGGATTACCGATGATGGCGATTGCTATTATTGCCTTTGTCATGTATTTCATAAGTAATCTTATCGTGCTATACGCATCACGGGTAAGGGAATATTACGCAGACGCAGGCAGTGTAGAACTAACGAATAAGCCGCAAGAACTCGCTTCTGCATTGTACAAGATGATTTATGGCAGTGCCGGTCTGAAGCAGGAGAAGGTAAAGAAAGAGTTCGGTAGTATGCGAGCGTTCTTCGCGGCGGATCCGATGACCGCACGGAACGATTTGAAGGACTTGAGTGCTGCCGATCTGAATAGGGACGGTAAGATAGACGAGCATGAGTTACGAGTTTTTACCGAACGAGCGAGCGTGAGTCGTACTGATAGGGCGATGGAGCTCTTTTCTACGCATCCAAATCCGGTTAGCCGGGTCAAGAAGCTGGGGTCATATCTTTGAACCTCAAGTTACACGGGTTATCGAAACAAGCACTAAATAGATATTCGCCTTCTTTTTAATCACGATTTTTGGGTGTTAGAGTACTATTGCCCATTGATACACGTTATTAACGCAGACAATCCAGGATAATACCATCAAAGTGATTATAGAATATAATCCGGCCTTTCCTACTGCTTTCCGTCCGTATTTCGTTTCATTAATACAATATAAGAATACGTAAAGAGCGAATAGTAGAATCGGCACTAATATCTTAACATGCGGGAAATACGGGTAATAATACAGTGGGTTCAGTTCGTACAGGTTATCACTGGTTGCAAGCGCGATTCGCGTGATTATAAGGTCAAGAAAGTTGAGAATGAAGTATGGGATAGTAAATGCAAACATTTTATTCGGATAGTGACAACATTTTCTGCTCTGTCCAAAACAGCATAATTTTAGGTTCATCTATTATAACAAGTTAGATAGAGGCTATTTAAACCTTTCTGGTTTTCAGAAAACGATAATAACCACTAGTCGTATTCTATATCCCTAAAAGGACAATATGAATGGTCATTCAATATGAATAACAAAGTGGTAGATTATGGTTTTTGAGGTTCTAAAATAAAGTTACAACAATTGCTATTTTTGTTTAACTGTGGTGACGTTGCACCTATAAAAAATGTTTTGGATGAGGCTGTTGTGTAAGGGTACTCCCTGTAAATAGTTTACCCATTTCGATAAAAATCATAGACACCGATTTTACCGATTTACACAGACGGTACTGTCCGGATAATCAAGTTTTTACGGGTTGAATAAAAATTAAAAACTACACTACTTCAAATCCATGTTAAACAGCGTTAATCTGCTTAAAAAATCAGTGGAAGATGATACAAGTTCGGGTAAATTATTAGTTGTGAGGTCCCTAAGGGCTTGCCAGAAAATAACCTATTAAATTTTTAAATACATCCAATTTCAAAATCCTTTCTCGGTAGAATAGAATAATTCCATTTAGGATGTAGCGTATGCGTTTTTATGTTCAGATTTGCCATATCATCGCCAGAGAATACTATCCCACCTTCATAGTTACTCTTATCAAGACGGGCAACCAGTTTGATAATAGTTTCATGACTAACAAGTGGCTCTCCTTTCCAATTCATGCTTATGAACGAGAACATACGATGC
>JAPVWK010000065.1 GCA_028572065.1 Candidatus Methanophagales archaeon
AGGGGCATACTGTCCATAGAAGTAGAAAACGATGTCAAAATCCCTATGGGTAAGATAATAAATATAATCGAGAAATCCATGAGTGCAAAAACGTATGAAATCTTGAAGCGCCCGGATGAGTCGAAAGTGGTTGAACTCGGACATAAGAAGCCGATGTTCGTGGAAGATTGCGTTAGAGAGATGGCGAAACGAGTGGTAGAAACATTTACTGAGCTACCAGACGAGTCTATCATCTCAATAAAGCAGATAAACGAGGAGAGCATCCATCAGCACGATGCCGTTGCCGAGCGGATAGCCCCTATCGGAGACCTGCGTAAGGAGTTAAAAGGATAAGAATAGAAAGCCGGGGTGGCCTAGTGGGTTAGGGCGCCAGACTCATAATCTGGAAGTCGCGGGTTCGAGCCCCGCTCCCGGCATGGATATGCTTATTAAGGGCATTACAACCTGAAATGATAAGAATCCGTAATTTATACAAAGACTGGAAAGAATTCGCTCTGAAGGACATAAATTTAGAGATTGAGCAAGGCGAATATTTCGTTATTTTGGGGCCTACCGGTGCGGGCAAGACGATGCTGCTGGAAACAATCGCGGGGTTTCACATTCCGGACAGTGGCGACGTCTGGGTTGGTGGGCGGAACGTAACGAATCTTGCACCGGAAAGACGAAGGGTAGGCTTTATCTATCAGGATTATTCTCTGTTCCCGCATTTCACAGTCGAGGAGAACATAGAATTTGGGTTGAAGTTGAATAAGTCCGCATCTTCGGACGCGAATAAGAAGAGAACAGCGGAGATTATGGACTGGCTGGGAGTATCGCATCTTGCGCACCGGTATCCCACTACACTAAGCGGTGGTGAGCAGCAGAAAGTTGCGATTGCACGTGCGGTTGCTGTTGAACCGCCACTATTACTGCTGGACGAGCCTTTGGCTGCTTTAGATCGCAGAACGCGCGATTATCTTAGAGTAGAACTGAAACGAGTGAAAGAGGAATTAGATATTACAATGGTGCATGTAACGCATGACCAGACAGAAGCGATGGTGTTGGGGGATAGAGTAGCGGTGATGATGAACGGGCAGATACTGCAGGTAGGCACGCCGTTCGAGATATTCAACAAACCTTTAAACGAGGCTATAGCGGATTTCGTGGGTGTGGAGAACATACTTAGCGGGATTGTTCGGGATAACAAAAGTGGCGTTGCCGAGATAGAAGTAGATACAGGCGCAAACATATTCGCTGTTTCTTCTTATTGCGAGGGTAAGGTGAAAGTGTTCATACGACCTGAGGATATAATTTTAGCCGGGTGCAGGGAAGAGAGCAGTGCAAGGAACTGTTTGAAAGGGCGAATAGAGGAGATAAATGATATGGGGCCGTTAACACGGGTAAGGCTGGATAATTCGATTGTCGTGCTTATTACGAAGCAATCGCGTGAACGGCTTGGGCTGCGAGTAGGGGCGGAGGTCTACGTGTCATTTAAAGCCACTTCGGTTCATGTGGTGCGGTGATTGCAAGTGGGTTTTGTCTTTCGTGGATGTTTAGCTGTTGAATTTGGAATGAAGGTAGGACATCCGGACATACATTTTTTATTACGAATGCAATAGATTTGACATCTTTCAATTTGCTGGATGAATTCTTCCTGTTCCGTTTCGCTTGGGGCCTTTACCGGGAATTAACACTGATTTCTTAAAGGATAACGATGTTTTTTTACACAATGCAGAACTTGTATATAAAAATCACAAAAAATGGATGCCGTTTAGATAGTTACATTCTTCTCTGCCTCTTTCCTACTCCTCCTTTACTGGCACGTCTATCACATAGATATCGCTATTCTCGTAATTCGGCTGAAAAACAAAAACCATCTCCGTGCCATCGGGACTCCACACGATACCCCCGATTAAACCATACGGGTAGGGGATACTCAACAATCGCTCTTTATCGCTTCCATCCGCAGTCATCAGCCATATCTCGGATTCGTCCTCGTAACTATGCTTTATTCCATAAATATACCCGTCCGAAGACCATGAAATGTAAGCAATCCTTTTGCCGTCCGGACTCCAATCGGAGAATAGCTCAACGGTTGGACTTTCTGTTAGACGCTTTTTGTCGCTACCGTCAGGGTTCATTATCCAGATGTCTATATTGTTTCGATCCTGGGACTCATATGCTATCTTCTCGCCATTAGGACTCCATACAGGACTCATATTATCGGTATTGCATCCCGAATATGTCAACTTATTCATGTTTCTTCCATCAGCATCCATAACCCAAATGTCATAGATTTCAATAGGAGTGGGGGATGCTTGGAATAGTATCTTTCTTCCATCAGGACTCCAGCTCAAATGTTGGATTGTACGAATTGAGTCACTGTCAACTATTTTTGTTTTGTTACTTCCATCAATATCCATCACAAAAACAGCCACATGTCCCTCTCTACAAGCAAGCCTAATTGTTTCTTCTTTCCAATTTAAAGTTCTATTTTTCGCTCTTACCCAGGTGCCATTTTTCAACGTCACCCAATAACTATCGCTGCAATGTCCTGTGCAGTAGCATATCTTAGTTCCATTCGGGTTTATGGTAGGGTTAGAGATAAGTGAAGTCGCATTTAAAGAGGTTAAATATTCCTTAGTGCACCCATCCGTGTTCATGACCCATAAATCATAGTTTGGGTAGTTATCATATCGGAAAAATATCTTGTCAGAACGCACAACCGGGTCTGTGCCATTTGCTAACCGGGTCAGATTGCTGCCGTCTGCGTCCATGGCACTGATATAGCATTCCGAACCATAACGTCTGATACCGACGTCTGGCCTTGATTCAAAGAAGATTCTCCTGCCGTCTGGACTCCACGCAGGATATGTGTCCATACCCGGATTTGTCGTCAGTCTCGTACCATTGTACTGTGCGATAAGACCGTCCAGTTGTGTTTGCATGAGCTCATGTTTCACAGGCGATTGCAACATCACAAGAGCAGTTATAATTACGGCTGATGCAATTACCAATAGCAGGGCGATGGCTAAAATCTTTTTAGTTTTCGTGTTCATCTGTCAAGCCCCCCACGTATCCACTCAGCGCCCCCTCAACGGCACAACCAGGTGCGAGCATGAGCTTTACCGCAAGTTCAATGGATTCAAGGTTCCTGCTATTGGCCGATCCAAATGCGAAATCAAGAAAAGTTTTAATGATTGTCAGTGCCCAGAGTATGTAGGCAACCGCAAGACCTGCTTTCCAGCTTCGGGACATATAGCCTAAGATTATCACAATCGGCATGGATATCAGAACCAGTTTCCAGCAGCCATCGTCGTTCCCGTGGATTAGCCAGTCCATAAGGTCTGCATTTGAGGTAAATGCTCCGGCTATGGACCATAGCACATAAAAAGCCACTATAATTGCAAGCAGAGTAGGGAATGTCCATCGGTTTCGCATTTAATATATGAAGCGGCTCGTCCATAAAGACATTTCATAAACCACCTTTTGGTTGTGCATAGTTCTTTAATAGCTTCAACTTCCGTATCTGAATCAATCATTTTTATTCTTGACTACCCTACCATGGAATAGCGAATAGGTAAGAAAGGCAGAGTAATCCGGCCGATTCAAAATAAAATCGGGTGACTCTGGCTGACAGATCCGTTCAAATTCTGCCCAATCTTCCGGTGTCACCTCAGATTGCGCATTTCCCCAGAATGACTGGAATAGTGCCGTTAATGCGCCACGGACGTCATCACTTAGCGGTGCCTGAACACTAGTTACAAATGTGTGGCCAATTAGGTTATCCAAGTATGCGTCTCGTAGCCAGCCCCGCGAGCATAAGAAGTGGAAGTTAGGTTTCATACCCCGGGTGAATGGCGCGATCACAGGAGAGGTCGTATTGAGCCGTGCCTCCAATAGCGGATGTCCCGATAGTAGCTCTTGCGAAGACCAGAAACGGATGGCTACGCATCCACCCGGCTTCACTACCCGTGTCAGTTCTTTTATCACCGGCAACGAGTCTCCAGCCGAACAGCCCTTGGGTCCGATCCATATAGTATCCGCACTCCATACCCAATCGAAAGTGTTGTCGTCAAAGGGAAGTTTGTTCAAGTCCCCATCCTGAAAGGAAACGTGTTCAGAGAATCGGGACTTATTTGCTAGTTCCCTTGCGTGAACCAGAAGCTCAGGTGACAAATCAAGACCGGTGACATGTCCCACGGGTGCCACCGCCTCGGCCAACCACAAAGTATGGTGGCCTGCCTTGCATCCTACGTCCAGGCCTCGACTTCCTGGAAGTAGCCTCAGCATCCAGATCGCCGACAGAATAACAGGCTCTCGCAAAATGTCTGCCAAAGACAGCATACGCACGTAGGCATCCATGTCGTGCTCTTTACTTGCATTCTTTTCGGTTTCCATGTCTGTATCCCTGTTTATTACGACTTCCGAGCAACCTCTAAAAACACTCACCGAGGCTAAAGCCCGTTTTTGCAATGTCTAAATACACATCAATCAATCCCGGGTTGCTGGACCTCGTAAGTACAATAATCCTACATTTAGGCAGCTCGGAAGACATCTAAAAATAATGTATATTCAAAGGACATATAAATACTTCGGTTTTTGTTTTGATACTGTTGTGCAAGTGCGATAGCACCCCGGAACGAGTTGAAGAGACGAGCGTTTCGAGTTCCTCACGACTAAAAACCTTGCCCGACAACGCCTTCTCGGCTAATCAGGTTGATTTACCATCATCCGCTTTTAGCTTTACCCGCAGCTTCTTCTTGACAACCGGAACCAATCGTTTTATCTCTAGCGTTCCATCCTTTTCCAGTTTGTAGTCGTTGATTGGTACATCTGGTGTTTTACCATCCACCTCGTAAACAAAAAACCCTTCTTCATCGTCTATAGAAACAACAAACTCCTTATCTCCTATTCGCTTTATCTTCACACCTGCAACTTCCTTTAACACATCCAGGATACTCGTGCCTTTCTGTACAGTTATCTCGTAACTCTCGCCAAAAGTTTCCAGTGCTTCATACAACTTTTCTCTATTCAGGCTCAGCACATGCGTCCTCCCAAACGTTTTTGAGTGCACCAGCCCGGCATCCTCTAATATTCTGATGTGCTTCGCAGCAACAGGTACTGATATCTCTAACACTTTTGCCAGCCCGGATACATGATAATTCTGCTTCGTCAATAGCTTCAGCATCTTTAGCCGGGTCTTACTGCTCAACGCTTTGAATAATAACATTAATATGGTTTATGGTCGCACCCGCATAAGCATTACACTATTTCAGTAACAGTTCTAAGCCAAACGACTAAGAACGTGCGGGCGCTTCATTACCTCTTTTTTGGTGAGAAAACAAAACAGCGGTTTAGCAAGTTGCTAATGCGTATTATCTGAACAGATCGTTCGCTCTATGAAACAGAACATCCTCTATGTTGGAATCGCGCTGTTTTAATCGCAACCCACGAACAATTGCCACGGGTATGCCCTCATTGAATTCGCCCATCACGAGATTCGCAGCCGCGCATACTTCATCCGCTATAGCTTCCTTTGTTATCATTGCGACCCTACTAAACCTGTCCAGCTCACCGCGACGGTCCAGCAGTGCCGGAACACCGGAAACGCCTACGCATATCCCGGTAACACCATCGCGAAACGCCCGACCGAAAGAATCAGAAGTTAACACGGAGACCTCTTTGCCGCTTTGCGCTTCTATCTCCTGCCGGAGCCGTGAAACGCTGCTCTGAGGGTCTTCCGGCAGCAATACCGCTTTGCCCTCCTCCACGTTTGACTCGTCAACGCCCGCATTTGCACATACGAACCCATGCTTTGTCTCTACTATAATATTATTCTGCTTTACTATTACAATCTCTCTTATTTCGTTCAGTATGAGTTGCACGATACGCGGATCTTTATCCGTTTCTGCTGCTATCCGTTCTGCTTCATTACCTGCTTTCACTTCCACAAGGTCCACGACACGGCCCTCGCTCTTCGAGATTACCTTGGATGTAAAAACGATAGCATCTCCCGATTCTAGGTACAAGTCGTTCTTTTCCAGTGCGTCAAAGAGAATAGCAGTTAAATCGTCACCTGCCCTTATTTCCGGAATACCCTTTACACCTATTATTTCCAGATGGTCCGAGTATTCAAACTTTACCTCGCTCATACCTCTTTCTTTTCCTTTGCGTACTGAAGAACATTTAATTAAATTTGAACATTGTTAAAGATACGGAGTTGAGATGAAAGATGAAGAAAGAGCTGATGGATATACTCGCCTGCCCGATGTGTAAGGGCGATTTGGAATTGAACATAGAAACGGAATCGGAAGGCGGCGAGATAGAAACGGGGAGTTTGTATTGTAAAAAGTGCGACCTGCGGTACCCCATAGAAGATAGTATACCCAACCTATTACCGCCGGAACTGATGGCAGAATGAACATGGAGTGTTAGTAGTCCTATTATGCTAATTCACGGCGTTCTGAGGCGGTGAGATGGAACGAATACAACAGAAGATATACCTGAGTAGAAAGAGCCGGAATTCGATAGAGTTTGAATCTGACGTGTTGAAGATTCCACTGAAGTTAGGCGATGAGACGAGTTTCGAGATGGTTATTATCAATCGTGGCGAGCCAACGCATGTGCATTTCTCGCTTGGCAATGAAATGGCGGACAAAGTGATGATACTGCAGGACAAGGTGTATGTGATAGACAAAGAGAAAATAGCAGCGATTGTAAGACTGCCGAAGAGCTATGCGGGAACTATAGAGGATATGGATCCAGGCGCTATTTTTGTGAGTACCGGTTATGGCGCCACGAAGAAGAGTTTTTCACTGGCAATCGTAGAACAAGAGAAGCAAAAAAAGGTACAGATAGAAGAGAAGGTAGAAGAAGGAGTCGAAATCGAGGGACGCAAAGCGAAAAAGGAGACGAAAGAGGCGAGAACGGTTGTTGTAGCACCAGAGAAGATGGCACTTTTGCGTCGGCTTGCGGTATCAACCGTGGCAATAGCACTGTTTTTGTGCTCTTTCGCTATCATAGTTATCTCGTTTCATCCATTTGTTTTTGCTTTAATCGCCGCTGCACTATTCATGTTTATTGTCGTTTACAATCTTTAGCCACGCCAAAAAGTTTATGTGATTACGAGAATAGAAGTGGTAAAGAGATGATGCAGAAAAAAGTTAGCGCAGTTGTTTTTGTGTTATTGATGGCTGCTGTTACTGTTAGTATTTGCAGCTCCTCCAGTAACGCACAGCAGAATTACGATGGACTCTGGGAAGGGAATACCTCATATAACGGAGAAGTCGAATTAAAGGTATCGGGAAATAATGTAACACTTTTTTCGATCTCTGTTAAAGAAGTGCCCATGGACATGTTTGACAAAACAACGGGTTTGAAACTTGGAACTGCTATATCAAATACAAAATATACCTGTAACGCATTTAACGCCCCAATAGTTAACAGCAAATTCAATTACACGCCAACACCGCCCGATACAGAAAATACGATTGCCGGTGTTTTTACTTCTAGTCGCGAGACAGAAGGTACCTGGAAATATAAGCATGAAGATTTGTGGGGAGTTGTCAGGGTTTATCCACTCATAACATGGTCTGCCACACGAGTAGGTGCCGCAACGTCTGCGGCAACGCGAATCGCGATTTTACCGACTCAAAAAACCGTTAATCCAGGGGAGACCTTTACTGTAGATATAGCCGTGACGCCAAATCAACCGATAACAGAAATAAAGCTGGATTTGTTGTGCGTTGATCCGTCGCTTCTTACCGTGAACAGCGTAACAACTGGCGGGATGTTTACCGATAATTTTGGTTACTATAGCGTGGATGATACGTTTACTATATTTGGTATCGCCACCGGGGGGGCAATATCAACACCCGGTACATTCGCTACTGTAAACCTGACGGCGAATCACAAAAACGCCGGGACCTCCGCACTACGAATTTCGAATGTGGATGTAAAAGGTCCCGAAGGCGAAGTGAAAAGTGATGTGCAGGAGGATAATGTTACCGTTAGACAACCGCCGGTGTTTAATACGGGTTATGGGACTTATCCAAGCATAGCAGGCACGCATACAGGCACAATCACGCCAAAGTGGGATATACGGGTGTACGAGCTTTACACGTATTCGTGCCCCGGTACGGGTGGACATTCGGGATCCGTACGTATATGGGATGACACAGAGGTAGTTGCGGATCAGGATGGTTACACAGGAGATTGGCGCAGCATTCGGTTCTCGCCTCAGTTCGTACTGCTTGCGGGTCGTACATATCATTATTGCATACGCACGGGTTCGTATCCGCAGATAATTCATGAACGTTCGCTTACAAATGAGTTTGGGACTATCAACTGCACAGAGTTCGTTGATGTGAATGGGCGGTCGTATGACGACAGGATACCGGCGTTTCGGTTGGAAGGGGCATTTATGAGTGTGGAAGGATAAGTGAATATGGATCGGTTTTTGCTTTGTAACAAGTCTGGCATGACAACTTCCTCCTGCGGTATCTCTGAGTGCTCTTCTGTAATATGAAACCATCTTTCCCCTGTTAATCTGATTGGCACTTCGTTTTTAGATTTGGCTACATCCATAGCCTATCAAAGTCCTTTTGCAAATATCAACCTTGTTTATAGGCATGGCGTCTAACGTCTGCAGATATGAGAAGTTGCGACCAACTGGAGCAATTTGGGTGAAGTGACCGAAGGGAACGGAACCTCATATCCGCTGTTGTCGGATCGTAGCCTGTCGATTTGAATATGCACCATATCTATTCCAAGTTACTCTTACCCAAATTACAGTTGTAAACAAAGGGTTTGTAGATTTTCGATTACTGTTTCTCCCCCTTTGCTCCAAGGTTGTATATGGTCAACATGAAGTTCAACATTAGGGTCCTTTGCAGGGCTTGCACCACATTGACAACAAGTAAAATTATCTCTTTTGAGTACTTGAAACCGTAATCTTAACGAAGGGTCTCTACTCGTTTGTTTTTCTGTTTTATTTTGCTCAGAACTATTATTATTGTTAACTTGAACTTCATTTTGATTCGCATATTCAATAAAAGATTGTAGTGCATGTGACCATGAATTAAATCTTCTATTATAAGGTCTATGGGAAATTGTTGAAGGATTTATTGATAAATCTCTTCTCGTAGGTTGCTTCCCTTTGTGTTGCCAAATAGAAAGTATATTTTCAAATAATTCTTCATCAGAGTAATTATTTATGTTTCCTGGCTTAAGACCAACTGTTGCTAAGGTTCTATTCCATGTACCGAATCTTCTTGAAAGATTGGTCACATCATATTTTCCATGCTCTGAATAAAGCTTTTGGGTAAGAGTATCTGTATTTAATTTTTCTGCCACCTGTTTTAAATCGTTTTGCATTTCTTCTGTGGAAACAGGTGCATTTTTTGGTGGTGTATATTCAAAATTACTCATGTTTATAAATTCCGTTAAGACAGGCTATGTCCGACAACTTAGGTATATCCGACATTAATGTCGTATATACACCCAAATTGGTATTATATCGGAAACTTACGTCGTATATACCGCCCTTCAACTGACTTCTAATCTTCATATCCTTCAACCACCTCTTTATTATACAACTTTGTCATTATTAAATCTAACACTCAAATCTCACCCCCACTCTCTTCTTGCCACTCCAATACCTTTTCCCACTTGCTTGCTGTTTCACTCGCTTTCCTCTCGTTCAAACACGCAAACCAGACCTAGATTACCGCATATATCTATCTTCCAGACTCGCCAACCCTCTTCCGCATACCTGTTCAAAGTCGCTTCAATCTTAGCTTTATCTATTTGTCTCGCACCCTCTTCACCTTCTATAGGCAAAAATTCCACTTTGTAGCTATACCTTTTCATCTTGTTCCACCTGCTCTTTAGCCACAGTTTTTTCTTTCTTTTTCTTCGCTTTCAGCTTCAATTTACGTTTGTAATAAGTTAATGGATGCGCAACTTCATCGCAAATATCATCCGTGCCGGTGCAATTACCATACGTCCGCATAGTCGCACAGGACGGTGCAGTATAACGAATTCCGGTCTTGTCACCGCCAATATGCTCCACCTGATACCGCGTCCGTTCTTCATCAAAATCCGGCGAATTCTTGTATATCGCTATTATCTCGTCCTCGGTTAGACCGATATTTGACAAGAAAGAAGTAACCGCGAATCTTGCACCATGAGAAACATTCACGCCCTCTTTTAAATTGCCCAGAATGGTTTTTACACAAGGTGGGAAGCTGTCCGGGTCCTTCGCTAACGACTCGAAACCGACATCCCCTAGTTTCTTACGGTTCTCTTCTAACTCGCGTTTTATATCGCCCATGTAGCCGTCTATCGCTTTGCATATTTGCTTGGGCACTTTCAACGGCAGGTCTTGTTTTATACGGTCATACATCGCTTCCTGAACAACACGAACAAATTCGGCCTTACTTAGTTTTACCTTGCCACGTTCCATACCCCGGTTTACCAGTCGCCACTGTTTATCCCGTATATTCGTGGTGAACCGTAAATAATCAGAGAAAGCAATCAGAACCTGGTCTTCATGCGGAAAGAACTCCATTTGTATGTCAAACTCTTCGGACATCTCGTATATAATATCCAGACTGGCATCCCCAGCTAACCGCTCGTGTGCCGCTTTTGCTTCTGAGAGCGCATATCTACGAATAAGATAACCGTCACCGATACAAGATACGAGAATACGAGCAAACGGATACGAGGATAGTTCCATATCTGCCTGAGCAGGGCTAATTATTGCCGGCTTTCTGATTGTTGCGTCTTTTATCGCTTCTATTACCCGTGCTTTCCCTCTTAGCCTTGCCCGTTCGAACGAAGCGGCGCTTATCAAATCATCAAGCGTAATTCCGGCGGTATCTACATATTCCGATGCCGCAGCCAGAAACGGGTATAGGCATAAATGCCCGGGGTCTGTATGCCATTCGGTCATGATAATTTGTCTTTTGTTAATACCCCTTTATTGAAGTGAGAGTTCGACTTAGGAGATTTTTAAATGTTTATATTCCTAACAGTAAGCTCAGTTTGAGCAGGTTTTGCAAAAGTACTTTCCATTTCTCCCTTTTGATACTTTTCCCCTTTAATAGATATTGCATATTTCACTATTTAACTATGGCGATTCACGAGTTGTGAACTTGTAAGTTAAATTGAAAGAAAGTTTGTATTTAGAGCACTTTTCGTTTTTGTGTGCTTTTGATTGTTGGACCGTCTCTTTAGCATATCAAAACCCGAACAGCAACAAAATACAC
>JAPVWK010000066.1 GCA_028572065.1 Candidatus Methanophagales archaeon
GCCTGCTGGATGGCGCGTTAAGAAGCAGATGAGAAACGCAGTTACCGCCGTTGCTATTTTCTTAGCCATTGTAGCAGTAATTGTAGGGGTACTCTATTATTTCGATGTGCTCGCACAGATCGTGCTGCTCGTGGGACTCGGTGTTTTCGTTGGGCTTATCGTACTCATTGTGGTCGGCGGAGTTGTGCTTATCTTCGCGCTGCCGTACTTTTTGGTGACGAAAACGCCGAAGATAGACGAGTACGGTAATTACCGGTTGGAAGACGCAAAGGGAAAGGAAGAAGACACGAAGAAGGATGGCGAGCGGAAAATATGATGTAACAGTCATAGGAGATGTGTTCTGTGACATAGCCACGAAACCAATAGTGGCTTATCCCGAGCGAGACAAACAGATAGGCTGCGAATTCATGCTCAGCATCGGCGGTCAGGCAGGAAACTGTGCCGCGGCATGTGCTTCTTTAGGATTGCGAACCGCACTTATTTGCAAGACCGGAAACGATGTGCTGTCGAATTGGGTGATCTCGGAATTGCAAAATTCGGGTGTACGTTGCTTTACGTCAGTATCGGAAAAAGAAGACCATCCCGGTATAACCGTGAGCATATCCTTTGAAGACGGTAGCAGGTCTATGCTCTCCGACAGAGGTGCGAACTTAGACCTGAAGCCCGAAGATCTGGATTTTGAACTCGTGCGAGGTGCAAGATTCGTGATGCGGGCTGGACATTGGAACACCGAGGGCCTTTTCACGGTCAACAAAGAGCTGATTGAGTCCGCGAAAGCAGCAGGTGTTTATACGGGTGTGGACCTCGGCTGGAGTGCATATCTCGGTTGGACTGCGGGTGCAAAGCAAACGGTATTTGAATTCCTGCCGGCTACTGATTTCCTTTTTGTTAACGAAGCGGAGATAGAGGGGTTGTCTGCAAATGCAGAAGGGGACGCGAAAGAATTACTGGCTAAAGGCTGCAAAAACGTGATTGTACATCGAGGTGCAAACGGCTCTGCGTGGATAACCCGGGACTTTGTGCTGAACTGCCCGTCTGTTAAAGTGCAGGTGATAAGCCCCACGGGTGCTGGAGACGTCTTTAACGCCGGCTTTATATATGCAGTCTTAGCAGGAAAACAAACGGAAGAGTGTTTGCGGTTTGCTAATGCCTGTGCTGCATTACATATAAGCAGAAAAAGACAGAGAAATGTGTTTCCTACGTTAGATGCTGTGGAAAGGTTGTGTGGAAATTTGTGTGATCTGTGGTTAGATAAACAGACACTCTAACTTTTTATCTTGACCGTGTTACGCCAACCCGGCTGCAGTATTCAGTAATCGGGCAGATGCTGCATTTTGGGCTTATCGGCGTGCATATCGTCTTGCCATGCTTGACGAGAAGTTCATTAAGGCATATCCAGTACCGTTTTGGTAGTGTTTTCCGTAATGCGAACTCTGTTTGATATGGGTCTTTAGTCGCCACGAGTCCCAAGCGATTGGATATACGATGAACGTGTGTATCAACGGCGATTCCGGGTTTGTTATAACCCAGAGTGATAACTATATTTGCGGTCTTCCTGCCAACGCCCTTGAGTTTTAAGAGCTCTTCTATGCTGTCGGGGACGCTAGAACCATAGTTCTCGACTAAAACCTGACAGATGCCAATAATTTGCTGCGTCTTTCTGCGGTAAAAACCAACAGGATAGATTGCGGTCTCGATCTCTTCGCTTTTTAGACGTAACATCTGTTCCGGCGTGTTCGCCAATTGGAATAACCGTTTTGAGGATTCTGCAGTCACTTCGTCTTTTGTTCTGAGACTCAAAAGACAAGAAATCAAAATTAAAAACGGGTCTTTTCTCGTTGTGGCGACATCCATCAATGTTGATGCTTTGTCTTGATACTGATTTTTAAGTGTGTGTACAACTATTTCTATATCTATTGGCATGTTCGGTCACCCTTCTGTCCATTTCATCTCCGATACACAAATTTATAGCTTTCCGCTTGTTTCAGAGCCATTTGTTCCTGTCTTTTTGAATCCTTTTTTCCATCAATCTTTTATCCAGAGCAAAATAATATAAGATACAACTACTACTAAACGTTTAGCCAAGACGAAAAATGAGCGGAACAAATACAAATGCAACTGATGCGGCACTGACGGCATCCGAAAAACGAGTACTACTTGCACTTAAAACGGAAAAGAAAGAGTGTGACCCGAGCGCGTTATCGAAGAATACCGGTATAAACGAAGATGCCTTGATGCAAACAGCTTTTATGCTCGCTCAACATGGCCTTTGCGACGTGAAAGAGACGCAAAAGGACTTTTATCACCTGACCGAAGAGGGAAAGGGTTATGCCTCGGAAGGGTTGCCCGAGCGGAGAGTCCTGGCTTTTTTGGTAGATCGAAAAGAAGCAACCATTGACGATTTGAAAACCGAGTTTGGCAAAACAGCGAATATCGCAATAAATTGGCTACTGAAGAAGCACTGGGCAAGGATGGAACGACACGAAGACGAAAATACTTTGATACCGGTAGCCGGGGCAGGAGCTGAGTCGGGTATTGACGAGCTATTACTGATTAATCTTGCGGAAGGCGAATCCGAATGGACACAGCTGAGAGAACGGGTAAAAAAAAGTATTCCCGTAGAAGAACAAAACGAAAAAGAATTGAACAACTTCTTGACTCAACTGATGTCGCGTAAATTATTAGAGAAATACACACGTGTAGCACGAAAAATAGCGATTACCGAGTCAGGCAACGACCTTTTAGCGCGTGGTGTCTCGATTGAGGAAGAGCTAGCGCAGCTCACACCGGAACTCATAAGAACCGGGTCCTGGAAAGAACATAAATTCAAACACTATGCCGTGGACATATCGTCAAAAGAAGTATTCGCCGCGAAGATACACCCGTATCAACGTATTTTAGATCGTATGCGTCGGATATTCACGGATATGGGATTCTCCGAACTAAAAGGTGAACTGATCCAGAGTGCGTTCTGGAATTTCGATGCGCTATTCGTACCTCAAGACCATCCGGCACGTGAGATGCAGGATACGTTCTATCTGGCAACGCGAAAGCCGATAGACGCACCCGAAGAACTGATAAAGAACGTAAAAGCGATGCACGAGCACGGTGGCCCGATAAAATCCACAGGTTGGGGCGGTGAATGGCGAAAAGAGTTAGGCGAGGAGCTACTGTTGAGGACGCATACTACAGCGGTTACGTTAAAATATCTGGCTTCGCATCCCGAACCGCCAGTGAAAGTCTTCAGCATTGACCGCGTTTACCGGCGTGAGACTATTGACCCGACACATCTCCCGGAATTCGACCAGTTAGAGGGTATAGTTATGGATAAAGGCGTGACATTCAGCAACTTGTTAGGCAGTCTCGCAACATTCTACCGTAAGATGGGGTTCCCTTCGATACGATTTCGACCCGGGTATTTCCCTTATACCGAGCCATCCGTGGAGGTAGAAGTGTACATGCAAGAGCGAGGGTGGATGGAATTAGGCGGTGCAGGCGTGTTCCGAGAAGAGGTGACGAATCCGGTGGGTCTGAAATACCCGGTTTTAGCCTGGGGACTTGGTATTGGACGATTAGCTATGCTTAGCCTGGGACTAACCGATATACGTGATTTGTATCACTCGGATATAGACTGGTTGCGTAAAGAACGAGTATTCCGGTAATCCTCAAGTGCCGCTTTTAACGTATTTATAGCTAGTACAGGGCAATGCAGATTATCCTCGGGTAAATCACCTAAAACAGCTAAAATATCTTCCGGGGTGAGTTTTCCCGCTTCTTCTACCGTTTTCGCCTTCACGAGTTCGGTGACTACACTTCCACATGCGATTGACGGGCCGCAACCGTCGGTTATGAATTTTGTATCGGTAATCGTATCGCCTTCGATTCTAAGATGTATCTGTACGGTATCGCCACAGGGACCTGTTATTCTGCCGGCAGCACTGGGCTCTTTCAACTCGCCAACGTTCTTCGGGTTATACGCCTCTTCGCGTGTCCGTTCGGTGTATATTTCCGACTCGTCTTTCTGTATCTTGCCTTCTATCTCTCCGATTAGGTCATCGAACTCATTATTTTCCGACATTTTTTATCTAAATAAAATCCCGGGCATATAAAAAGTTGTGTGTGCGGGGGAAGACACCTCCGCAGCAGGGCTGCAAGAAAACGGATTTATTGGTTTTTGCTCATTTCGCTCTAACACTTAAATAAAATGTGAAGATGTTAAAAAATAGTTTGGATATTAGTAAATAAAATTTATGTGTGTCCTCAAAAGAATCGTTCTGATAGCTTAAAATCGGAATACGAGATTTCTAAATCTGGTATTTGTTGAAATAGCCGGTATAACCCGTAATTACTTATAGAGCCGCCACCTAATATAACTTTAACCGTACCGCAAAGAAGTGCCCTTTGACGGTAACATAAAAAGGAAACCGAAGAAGGCTGCAACCTCTGACTTGTGGTTACTAAAAATAGGAGGTGAAATAAGAAAAATGAAAACAAAAATGATAGGTACATTGGCGATAGCATGTTTGATAGCGATGGCTGTATTCGTGGGCACCGCAGCGGCAGATGGGAATGCTTATATCATCGCGAGCAAGAGCGGCAGTCACAATTATATAAGTGAATTTTCCACGACTAATAATGTTTATGCCTGGGGGTTCCTCGGTTATGAATCGCAGGCGGGTCATGATGGTGGAAGGGTCTATATCGTGAATTACAGTGCCACATGGACTAACGGCGATCCCCTGAATGATGTAAGTGGCGGGTATGAGATTGCCCATTGGGGTTATGTTGGGCACTTCGACGGCATATTGGCATGGCCGAAAAACCTCACACCGGGCAAATACAACCTCATTCTCGACTTGAACTGTACCGAACACAACGGCGTTTGGACCAATATCCCGGATTCCTATGGGGGTTATATAACTGATCCTGTATGGTCTTTTACAGTAAAAGGCGATGAGCCGGAACCGATACCAGAATTCAGCACGATGGCTATTCCAGTCGTTTCGATACTGGGACTGTTGTTCTTGTTCAACTACCGAAAACAGAGGAGAAACTAAAACCCTTTCCCCTCCTTTTTTTATTTTTATAGCAACGTAAAAAGACCACGGGATTAACATAAACCTTTTTGCATGCAAGAACCATTACCACTGTTTTTTTCAGGTAAAGCGTTCTTTTCTCTTTTGGTCAATCAGTCAGTCGAATTTGTGCTGGCAATTTTTCGCGAGTCCCTTTTTATGAACTCACGTGGTTTTTTATTCCTGTATCCCACATAAGTTCATAACACAAAAGAAGATGACCCGAAATACATTAGCCGGCTGGGTAGAGCTATCGGGCTTCCCAAAATTCTCAACCACCCTGATTCCATTTCTATTAGGTGCCGTCTTAGCATGGCATGAAGGGTACACAATTGACGTGCCCGTACTTGCAGTATCATTTATTGCGGTATTCCTGCTAACGGATTTCTGTTTCGTACTCAATGCGTGCAGCGTATATACCGATTTGAAACAAAAAGGTGTGATTTTTCAGGTAGAAGGTGCGAACTCGCTTCATTCTACTGCGGTCAGCGGAAGGTTCAACGCACTTGAGAACGGGCTAATCTCTGTGAAAGAGGCAGTAACTGGTGCATATATATGCGTATTGGTAGCATTACCTTTAAGTGTGCTGTTATGGCTACCGCTCGACACCGGACCACTGACGATGCCACTCGGGCTCGTGGGTATAGTCATTGCATATTCCTATTCGCGGGGACCACGGCTATCTTATCACTGCCTAGGCGAATTAGCTTTAACTACCGGTGTAGCATGGCTAACGGTCTTCAGCGGTTATTATTTGCAGGCGCACCAGGTGAGCTGGCTCCCAACTATAGTTGCATTACCCTGGATGATAGATGC
This sequence comes from Candidatus Methanophagales archaeon, assembly GCA_028572065.1. Taxonomy (GTDB): domain Archaea; phylum Halobacteriota; class Syntropharchaeia; order Alkanophagales; family Methanospirareceae; genus QENJ01. The sequence continues at coordinate 5,892 of JAPVWK010000066.1, forward strand.
GTTCAAGCTGAAATTGACACGTGAACTACCGGATTTCGAGTACGACAGCCTGATAAACCGTAATACGCTGGCTATTCGATTGGGTAAGGAGCTAACAGCAAAACTTTACCTGCCACTGACGCTCTGTTCGTGGGCTGCTTTCATTCCACTTCTATGGCTCGGTGTCCCTTACTATAGTCTCCTGCTTTTAGCCTTTCCCATGTTCTATACGGCAAAGAGCGTTATTTTAATGCACAGGGGTGACTGGAAAGACCGGGTCGGGCTCCGTACTATAACGAAAAATGCATTCACCGGGATGATTCTGATTCCCGTTGCGCTTATAGGTGTTTTTGTTGTTTCGATTTTAATGGGTTAGAAATAATAACTTTTTTGCACAACTATTTTTACTCTCATCTGCATCTTAAGTAAATATGGACAAAAGTGAATATCGCATTGAGTACTTCGAGGAGAACGGATTCGTACGGAAGGACTGCAAGAAATGCAGCTCGGGCTTCTGGTCTCGCGACCCGGACCGGGAGGTCTGTGGTGATGCACCCTGTGAAACTTACTCGTTCATCGGCAAGCCGATTTTTAAAGAGAAGACCGCGGACGAAATACGCGAATCTTTTCTCGCGTTCTTCGAATCACACGGGCACACGCGCCTGAAAAGGTATCCCGTAGTAGCACGGTGGCGAGACGACCTCTACCTGAATATCGCATCAATATCGAATTTCCAGCCGTTTGTTACCTCCGGTAAAGTACCACCACCTGCGAACCCGCTCGTCATTTCACAACCCTGTATCCGACTCGAAGACCTAGAATCAATAGGTAAGAGCGGTCGTCATCTAACAACATTCGAGATGATGGGGCATCACGCATTCAATAAACGCGGTGTGGAAGAGCTTTACTGGAAGAACGATACCGTACGGTACTGTGATGAATATCTGAAACAACTGGGTGTGGACATGGACAGCGTAACGTATAAAGAAGCGCCGTGGATGGGCGGCGGAAACGCAGGACCGTGCCTTGAAGTGGTTACCGGCGGCTTGGAACTCGCGACTCTCGTCTTTATGGACTTAGAACTTACACAAAATGGCGGTGTGACGAACATAGAAGGGCAATGGTACAAGAAAATGGAGACCTACATCGTGGACACGGGCTACGGCCTGGAGCGATTTGTATGGGCATCAAAAGGCACACCCACGGTGTATGATGCGATATTTCCGGAAATGATACACGAGTTGCTGACCCTTGCAGGCCGTGAGCATCCGCTGGAAACCCATAGGGAACAGATGGAGGATATAGCACGGTTGTGCGGGGTTATGAAGAAGAAAGAGATAGCGAAGAAGTTGAACCTGACCCCCGGCTTCGTTAAAACCGTAATAGAACCGATAGAGGCCGTTTATGCTGTTGCAGACCACACGAGATGCTTAGCATTCATGATTGCGGATGGTATCGTACCATCAAACGCGAAGGAGGGCTATCTGGCAAGGCTGGTTATACGGCGATCTTTTAGGATGTTAAAAACATTAACAATTGATACGCCTCTTGAAGAGCTCGTCATTTCGCATATTAAGTTATTACGCAATTCGTTCCCTGAACTAGAACAGTATGTTGATAGAATAAGCGAAATTCTATCATTGGAGAAAACCCGGTACGAGGAGACACTGATAAAAGGAGAAAGAATCGCGAAGCAAAAGCTAAAGGAGTATAGCGCAATAGGCAAAATGCCTCTTGATGCCTCGATTAAAATATATGACTCTCATGGCATACCACCGGAAGTTATTGTTGAGATTGCGTCCGAGTCAGGTGATGGCGTAGCTGTGGATATACCGGATGACTTCTATTCGCAAGTTGCAAAGATGCACGCCGAGGAGAAGAAGGGCGAGGTAGATCCGGTTGTGGTGAGCCAGAAAGAGAGGACGAAAACGTTACCGAAGACGTTGAAATTGTATTATGATAAGCCCACAGAGACCGAATTTGAAGCTACCGTGCTGGATACTTTTGATGACTTTATCGTGCTGGACAAAACGCTATTTTATCCCGAAGGTGGTGGGCAACCCGCGGATACTGGTTTTTTGACTACTTTCGCGGGGTCTGACGGTCCCGAGCTAAGAGTAGAGGACGTCTTGAGTGTGGACGGTGTGATCCTGCATAAGGTCGCAGGAGCGGCAAATAGCATTGATAAAGGTGCTTCAGTGCGTGGAAGAATAGATTACCAGAGGCGGATGGCACATGTCCGGCATCATTCCGCTGCACATATCGTGCTATGGGCAGCACGAACTGTATTGGGTGGGCATGTATGGCAAGCGGGTGCGCAAAAAGGAGAAGATAGGTCCCGGATTGATATAACGCATTTCAAAAGAATATCACGCGAAGAAAGAAGTGAGATAGAAATGCTCGCTAATAAAATGGTCATGCGTAATGAGGTAATAGGCGTGCATATAGAAGAAAAAAACGAGGCAGAGAAGAAATATGGCTTTTGCCTTTATCAGGGTGGCGTGCCTGCGAGTAAAGAGATAAGGATTGTGCAACTAGGTGCGGGTGAGGACGTGCAAGCATGTGCGGGGACGCACTGTTCAAAGACGGGTGAGGTTGGACCGATAAAAATATTGCGTACCGAGCGAATACAAGATGGTATCGAACGGTTGTGGTATTCCGCGGGAGAAGCTGCGGTTCGAGCGATACAAGCACGCGAAGAGCTGATAGCTAAATCGGCTGCGGTTTTGAAGGTACCGCAAGAAAAGTTACCGGCAACTGTGGAGCGGTTCTTTGAGGAGTGGAAACAGCTAAAAAAGGATAACGAGAGGTTGCGCGAGGAGCTAGCGGAGTTACGTGTAGGGTGGTTGAAAGGACATGCAAAAGTTATAAACGGTATGAATGTGATTGCCGATGTTTTGCCAGACACCGATACGAAAGGGCTGATGAAAATAGCGGCTCAGCTTGCAGAAGCGGAATTCTTAACGATATTGATGAGCAAACAGGATAATCATGTATCAGTCGTATCCTCGGTTCCTGCTATACATAAGACACGTATAAGCGCGTCCGTGGTGGTGAAACGAGTGTGCGAAGTGCTTGGTGGCGGCGGTGGCGGCACACCTGAGATAGCACAAGGTGGCGGTGAAAATGTAGCCAATATAGAAGAAGCGTTATTAACCGGGTTGCGTGTAGTGGAAGAGGAAAGTTTATAAAGAAGATATAGTAACCTTAACAGAGTAATGTATCTGATAATAGTAGGGTTAGGAGGAATAGGCAAAAACTTAGTTGATATAGCATCGAAAGATAAGAATGACGTGGTGGTCATAGACGAGGACGAGAAGAGATGCCGAGAGGTAGCGTCAAAATACGATGTTCTAACGATAGTCGGCGATGCCACCGAGAAGTCAACCCTGGAAGAAGCAGAAGCGAGCCGAGCGCACGCGCTTATTGCCACTACTTCTGATGACGCTGCTAATTTGATGATGGCGCTAACGGCGAAGGGGCTGGGCACGAAGAAGGCGGTTGCGGTAGTAAACCAGGAAGAGCATGTAGAGATGTTCAAGGAGGCGGGCATCTATCTGTTTGAAAATCCGGATATGACCGTTGCGAGTCATCTGTATTTTTCGGTGAAACGACCGAAGATAAAAGATTTCCTTACTGTAAGTGGCGGAAAGGCGGAGATATTTGAGGTGGTAGTCACGGATAGGTCCAGAACCGTGGGTAAGAAGCTGTCGAAGTTGCGAATAAAGCAGGGGATAGTAGTTGCGATAGAGCGAAATGGTGAGATAATACTGCCAAGGGGTGATACGATATTTGAACTACATGATCTCGTGACCATATTTGCGAAGACGCAGTATGTGGATAGGATAAGTCAGCTTTTTGCGCCTTAAACCGTATAGCCAGTTCGGGCTTATGCAGCAGGAATTATAATCCTGTTCAAAAGTACTTCTTTGTTTAGATTGTGTGGTGCAATAGGGATTTGCTACAAGGGAAAATATTATGAAGCGAAACGTGCTTCCTGATGAAGTCTATAAGAAGCGGTTTAAACCAAAAGCAGAAGATGTACGTGGTACATTCTTCCGTGACCAAACAGCGATTATACATTCCTTACCGTTCAGGCGATTAAAAAGGAAGACACAGGTCTTTTTTGCACCGGATAACGACCATATTTGTACCAGAATCGAACATGCATTTCATGTATTCACTAACTCAACCACGATTTCTAAAGGCTTAGTTGAGAAGGGGTGGGAATTAGATCTAGAGATGGTACAGGCAATTGCATTGGGTCATGACGTGGGACATGCACCATTTGGGCATGCGGGCGAAGAGATATTAGACGAGCTAGTGAAAAAAGAACCAACGGTAATGCACGGTTTTTATCACGAAATTAATAGTCTTCGCGCGGTAGATTATGTGTCAGAACGAGGCGATGGCTTAAAATTGAGTTTTGGTGTACGAGATGGAATAGTCAGCCATTGTGGCGAAGATTTAGAGGATAAACAGTTTATTGAACCGGTCTGGGAAGTTAAGAAGTTAGAAGAGCTACAGGAATTAGATAAACATCCCGCTTCGTATGAGGGCTGTATTGTTAGAGTAGCAGATAAAATATCGTCTTTAGGCAGAGACATGGAAGATGCACTCGAGCTGAAAGTAGTTAAAGCCACGGAAATACCGGAAGATACGTTGACCTATCTCGGAATTGCAGATTCTGATGCCGAAAACCAATTCAATCGAGCTCTTTTAAACAGGATAATATATGATATTATAGATACCACCGATAGTACCGAAAAAGTAGGCGTGTCAGATGAAGGTTACGAATTCATAACGCAGTTTAATGAATTCTCAAAAAGAAGCATCTATGAAGCAGAAAAGGTAAACAATTATAAATACTATGTAGGGGTAATAATTCAGAATCTTTACGAATCGCTATCGGATTTATTTGATAAACACGAATTTCAGATCGAGTCCTATACAAATAACTTTATCCGATCATATCGCGACTTCGGCGAGTTTTTAAGTGCGTATAAAGACTTTTACATAGCTGCCGGCACAGATAAAACGCAGATATTGGTTGATTTTATTTCCGGTATGTCCGACAATTATGCAATACGATTCTCCAAGGACATCACAATACCAAAAACGGTATTCAAATAGAATAAACGAATACTTGCGGTGGTTTCACATTTAGCACAACGAAAAGATCGCGGAGGGTGATTCGACCCCGGAAATCTGCCATACAACAACCGCTTATTTGAAGTCCTTCATCCGTTTAACCATCTTTACTGCTGCTTCCACCGCA
>JAPVWK010000067.1 GCA_028572065.1 Candidatus Methanophagales archaeon
ACGAGATTCTGCCATTTCCTGAGCTTGCTTAGTATCGCCCTCGTTTCTACCATAGTAAGGGGTACGCCGCGACTAAAAACGGTTTCACGGTAGCTTCTCATCTCTGCTGCGACATCCCGAAATCGCCCATCGCTACTTAGCAGTGCCTCCATGATTTCTAACGATTCAGACATTCTCTCCGCCTTAGAAAGACCGGTTTCTATTAATAGCGCAATTGTATCCTTTAAATTATCCGGGAACTCCAGGATATAGATAATCTCACCTTTCTTCCCTCTTATTGTGAATTCATCGGTAATCCATACAAAAGGTGATATTTCATCAGTCATGATTGTTATATATACCTTTAAATATAAATTAAATGTCTATTTCATCCAACAATATCTTTATGTGTTTGCTTATCTCATGAAACTTACGATGTCGCTTCGTGGGCCAATACGAAATGACAACCTTGATCTTTTTAGCCTTAACCCTCATTTCTAACACTTTTCCGGCGGCCTCGGACAATGTCCTTCCCACTTCCCTTGAGTTCTGCACTTCTGCGCCCCAGCTTTCGCATAATATTAAAAAGCCCTGTAACGCTGTTCTCCCTAATAAACAAATACCGTCCGGCTGTATATGCTCGAGTTCGCGTTTTAGGTGCTGCACGGCACAAAGTTTTATAACGCTTTTGGTGGGAGCAGTATTTCGCCCGTCTTTCGCCGAGGGGCACTTCACAGTCGGCAGGAGATAAAAACCGGCAGCAATAAAATCATTTATAGTGCTTATTTCATAGCCCAAATCACCTCGTAAAAGCTCGAATACGCTGTTTCGCAGTCTATCATTTGAGTTCTCGTAGAAGAAGTAGTACCGCGTATTAAGGGGTGGTGCTTCGGAAACAAAAAGTATTTTTACGTTTTTTGGCTCTGACGTGGGCACTCGCTCATCTGGACTTTTAACAGCAAAAAAATCGTGTTCTCGGCAGTTCGTGCAACATCTTATTTCCGTTTCTATTTCTTGCCAGTTCGTATTGCTATTGGGCATTTAGCGTCACCACTCTAATCCCGCAGGTACTGGCGGCAGTTTTTTCCGTTCTATCATCGCGCTCCAGAATTCCGCTAAAAATCTAACCTCAATGTCTTTGTGAGTCACGTATTGCTGCAATATCTGTGTTGCCTGCTTGCTATCTGTTTTTCCCAGTCCCACTATGAGTTCCGTCTGAAATCGGGCTTCTGTTTCGTTTCGCAGTGCTTTACCCATTAACACTGTAACCTCATCTGTTAGTCTCATGTGTAGTAACATACCACTTCCTGTGTATTTAAGTTGTCCTCTGTGGCGGATATTGTATCCCTTTTGCGACCACGAAGACACCGATTAAGACGGTTTATAGCGATTTGAAAGACTATCCCTGCGTGTGAATCTGTAAAAACCGTGTCTATAATGTGTGTCGTATCGAAATCACAGGCTTTTTATTTTTTTAAAAATAGGTTAAATTATGAGCAAGAAGCTCAAGAAAGTCAAAGGCAGAAGGGAAGAAAAAGACCACGACCATTTATGTAAACAACTGCTGGATGAACACGGCAATGTGATTGTGGATTTTGACAAGGACATACCGGCGCTGGGAGCCCTCTTAGTGGATTGCTTGAATGACGAAGCCGATCTTCACGGGCATCCAATCGAGGCTTTGGACCAGATAGAGCAGAATACGGAGTATTATTTCGATGGTGCGGAATATTTCTTCGAGCTGATTGATACGGATACGGAAAGGGGAATGTTAAAAGTCAGATATGTGGTTGAGGATTGGATGGACAAGGAAGCAGCACAAAGACTAATAGCAAAGCTACAGGGAGTATAATAGTAGATACAGGCAAATATGGCTTAGCAAAATTATGGTGAGGATATTATCATGACTCGAAAAGACGTGAAAGAGGAACTCGGAAAAGAGATAACCCGTTTGTTATATGAGACGGGGCTGATAAAGACATGGTATCGCGACAATCCCGCGGGTTGGCAGCTCGTTTCCGGCTTGTGGAGCCCGTTCTACATACAATTGAGACCACTGCCCTCGTATCCTGAACTGTTCCGAAAGGTGGGCTATGCACTTGGTAAGATAGTTATAGAGGAATGCCCGGCGGTGAATAAAGTAGTAGGCGTAGCAATGACGGGAATACCCCTTGCCTGTGCGATAACGTTACAGGACGGCATACCCGCATTATGGACAAGGAAAATAGAAGTCAGGTCTTTAGACGATTTCAAAGAGCACATTCAAGGTTATGGCGAGCATACGCTGGTAGAAGGCGAGTTTGAAACGGGGGACCGTATAGCGATTATTGATGACTTAGCGACAAAATTTAATTCTAAACTCGTGGCAATCGAGCAAATACGGCACGAAGCGAATACGCGCGGGTTAAAAGTTGAATGTTCGGATGTGGTGGTTTTACTTGATAGAGAGCAAGGTGCGGTTGAAGCAGCATCGCGGTGTGGTATCACATTTCATGCGCTCATACCGTTTAAATCGAAAGGGATTGGCTGGTTGAAGAATAGCTTATCCGATATAGAATATGCGGTTATCTCGGAATATCTACGAGACGAATCGAAATACCAGGATGCCGAGGTGCAAAAGGAGCTGTATGAGTTGTGTTCTTCAAAGCATTTGTAAATCCGAACGAATCAGATTGGAAAAAACTAAAATCAATTATTGACACAGATTAACACTGATCAACGCAGAAGAAATCAAATCCGTGTAAATCTGCGTCCTAAAAAGGTGGAAGTTATAACTTTATATACAACAAAAAAACGGAAACTCGTGACGGCGTTTTTGTAGGGAAAGTATTTAAGTGATGACTACAAATGGTAATAAATAAAGATGGACTATAATATTTTGCTTGTGGATGACGAAAAGAATATACACAAGTTATTGCCACGGTTCTTAGCGAGAAGTGAGAAGCATTCGTTCACCGTGCACTCCGCCCTAAATGGCGAATTGGGGGTTGAAATGTACAGCAAACTGGCAAACGAAGGTCAAAAACTGGATCTCGTGCTGATGGACCTTAGAATGCCCGTGATGGATGGTGTTGAAGCAACCAGGCAGATAATTGAGAACGACCCAAATGCAAACATTTACCTGTTCACCGCCTACGCTAAAACCGGTATAGAACAAGATGCGCTCGAAGCGGGAGCAAAAGGGACAATAAACAAAATCGCTGATTGGATCAAGACCGTGGAAGAGATCGTGAGTATTCAGGAATCTTCTTGACATACCGCTTGCGTTGTGCATATCAGATCCCAGGAGTATAGCTAATGAAACATGTTAGTATGGCTAATGGAGATTCCGAGCATCCAGGAACAAGTAATGTAAGTAGGCTGCATACAAAATCACAATCTCGATTATCTTTGGGTTATTGGGGTTTGCCGTAAACTTTTATCCAGTGGATTTTGTCTTTTACGGCACTTATCGAATGAGTTTTCTTCTCGGTCTCATATTCCCCATGTTAATAACGCTTGCATGGGGCTGGCGATACGGGCTGTTATCTGCACTCTGTGGCGGGTGCCAGACGATGTGGATATTGTGGCTGCCTGGAAGTGGTTACGGGCCATTGGTGTCTGTACCGCCATTTACACTTTGGATCGTGTGGCACGGCTGGTTCTCACGCACCAGGTATAGCATCTATCTTGGCGAGCTGATATTCCGTTTGTTCAATACCGTGTTGCTGTTCACCGTATTCCGATGGGTATTCACCCTGAACGTGCCCCCGGCCAATACGTTTATGCCTCTGGCTGTGACACTCTCGATTGTGTTCAAGGAAGCGGTAAACGGGCTATTAATTGTTTTTATCGCGCAAGGACTGTTATATTCAGACACGGTGCGAACGTTCTTTAAACTACCAAAGAGCACAGCCGACCCACGCTTGTATTACATATATACAAACGCAGTTATTCTTGGCGTAATCCTAATATTTAGCTTTGTGGGTGAGGAATATATATGGGGGCTATGGGGACCGGAGTTTCAAAGTGTTGCCCGTATACTCGGCTCGGTAACTTTGTTACTGGTAGGCATCTTTTGCACCTACGGTGCCGCGAACGTATTTGCAAGAAGGAAAAGCGAAGAAGTCATCAAGGCGCAGGATGTGTTGCGAGAGAGCGAGAATAACCTTTCACAGATCGTTGATGGCAGTTCGGTCCCAACCTTTGTAATTGACAAAGGCCACATAGTCACGCATTGGAACAGAGCTTGTGAGAATATAACCGGTGTTTCTGCAAGTGAAGTAATCGGCACCAAGAAACAGTGGTTGGCGTTCTATTCTGCGGAAAGACCGGTTATGGCTGATCTTATAGTGGATGAACCGTCAAAAGAAGAGATTGCTAAGTATTATGGCGGCAAGTATAAAAAATCTGTACTTATAGATAAAGCATACGAAGCTGAAGATTTCTTCCCTCTTTTGGGCGAGAGTGGTAAATGGCTATTCTTCACTGCAGCACCATTGAGAGACCGCGAGGGAAAAGTCACTGGTGCGATAGAGACGCTGCAAGATGTAACTGCGAGTAAGCAAGCGGAGGATGCGCTGCGTGAAAGTGAGGTGAAGTATCGCTTACTGGCAGAGAACACAATTGATTGTATCTGGCAAATGAATTTAAACTTGGAATTTACGTATGTTAATCCAGCTATTTTACAAATGTTTGAATCTACGCAGGAAGAATGGATTGGAAGTTCGTTATCTGAACATTGTTCTCCCGAGGCTCTGGAATTTATGTCCGGTAAAGCGATGGCTGACTTGAATAAAGGTCCTGAAGCGAGTGGTGCAACGTTTGAAATGCAAATGTTGCGTAAAAATGGCGAGACGATTGCTGTTGAAATAACGGGTATGGTATTATTTGATGAGACTAAAAATCCTGTAGGGTTTCAGGGTACTACGAGGGACATCTCCGAGCGCAAGCATGCGGAAGAAGCGCTTATTTCATCCGAAAGATTCCTAAATAGCATTGTTGAACAGAGTCCGGTAAGCATGTGGATTTCTGATAGCGAAGGTACGATTATGAAGCAGAACCAGGCATATCGGGATTTGTTTGGAGTAAGAGACAAAGAAGTGATTGGGAAATATAATCTTTTCAAAGACAACATACTCCAAGAACAAGGTTTGATTCCTCTAATCAGTGATGTTTTCAAAAAAGGTGAAGTGGCACGATTCGAAGTAGATTACAACCTTTCAAGAATAAAACACCTTGAGGTAAGAGAGGCGAAGCACATAATTATTGAGGTAGTAATCGCACCCATTATAGGTTCGCAGGGTAATGTAATCAACGCGGTAATTCAGCACAAGGACGTTACCAAGCAAAGGCGGGCGGAGGTGGAGCTGCGAAAGAGCGAAGGCCAGTCAAAACACTTATATTCTATGGTCAGGTTGATGTGCGACAATCTGCCAGATCTTATATGGACAAAAGACTTAGAGGGTAAGTTCATTTTTGCAAATAAGTCCTGTTGTGAAGTATTACTTAATGCCAAGGACACGGATGAGCCAATTGGAAAAACAGACATATACTTTGGTAACAGGGAAAAAGAATCTCATCCCGAAAATCCTGACTATCATACATTCGGGGCAACTTGCACCGATTCCGATAGAGCTGTTATAGAGACACGGAAAGCCCTAAGGAGCGAGGAATCGGGCAATGTTAAAGGGGAATTTCTTTATCTTGATGTTTATAAAGCGCCGTTTTGGGATGAAAAGGGCGATTTGATAGGAACGGTGGGCTGTGCAAGGATTATAACGAGAGAAAAAGAGATAGAAGAGGCGCGCAGGCTGGCAGAAGAGAAATTAAAACAATTAGTAATAGACCTTGAACGTTCCAATGCCGAGCTGGAGCAGTTTGCATATGTTGCGTCCCATGACCTGCAAGAGCCTTTGCGTATGGTCTCGAGCTACGTGCAGTTGTTAGCACAGCGCTACAAAGGCAAACTCGATTCTGATGCTGACGATTTTATTGGTTATGCCGTGGATGGCGCGATTCGCATGCAAACGCTGATAAATGACCTGTTAGCGTATTCGCGTGTGGGCACACGTGGTAAGCCTCCCGAACCGACCGATTGCGAAATAGTGCATGAACAAGTGCTCACCAATTTGAAAATGGCAATAGAAAAAAGTGGTGCGGTAATCACCCACGATGCACTGCCGACCGTAATGGCGGATGAATCGCAACTGGTTCAGTTATTTCAGAACCTGATAGAAAACGCGATTAAGTTCCGGGGCGATGAGGTGCCACGTATTCATATCTCGGCTACTCGTGGTTCGGCGTTTGTGGATAGCGACTCGCGACAGGAGAATACGCATCACGAAGCTTGGGTATTTGCTGTGCGTGACAACGGCATCGGACTAGAGCCGGAATTCTTCGACAGGATCTTTACACTATTTCAGCGTCTGCATAGCATGGACGAATATGCGGGCACGGGCATCGGTCTTGCGGTCTGCAAGAAGATTGTGGAACGGCACGGTGGGCGGATATGGGTGGAGTCGGAACTGGGAAAAGGTACGACATTTTTCTTTTCAATACCAGCTCGTGGATCGGAGAGCGCAATTAAGAACGAGAAATAGCGCGAGAAAAGCGGGTTTATCCGAAAACTTTCTTTCACAAAGAACGTTTGCTATTTTTTCAGTAGCTCGAGGTTTTTACATGGCCGATACCGCGGAGTGAATAACGCTTTTCCACTATATATCACGAAAGCACCGAATCACCATTTTACAGCAGCTCGAAATCCGCTTGATCTTATCATGACGGGCCACCTCCAAAATCTTCATTCAGCGTGAGCACGCAAGCAGAACAATCTAAAGTCAGCAGAAACACTTATATGTACACCCGTGTATGTACATTATTAGATTGATTCGCAAGCGTGGAACTCACACGCGCGGAAAATAGGGGGAAAGAACAAAATTGGGTAGAACGGTATCGGGCACTGGAGAGACTACAATTAGTTGCTTGTGGAATAGTATAGTGGAGAAGTATGTTTAAACATCCGGATGTTGCTGTTTGGATACAGAACAACCAGTAACAATTCTGGATGAGGAGGAAAAAATATGAATGAAACAACTGGAATGGAGCAAGCTATGTTAGCACAGGATTCATGGGTACTAGCACTGGAGGGCATTTTTGCACTGATCATCGGCTTTTTGATCTTGTTCTGGCCTGGAATGACTTTGGTAACGTTAACCATCTTCGTGGGCGCATTTGCACTGGTAAGCGGTATCTTCGCGCTTGTCGGTGCGCTAAAAGCGAAAAAAGGGAGTCGCTGGTTGGCAATCCTTCAAGGCGTGGTTGGTATCATATTTGGGTGCATCATCTTTGCATGGCCGATAGCCACTACCGTAGTGCTACTTTGGTTTGTCATGGCATGGTTAGTAGTTAGCGGTATATTCCGGATCGTAGCTGGTTTTTCGCTACCGAAAGGCGATGTAAGTAAAGGTCTGCTCATATTGAACGGATTTTTAGCGCTGATCATCGGTATACTGTTGGTCGCTCTCCCACCAATAGAAGGATTGTATACCATGGCCCTTCTAATAGGTTTTTACGGCATTTTTGGTGGCATAACGCTTATTATGCTATCATTCATGGCAAAGAGCGTGCAGTCGCAAATGGGTGCCTGAAGCGCGAGATAGCTCAACGTCAGATAAAGGAAGGGGTAAGAACTGAATGGCCCCTTCCAAACATTTTTTTTTACAAGGCTATTACAAAGGGAAACAGAGTTTTTATACGGGGATATCGTATATTCAGCAGTTTTTGAGTTGCAATCGTCATTTTGCTAGTTCAAGAGGCGGTCTCACAATTGGTTTTGGGAACAAAAAAATTCCTTCTTTTTAGATTTAGAGCATTATCTGTCTTTCTTTTTCGCTCAGTTTTTAATTGTGGGACAGCCTCTTAAGTACGGGGTATGTGGCTCTGAATTTTCGTTGTTTAATAAGGGACTTTGCTTGATGAAGTCAGGTAGAACTGACGAAGCACTAACTTGTTTTAACAAAGCACTTGAAATAAATTCTGGGCTTATTAGTACAGGGATTTACAAAGTAAAGTCTTTAAAGTAATTAGGCGAGTTTGAAGGTGCTGTAAACTGTTACGGCTGAGCATAAAAAATAAATCCAGAACATAAACAGGGCAAGAGAATACAAAGAAGCTTGCTTACAAAAATTATAAATACAGGGACCGAATGGAAACATTAATAAATAAAAGAAGAATATAGCTCTTATGTGGAACTCAAAATCAATTGGAATCACAAGCGCTGTAAGCATGCGCTTGAACGAATGTGACTTCGGGGGATTTCCATGGATGAGGTAAAGGAAGCCATCTCCTAAGGTAAGAAGGTGAAACAAAAGGATATTGGATTAATTGAAGCCATCTACCGATTCTTTAGTGTAGTGTATGATGAACGGAATTTTAAAGACAAGAAAGTAAGGAAAGTATACCCAATTACTGTAACATTGTGGTGAAAAGATGAACGAAGAAGAAGTCCCCTATAAATGCAGTTGTCCAAATTTGACTTGGTCGAACCTCTTTAAGATCGGAAATGGTAAGCGAAATTTTCGCTGCCTTTGATGAATGAGTTGATCGCCCACCCCACATTTTCCCGCGCTCAACCGATCGCTAGACCACCTGCCCGCGGATGCACCCGAAGTTATTAGTAGGGTGGCTAGGCTAGGGGTCCTAACATCCTATTTCGACCAAATATCCTGAATGACCATCCTATCCTTTCTTTCCATTTCTGATATAATCCACTTAATTTCTTCTTTGGATTTCACCCCTTTTGCCCACAACGCTTTTAAAATATCAGGGATGTCCCATGCCTCAACACCATTTTCTTTCGCAAATTTCTTTGCAATTTTATCATTCGTCAAAAAAGGATATTTTCTAAACCGGGCGATGATGATGGAATGGATTTCACCATGCCCAAGATGCCTCGCACGTGCCAATATCAGTTTATAATCTTCCAATTCACCTTCATTTAACTGCGTAACATCTGTAAATTCAAAAATCCTATCGGGAAAGCTAAAACCAGCATCTTTGCACCTTATTAGTTCTTCATATACCGCTGTCGAGATGAGAAATACGGCATTTGGAAAAAGCTGTTTAAGTAACTTAAGTCCCTTAATCTTAGCAAAGCAAGAAAGCACATCCGTATCACAAAGAATATTCAATCAGTGCCCTCCAAAATCATCGCCACATTATCATCTATATCCGGACTTGGAGATAACGTCCTCACAACGCCTTTATCTGCAAGAACCTCCTTAAACTCCTCTAAACTAACGCCTGCAATTTCCGCTCCCCTACTCAATGAAATCTTACCCATTTTATAGAGCTCAACAGCAGATGCTACTTTCAAATCCGATTTACTCTCCAACAAAACACGAAATGCACTCTTTGTAATATCAGATATTGAATGATAATATCCCGCTTTAACCAATGCATCAATCTGCATCTCGATCATATCGATATTCTTCGCGGCCATAATAAATATATTTGCTTTTTTATATATAAGTAGGAGAATTAATGTCAATCTTGAAATGGAATACATTAAATAAAAGCGGGATATTATAGTTCCATTGGCTGATGCCCCCGAATTCAATCGGGTGTGACATGGTCGTGACTTAAACCAGAATCCCCCACTTAATCAACCAAACATTAATATCTCACGTATTCACTCAAATATTATTCTCTTCTGTTCTTTTTTCTCAGAATATGTATAAGGCACATATACCCACTTTTTTGTTTTTGGATTCAGCCCGGTATAATACATACATGTTGATACGGTCATAGGGGTTGGCGTAAATATCTGCACACTTTCTGCATTCTTTAATCTCTTAATTGCTCTTGCAAGCTCTTTTGCTTCTTTCATTGTAGAACCCGGATGTGCAGTCATAAAATAGAATGATAATTTCCTATTGGTTTTCTTGAACTCCGCCATGAATTTCTTTAAGTCGCCTTTATCCTTGTTCATCAATTTAAGGACATTCTTATTCACATGTTCCGGAGCAATCCTGAGTGTATTGAATATATGATATTTTGTAATCTCTTCTATGTATTCAGGCGTTGTCAGATCAAATCGTATGCCACTTCTTATATTGACTTTCTTAACACCTTCTACTTTTCTTACTTTTCTTAAAAGACCTACCAGTCTCTTATTGCTCCGATCCAAAACGTTACAATCTATGCAGCTATTATTGCATTTGTTGCAATCCATCCCGTACATATTCGCAGAAGGGCCACCCAAATCGTCTATATTCCCTGTGAAATGCGGTAATTTTGTTATTTCTTTTATTTCTCTTAATATTGATTCTTCACTTCTCGAAATTATTTTATCGCCTTGTATTAGATTTACAGAACAAAAATTGCAATTGCCTATGCAACCTCTATGAGTTATGACGCTGAATTCAAATCCTATTAATTCTTTTGGCGACTCTCGTGTATACTCTAATTCATAATATTCATCAAGATCTTTAGAGCTATATATTGGACTTTTATATTGTAATACGTATCTATTGTCAATCTTTTGTATAAGATCTTCCGTATTTGTCAGCATGTTCTGCATATCGCAGAAACGTTCTTTTTCATTCAAGACTTCTTCATAATTTGGAAGTTCTTTTGCAGTGTTGACTTTCTCTTTTGTTATTATGCACGTGCCGGGTATATCATACAAAGGCAAATCATTTTTTAGCCGTTCTGCAATCTCAAGTATTTGTTTCTCAGAATTACCATATGATAATATATCCGCTCTTGTATCAAATAAAATAGGTTTTCTAAGTCGGTTCTGCCAATAATCATAATGGACAAATCGTCTCAAACTTGCTTCTGTTCCACCCAAAACCAAAATTGAACCTTTGAATTGATGTTTTATCCAATTACTAAAGACGGTTGTTGCTCTATCTAAAACAACCTCATGATAATCTTGTGTCTCATCTTCTGCC
>JAPVWK010000068.1 GCA_028572065.1 Candidatus Methanophagales archaeon
GAAAACTTTAAAGACTTAAATCGCTTTGAAGGCGGGGTATCTGATGATTACGAACAACTATTTTCAAAAATTTCTGATGAAAGTTTACAAAAGTTTAAGAGACTGTATAGTGAAAGGTGATCAATTGAGGTTTGAAACACGTATCCAAAACGATTCACACATGGAATTAATATGCACGGAAAAGATTTGTATCCCGCAGTAAATGTAGAGTCCCGAAATTATATCGTCAAGAAACTTGACATCAATTTATGGTGAAGCTAACAGACAAAAAAGATCGAGCGGTGGTTTCTGGAGTACGAAGACATAGGCAGAGGTTTGATTCTGCGTATGCGTTTGCAGAGTGGTACAATAACCGTGGCCATGAGGCTCTTGATCTGGACTACTTTGAAACTCAGAATGTGGCACTTGTCAGGAAAATGAGATTTGAGAACACGCTTGGAATGTTCTTTGAGTGGAGTGAAAAGGCGGTAAGTATATGAATAAGAAATGTCTTAGGAATAGTACGCAAAATAAAAATGGGACTCAACACTATTTTTCTGTTTCTCCTATACCCTTAACTCTTCCCGTGTCCTTAGCCAGCTTTCTTTAAAGTTTTCCCTATTTATAGCATCGCCTCTTAGCAATCTGACCTTATACTTAATAGCTAGTAGTTGTGAGAGCGTAAAGAAGAAGCCATTATGAAACTGGTCTCCTTTACCGCTGGCGTATGCCTCGCATTTCATTAGTTGCTCTACAATTTCGGTTACATCTTCGCTTTCTTCTTCTAATATGTCCAATACAAGATAGAAACAATAATCGCGGCAGTCTGCTAATAAAGTTGCCTTCTCCGGATTTAGCTTTCCCGATCTGCTAATCTCAGCGAAAATATCTCGTTGCAAGCGTACAATATGCTTTGCCAGTTCAACAAGGTTTACTTTTTCCATCCTCTTTTTTTCCATCCTCTTTATACTGTCCTTTAAAATCAATAATCCTATCGTTTAACCATTTACCAGGATCCGCCCCTTTTATCGCTTTCTCGTATCCCACCACGCAATCTTCACAAACCACAAACTCTGTGAACGGTTCGCATACCCAAATTTTTTCTATCCATTTTGCCTCTTCATCGGTCAAGTCTTCCGGGTAATACCAGGTCTTATCTATCGTCTTGCCACATACTGAGCACAGCAACGGTTCTTTCCAACCTTCAAACGCATTTATTTTTACAAATACCCAGTTCATCTTTACATGATCTCCCTTTTTAATAATAAAGTACGATAGATAACAGTTTCATAAAAAACTTTGTGCCCTACCGTATTAGCATTGTTTCTCATTTCTGTGTTCATTGATGTTACCCTCCAAAAAGAGGATGACCCACCCAAAACTTTGTGCCCTCGCAAGTCCACCTTAAACAAACCAGAACCTACCCCTGTGAAAACACAACCTTACCATCCGAAACGTCCATCTTAACCGTATCACCCTCACCGAACTCGCCACTCAGAATCTGCCGTGACAACGGGTCTTCAATCAACCGCTGAATCGTTCGTTTTATCGGCCTCGCCCCGAATACCGGATCGTAGCCTTTACTTGCTATCAACTCCTTTACGCTATCGCTAACAGAAATAGATATTTTACGTTCCGCAAGTCTATCATGCAGATACCGCATTTGTATCTCCGCTATCAGCTTTATCGCATCCATACCCAACGGATTGAATATGATAGTCTCGTCAATACGATTCAGGAATTCCGGACGGAACTGCAGCTTCAGCGCTTCCATTACCTTATCACTCAACTCGTCCCTGCTCAGTTCCTGTTCCATCAGATAACTCGCAACATTGGAAGTCATAATAATCACAGTATTCTTGAAATTCACAGTTCTGCCATGACCATCAGTAAGCCGCCCATCGTCTAATATCTGAAGCAGCAGGTTAAAGACATCGCCGTGCGCCTTCTCGATTTCGTCAAACAGGACTACGCTGTATGGTCTTCGTCTAACAGCTTCGGTTAAGAATCCACCCTCGTCATAGCCCACATAACCCGGTGGCGCACCGATGAGCCTTGCAATCGAGTGCCGCTCCATGAATTCCGACATATCCATCCGTACCATTGCACGTTCGTCATCGAACAGGAATTCCGCGAGTGTCTTCACAAGTTCGGTCTTACCGACACCCGTGGGACCCAGAAATAGGAACGAGCCAATGGGTCGGTTCGGGTCGCTGAGCCCCGCCCTTGCCCGTCGAATCGCATTGGCAATCAACGTAATCGCTTCATCCTGCCCGACAACTCGCTCTTTCAACCGCTCTTCCATGTGAACAAGTTTTTCCGTCTCGCCTTCCAGCATCTTCGAGACCGGTACCCCGGACCATTTTGCGATTACTTCTGCAACATCTTCTTCGTCTACCTCTTCTTTTAGCATCTGCTGGTCTTTTTGTATCTCTTGCAGCCGTTCTTTCTGCGCTTCCAATTCGTTTTGCAGTTCGACAAGCGTGCTATATCGTATCTTCGCTACACGCTCCAAATCGCCACTGCGTTCTGCCTGCTCTTCTTCTAGCTTCGCTTCTTCTAGCTTCGCTTTGGTTTCTCTTATCCGCTGTATTAGCTCTTTTTCGTTCTGCCATCTCGCTTTGAACTGGTTACTTTTCTCCTTTAGTGTTGCCAGTTCCTCACGCAGCTTTGCCAGCCGTTCCTTCGAGGCTTTGTCCTTTTCTCGTTTCAATGCCTGCTCCTCGATCTCCAGTTGCATTACCTTCCGGTTTACCTCGTCTATTTCCGTAGGCATACTGTCTATTTCCGTTCTCAACATGGCTGCCGCTTCATCTATCACGTCAATTGCTTTGTCCGGCAAGAACCGGTCGGTAATGTATCGGTCGGCGAGTTCTGCCGCAGCTATCAACGCGGAATCATGGATTATTACTCCGTGATGCAGTTCGTACCGCTCCTTTAACCCACGCAAGATAGATATTGTATCCTCAACCGTGGGTTCACGTACTAAAATCGGCTGGAATCTACGTTCCAGTGCTGCATCCTTCTCGATATACTTACGATATTCGTCTGTCGTGGTTGCACCCACGCATCTGAGTTCGCCACGTGCAAGCGACGGTTTTAGCAGGTTTGAAGCGTCCATCGCACCCTCGGCTGCACCCGCACCGACAACCGTATGTAATTCATCAATAAAAAGTATTATCTGACCTGCAGCCTCGCTTAGCTCTTTCAATACCGATTTTAGCCGGTCTTCAAACTCACCCCGGAATTTCGTGCCTGCGATTAACGCGCCCATGTCAAGCGCGGCAACTCGTTTATCTTTTAAAGTCTCGGGAACGTCACCGTTTATTATCCGCTGTGCCAAACCCTCTACTATTGCGGTCTTTCCCACACCGGCATCGCCTATGAGCACCGGATTGTTCTTCGTTCTTCGCGAAAGTATCTGGATAACCCTGCGGATTTCTTCGTTTCTGCCTATTACCGGGTCGAGCTTACCGCTACGAGCGAGGTCCGTCAAATCGCGTGTGTAACGTTCCAGAGCCTGATACTTCTCCTCCGGGTTTTGGTCCACTACCCGCTGACCACCACGAATACCTATCAGAGCTTCATATATTCTGTCCTTTGTCGCGCCCAGCCCTTTTAGTATTTGTGGCGCTGACGGGTCTTCTTCGGCAGCAATCGCAAGCAGTATATGCTCGGTGCTCAGGTACTCGTCCTTCATAACTTGCGCTTCTTGCCATGCCGTCTCCAGCGTCTTGTTCAATCGCGGCGTTACGTGTATCTGCTCGAGTCCTCCACCGCCATGTACTTGAGGTAATGAACTCAAATGCTCTGCTAGACGTGTTTTTAGCTGGTCAATATCAATGCCTATTTTTTGCAGTACCGGGACTACTATGCCTTCTGGTTGCTCGACAAGTGCTAACAATACGTGCTCCACATCCATTTGTTGATGGCTGTACTTGTCGGCAATGTTTTTTGCTTCTTGCAGCGCGTCCTGCGCCTTTAGAGTTAATTTATCAAGTCTCATTTTGTTACACCTCGCTTTCTGCTTTTGCTAATAAACTACTATAAACATACTCCAATTGCGGTGCATAAATAATTTGTGGTTGCACCAAAAAATGTTTTTACGTGATAAAGTCTTTACGTCTTAAAGGCCAAGTTGTTACTTTTTTCCCACTCAGAAATTGCCCCTGTAGAGAACATAAGAACATACGGAATTTGTATATAAAAATTGGATGACCGAAAAAAAAAGCTTAAATAACCGGCGCTAATACTAAATAGATCATGCCAACAGTAAAGGAGGAGAAGAAGTGCAGGATGAAGAATGTGACGTGCGTTGTGAACTCTTCGCAGTGTTTCCACTGTTTATTCGGGCACTTCGTTGAATAAAGAGATGGCAAAAATTGTTGTTGATACACCGACTAGAGAAGGTTTAGGATTTCAAGATTATGCAGACGCTTTGGTAGGCATAATTGTGGATTCTGGATCACCGTTTACCATAGGCATATTGGGCGAATGGGGCGTAGGAAAAACGAGCCTGATGAAAATGATGTGCGGGAAACTAAAAGACGAGCACGGAAAAAATGTTATCCCTATCTGGTTTAACGCATGGAGATGTGAAAGAGAAAGAAATTTGGCAATTATTCCTCTACTTGAAGCATTAATGGGTGAAATTAAGGATAAGGACCTTAGGAAAACTATTACAGATATCCTTAAGTCGATTAAGCTAAAATTTGGTCCTATTGAATTAGAACCAGGTAAAGCGGTATCACAAAACCAAGCTGAAGAAGACCTTTATTACGATAAAATAATGGCTATCGAAACTACGTTGGGGGACACAAATAAAAAAATTGTGGTCTTCATAGATGATCTGGATAGATGTGCACCGGATAAAATTTTAGAAGTGCTCGAATCAACAAAGGTGTTTCTGGATATAAAAGGCTTCGTTTACGTTCTTGGATTAAGCCCCGAAGTGGTTGAAAAGGCAATAGAACAGAAATACAAGGATATGGGGATAAATGGAGAAGATTATCTGGAAAAGATAGTGCAAATCCCTTTTAGAATTCCTGATTGGAATGTAACCGATCGCGGCGATTTCCTTACGGATTTAGTAGATAAAGATAAAATAGATCCTACATACAAAGATACAATCGGCGAGTATAAGGACATTATACAAGAAGCAATTGAAAGGACACCGCGGCAGCTAAAACGATTCATTAACACATATATCTGTGAACAAGAGATATTTAAAGAGAAGGAGCTTGACCAAACAATCCATCTAGTATTGACGATACTGAAGTTTAAGTGGTACAACTTTTATCAGAATTTGTTTGATGAGAGATACCGTCAAAATTTGAAAGATATATTTGGTGATGAAAACAAGCTCAGAGAAGAGTTAAAGGATAGAAAAGATCTCATTGATTTTATAAACAAAGCAAGAGAAACAATAGAAGAAATAATTGCAATGAGTGACACGCAATTGTCTGAATATAGAAGAGCGGGAATGATTATGCCTCAAAAAATTTCAGAACCAGCGACAAGTCGTGAAAAGCTCATAGAACTGCTTAAAGCAGGAAAAGTTTCTGAATTTAATGCCTTAAGGGATAGAGAAGGTGTAGAAGTAATTGATTTGCACATGGCTGATTTGCGCAAGGGTTGTTTGCGTGGGGCTGATTTGCGCGTGGCGGATTTGCGCGAGGGTTATTTGCGTGGAGCTGATTTGGCAGGGGCTGATTTGACTGAGGCTTATTTGCGTGGGGCTGATTTGACCGATGCTGATTTGACCGATGCTGATTTGACCAGGGCTGTTTTGCGCCTGGCTAATTTGCGCGGGGTTGATTTGACAGGGGTTGATTTGACAGGGGCTAATTTGAAAAGTGGGATAATTTTAATCAAGGAGCACTATTATCAAGAAGCAAAGGTAAGTGGTACAAATTTTGGCAACGCTTTAATAAATGATAGAGGCTTTTTAGAGTATTTGAGAAAAAACGGAGCAATAAACGTTCCTGATGAGGTTTCTACTAAGGATGATTTTATAAATGCGATGAAGAAAAGGGGGTTTGACGTAGGAGGT
This sequence comes from Candidatus Methanophagales archaeon, assembly GCA_028572065.1. Taxonomy (GTDB): domain Archaea; phylum Halobacteriota; class Syntropharchaeia; order Alkanophagales; family Methanospirareceae; genus QENJ01. The sequence goes on from JAPVWK010000068.1 coordinate 6,032, forward strand.
ATAGATCAATTTTTTGACGAATAATAGGTCAGTCATATCTTGCATCTGCATGTGTGTGTTGCCGCAAGAGATTATCATCTCAAAAGACACGTAAAGAAGTTCGTTCGTTCATATTTTTAAAAAAGTATCTCTTTCTTTTCTATAATTACTGTACAGAAAGAGTTTGTAGTAGAAGAGAGAAATGGAAAATCCCGTTTACATAGAAACCTACGCACGAGGCGTGTTTGAAGAACGGCTAGAAAAGCTTGAGGCCATACTAAACGAATGTAATCTGTGCCCGCGAGAATGCTGTGTCAACCGAAACAAAGGCGAAACGGGCTATTGCAATTCCGATAAGCACTTAATGCTGTCCAGCGTGCAGCCGCATTTTGGCGAAGAAGACGTGCTTGTTGGGTCGCATGGCTCAGGCACGATATTTCTTACACACTGCAACCTGGGCTGCCTATATTGCCAGAACTACGACATAAGCCACCTGGGGCATGGACAGCGTATAACGGAAGCAGAACTTGCGCTTAGCATGCTCGCGCTTCAAAGAAGGGGTTGTCATAACATCAATTTCGTCACGCCCACGCATTACACACCACAAATCGTGAAAGCGTTAAAGATAGCAGTGGAAAAAGGTCTTCACGTCCCTATTGTGTACAATTGCGGTGGATACGAATCAAGAAGCACAATCGAGCTTTTGGACGGTATCGTGGATATATACATGCCAGACATAAAATATGGCGACACGAGAACTGCGAAGCGATACTCAAATGCACCCGATTACTTCGAGCGGTGTAAAGAAGCGGTTACGGAGATGCACCGTCAGGTGGGAGATTTACAGGTGGATGAAAAAGGGATAGCTGTAAAGGGCCTGTTGATACGGCATTTGGTGCTTCCGAATGGGTTAGCAGGTTCCGCGGCAGTTTTTAAGTTCATTGCTACGGAAATATCTAAGGACTCGTATGTGAACATTATGGCGCAATATAGACCTATGTATAAGGCATACGAGTATGAAGAGCTAAACAGAGGGCTAAAGACGAGTGAATATCGTGAGGCAATAGGTATTGCAAGGGCATGTGGGTTGCAGAGAGGATTTGAGGCGATATAGTCGAGAACTCTCAGCTCGGAGTAAAACAATTAAGCACAACAAATAAAAGGATGCACATCACATACCTATACTATACATATGAAAGATAGAACCTGACAATTAAATGACTGATAAAGACGAACTAAGATTTTTGGGAACCGCAGGTGCAAGGTTTGTAATGATAACTCAGTTTCGGTCTTCTGCGGGCGCTATTCTCAGCTTGAATGGCACGAACGTCCTTATAGACCCGGGTCCCGGCACGCTGGTAAGATTCGCAGCCAGCAAGCCAAAGTTCAATCCCGGTAAGTTGCATGCTATTGTCCTGTCGCATAAGCATTTAGACCACTCTAACGATGTGAACGTAATGATAGAAGCGATGACCGACGGCGGCTTCAAGCACAGAGGGGTGCTTCTCTGCCCGCAAGATGCGCTCTCGAACGGAGGCGATGCCGTTGTCCTGGATCATTATAAGGGGCTTCTGGAACGAATAGAAGTGATGGAAGAGGGCGGGCGTTATCATATCGGTACGCTCGAGATAAGCACACCGAAACGGCATATCCATGGTGTAGAAGCGTACGGGCTGAACATAAAAGCACGCAGTGCGAGTAAGACCCGTATCTCTTTTATCACGGATACGCTCTATTTCGAGGGTTTAGAGAATTATTACGATGGAGAGGTTCTAGTGCTGAATGTAGCGATGTATAAAACACGAGAAGGCGTGGACCATCTTTGTGTGGAAGATGCGACAAAGATAATCGCGGCTAACCGCCCGAAAGTGGCAATACTCACGCATTTCGGTATGACGATGCTGAAGAACAAACCCTGGGAGATAGCACAGCGAATGTGTGACGAAACGGGCGTAAAAGTGATAGCGGCGCGAGACGGTATGAAATTCAACTTAAATGAACCTTTACTTTAGCACACGTTCTCTTTTTGTGCTTACCCAAATTTCTTTTAGTTGCGCAGGACTTTTATCTAAAAATATAGAGGTAGATACATGGCGAAAAAATTGGCTGCGCTGGATGTGAACAATTGCATCGGGTGCATGGAATGTATGTTTGCTTGTTCGAGACGAGTGGGTAGAATAGGGCTTGACAAATCGGCGATTCGGGTGCGGTCCGCGGGCGGGATAGAACGAGGCTTTGTAATCGTTGTCTGTCGTGCATGTGAGAATCCACCGTGTGCAAAAGTATGCCCTACCGATGCTTTAAAAGCGCGTAAAGAAGGAGGCGGGGTAGTATTGGATGAGACCAAGTGTATAGGCTGTGGCTTTTGTGTGCAATCCTGCATTGTAGGCGCTATGTTCTGGGATGACGAACGTGACAAACCCATCGTGTGCAAATACTGCGGTGAATGCGCGAAATACTGTGTGCATGGTGCTATTGGCTTAGTAGAAGCTTAGGAGACTAAAGAAATGTTAATGAAAGTAGAAGATATGAATAAGGTTCTGTACATTGACTTAACGAAAAAAGACATCAGAACAGAGGAAAGAGCGGACTTGTTTGATGCGTATCTAGGCGGTACGGGCGTTGCGATAAAACTACTAGTAGAAGAATGTCCGCAGGGTATAGACCCGCTAAGTGCCGCGAATCCAATCATATTCGCCGTGGGACCTCTCACAGGTTTATACCCTTTAGCTTCTAAGACCGTAGCAATGTTCAAATCACCTTTAACGGGCAACCTTGGCGAAAGCCACTGCGGTGGTAGAAGTGCAACAGCGATAAAATTCGCGGGTTACGGGGCGATAGTAATCAAGGGTGCAAGCGACATCCCGTTGTACTTAGCGATCGCGGGCGATGAAGTAAAGTTCCGAGATGCTTCTTCTATCTGGAGTATGGAAGCGGTAACAGTGGGCCGAGTATTAAGGGAAGTGGAGCCGGGCGCAGGAGTAAGGACGATCATACGCACGGGCACTGCGGGCGGGAAGATGGTGCGATATGCCTGCGCAGTGACAGAAACATATCGCCATTTCGGGCGGCTTGGTCTAGGTGCTGTGATGGGCTCGAAGAAACTGAAAGCCCTGGTTATATCCGCAGATAAGAGCGTGGAACTACCGAAACCAAAGAGAAAGGAATACCAGCGTGTTTACGATGAGATACAGGACGTTGTGGTTAAGAGTGATGCAATGGCGAAATATCACGATTTGGGCACTCCCGGTAAGATTTACTCGATGAATAAACTCGGTGGGATGGCCTATAAGAATTTAGAATCTGCGAGAGCGCCGGAAGAGGTAGCGCGAGAATTATCGGGTGAAAACATAGCCGAGAAATATCTATCGAGGCGGATTTCGTGTGCTCACTGCCCGGTGGGTTGTGTCCATTTAGCATCGCTCAGAGAACTCTACGCGCCGGGTTATTATTTCAAAACCTCTACCATGCCTTACGATAACGAGACTATCTATTCTCTTGGGTTCATGCTTGGGATGGAACGTGCCGAGGATTATTTGAGATTGAATGACGCTGTGGACACTGTGGGTATGGATGCTATAAGTACCGGTGTGACCTTAGCATGGGCGACAGAGGCGTATGCAAAGGGATTAATAACGAAGGAGCATACCGACGGTCTTGAACTAAAATGGGGTGACGGTACGGTCTATTCTGCAGCGATAAAAAAGATTGTGGAGATGCCAAACGAGTTTTACCAGAGTCTGGCTAAGGGCGTTGAGTATGCGTCAAGCGTTTACGGCGGACAGGATTATGCACTTGCATTTGGTGGTAACGAAATGCCGGAATACCATACCGGGCTCGCATGTTACCTGAATAATCTCACAGGTGCGAGGCACAGTCATCTCGATTCCGCGGGATACGATCTCGACCAGAAGTTGATAGGTACAGACTTCAGCATAGAAGAGGTGGCGAGTGCGTTATTGAAGGAGGAAGAGTGGCGGCAGATACCGTCAAGCCTCGTTGTCTGCTTCTTTGCACGGAAAGTGTTCACACCTGAGACCGTATTAAAGGCGCTGGGTGCAATAGGGTTAGAGGGCTGGACAGAGGAGAAGTTAAACGACATTGGCAGGGATATTCATCGTGCTAAGATGGACTTCAAGTTCAGGGAAGGTTATGACCTCACGAAACTGCGTATACCGAAGCGTATATTTGAAGTACCGACCCCGAATGGACTATTGAAAGAGGAAGACTTGAGACGGGCGATTGAAGTGTATGGAAAGATGATAGGCAGATGAAAAATGATTTGAATACGCTATTGCCGGAATTGCGAAAGATACATAGCGATTTCAAACAAATCGCCGTAGATACGATAGAAGTGGCTGAATGGGTGCGCTGGAAATGTGAATACGGCTGTAGAGCATACGGTAAGCATATGACATGCCCACCGTATACCCCGAGACCGGAAGAGACACGGAAGCTACTAAGCTGCTACGAAAACGCGCTTATCACACGATTTGCAGATGTGCAGCCGAATGAAGACGTGCCACCCGCGCATATCCATCATTTCCTCTGGGATGCGATATTTAAGATGCACAATACGATGTTTGAATTAGAGCGGCACACGTTTCTATTGGGATATTACCAAGCGTTTGCAATGGCGGCACTGCCATGCACTTACTGTCGAGATTGTCTGCCGGAAAGAGAGGGGTTTGAGTTAGACTATGCGGCTAAGAGATTTTGTGAACATCAGGATAAGGCGAGACCGTCAATGGAGGCGTGCGGAATAGATGTATTCAAGACCGTGCGGACGGCGGGTTATGAACTAGAGGTCTGCCCGTCGTCTCGCGCCAAGATAACCTTTTTCGGGCTGCTGTTGATAGAGTAAGTA
>JAPVWK010000069.1 GCA_028572065.1 Candidatus Methanophagales archaeon
CTGTTCTGTAACTACAAAATTATCAGTGTCCAGAGCCTCGCACTCCACACCCTTGGCAAGCAAGAACACTTTTACTTTGTCGCCTTCTTGCAATGCGAAATTGCCAAGCCGAAAAGCGTTCCATACGGTTTCCGAATCATCCGAATAAATTACTATTCCTAACTTCATTGTTGCTACTCCTATGTTTATACATTTGCATAAAGAACGAAAAGGGGGCGTTTTCCCCCTTTATACGAGTGGATAAAGCTCTTTAAATGCACCCTCCGCTGCTATTGCTATCGGCTCTGCACTTGGTTCCGGTGATAGCTCTGGCTGACCCGCACATCTCAGCGTTGTCAGATCCAAAGCAGTCCAGCCGTCTCTTATAGCAAGCGTAATCACGTCTATGTATCTGACGGAACGTTCATCATCCGCTATTATCTGTGCGCCGATGACCTTTTTTGTATCCCGATCGAAGATCAACTTAACGGTATAAGGTTTTCCACCTTCCATCATCACGTGCTTACTCTTTGCCGCTTGCTTTGCAACGAAAATATCAAAACCTTCCACTTTCGCTATCGCTTCTGTCACACCAACGGACGCAACTGACATATCAAACAACTTAGCTGCGAAACTGTTCAACAACTCCGGGAATTTTATTTCGTAGCCCTGCGCGTTTTTTGCTGCGATTCGGCCCCCTATAACCGCATTGGGTCTAATCTGCCCAAGTATTGATTTTTTTGTAATCAGATGTTCATACTCAACCAGGTCGCCACCCGCGTAAATGTCCGGGTCTGATGTCTGAAGGTATTCGTTCACTTCCAGGCCGTACTCGCCTATTCTAAGCCCCGCATCTTCCGCAAGTTCTATGTTCGGACGAACACCTAGTGATAATATGACCATGTCCGTCTCGATTTTATCGCCGTAAGATAACACAACGGCTTCTACCGCCTTTTCGCCCATAAACTTCTTTATCACATCTCTTAACCTGACAACAACGCCCTTGTCCTCATAATGTTTCTGCAGTTCACTGCTCATATCCATGTCGAGACCCACCGTCCTGCCAAGATATGACCTGACAACCATCGTAACTTTCAGGCCCTTCTCTGTGAGCACAGATGCCATCTCCAGGCCAGTCGCCCCCGCACCGTAAACGACAGCAGTTTTTGCTTTCTTCTCGTTTACCCAATCGCGAATGTTAACGGCATCGCGACTTGTACGTAGAGTGAATATGCCTTCAAGGTCCACGCCGGGAATCGGCGGAACGATAGCACTGCCACCAGTACCCAAAAGGAGCTTATCGTATGGATAAACCTTACCATCGGCAGTCGTAACAGTCTTTTCTTTCCTGTCTATGCTTGTCGCCTTTACATTCACCAACTTAGTGCCAACGGCATGGAACATTCCATCATCCTTGACCGAAGCCTCTACTGTCGCTCTCTCTACCGAGATATACGGGGTCGCGCATCTCGTCAAGAAATTCTCCTCTTCTCGTATCAAGGTCACGTCCAGCGAGGGGTCTACCTTCTTTGCCATCATTGCCCCCGGTCCACCAAAACCTGCGCATCCAATTATAACAAGTTTATTTATCTTCGCCATTTTTTCCCACCTTATGCAAATATATGAATATACATTCAGTCCGGTGTTTAAAAAATCTTTCGGTATTTCTTCATTCTGGAGTTCTTTTGGCGATTCTTCTTACGATTTGAGTATAGATTAACGCAGATTTTAGTGATTCCTTTATGCGGTCTGATGCTCGGATTTTTTTACCGCGCTAAACAAAAACCCCCCAAAAACAAAAATAGGGTCAGACTAAGTCCGCCATGACCCTCGCCATTGTTTAACTAATGACTCCTCTTTGCAAGACATACAACCACTGCGATTGCGACTACCGCAAATAGCAGCTCGAAGCCTGGTGGTGCTGGTGTTTCAGTTGGTGTTTCCGCGGGCGTTGCCGCTGCCGCTGGCAGTTCTACAGCTAAAACCGCGTCTATCGTATCTTGTGGTATAAACGAGCCACCTTTACCGAGTATTTGCCCTTCACAACATTCACATAGCACTTCCGAGTTTTCGTGGCAGAATGCACAGTCTTTTGCCTCATCCGTTACTGTATGCGAGAACCACTCGCCGTATCCCATGTGCGACTCATCGTTATATATAGCCTCCATCTTGATGAACGGTTTTATCTTGCCATCGGCTGCCACGCCAAGATAGAACTCGTCAGACACGGGTTGAGTACCCTTCCGGGTATCTAAATGGCAGTTGTTACACGTTAATGCCCATCCGGAATGGCAAGCGGTGCAGTCGAGTTTATCGTCATGCGTCTTGTGTGCATCTATATCCTGTGAATACTGCGTCACGGACATATCCTTGACTGTCATTCCTGGACTGTTGTGGCAATCTTCACACTTTGTTGTCACTGCTTCAAGTTGACTCGTGTACACGTTTCCATCACCGTGCAGCTCTTCCGCATTATGACAGTCTATGCACGTAAGCCCTTTCTCATAATGGATGTCCGCATGCGGTCATTTTTTCTTGTGCATCGGCATATCACCTACAAATGTCGCTGTCTGCTTCTTAAAGTGACATTGATCGCACGTCGTCATATTCGTGCTCAAATATTCCTCATGCGGGTCCTCGCCATGGCATTTTTCGCAGGTGGTGGCATGGCATTTAGAACAGGTCCACTGTGCATAATACTCGTCCATGTCAATTCCAAACTCTCCTGCGGCACCTTTCGCATACTCGTCCTTCATCCCCGCACCGGTGTAGTGCAGTGAAGTAGCAAAGTTCTCAGAAATATCCGAATGACAGCTACAGCCAAAATCTTCTGCTGCCGCTATACCCACCAGTGATACAGATAGATAGCACTGCGGCAATAACCAAGGGCAATATCTTCTTCGACATCGCTGTCGTACGGTTTCCATTTAGTTTAGTCTTTTTTTGCACCCAATTACAAACATTTTCCATTTTTCTTATGTCACCTCCTAAAATTCTTGTTTTCCCAACAGCGCCCTTCTCGGCGCATCTATCCACTCGACCCATTTGTGGATTACACAACCTAATGGGCGCTTTCGCTTTCCCCACCACCTGCCCACCATACTACCATTCATGGATACTTTCTATGGTAACTATATATGGGTGCGACACATATAAATGTTTCTATCGTCTATGAAGAATTGACTAATATATACTCTGAATATATATTCATGTAGGGGAGCGAAAAAGATGAAGATATGTGTAACCGCAACAGCGGGGGATTTGAATGCGCAGGTAGATCCAAGATTTGGACGGTGCCAGTACTTTGTGTTCGTGGATTCAGATACGATGGCGTTTGAAGCGATGCCAAACGAAGCTATTGCCGCACCTGGCGGAGCAGGGATTCAAGCAGCGCAAACCGTAGTGAACAAAGGTGCGAATGTTGTTATATCCGGGAATATAGGCCCCAATGCCTTTCAGGTGCTTTCCACAGCGGGTGTAAAAATTGCAACCGGTGCTTATGGCACAGTGAACGAAGCAATTGTGATGTATAAAGCGGGGAAACTAAGCGAGACCGGTACTTCGACTGCTCCAGCTCATGCAGGTATGGGCGCTACTGCACCAGGTGGTGGATCCGGCATGGGTATGGGTGGCGGACGAGGCGGCGGAGGAGGACGAGGCATGGGTAGAGGTATGGGCAGAGGTATGGGACTGGGCATGCAGCAACCAATGCCTTCGCAACAACCACAAGCGCCGCCGGCACCAATCACGCCTCGAACAAAAGAAGAAGAACTCGAAGAACTATCGAATATGGCTAATAGACTAGCGACCAATTTGGACGAAGTGAAGAAAAGAATAGAGGAACTCAAAAAGTAACGTTAAAACGGAAATGCAGCAAGTATCATGGTCGTGGAAAGCAGTTGTTAATGAAAACACAGCTAAATGAAATAGGATTGCAACTGGGTGCGATGGAAAAAAGCTTCGAGGTGCTGGAACGGCGTGAATGACAATATGGAAAAGAAGGCGAAAAGGTGAGATCCGCAATTCCGGCTGTTGAACAGAAATTATGCACAGGATGTGAGCAATGCGCTGAGGCTTGTGAGGCAAAAGCAATTAAAATGGTAAGTGAAAAAGCAAGAATAGATTATGAGAAGTGCTATAGTTATAATGGTCGCAATTGTAGAGCCTGTGTGGACGCATGTCCCCGAGGTGCGATAGTATTGGTGGAATAGATTGCGGTGAATGTTCCAAATTCTGCGAGTACAACGCATTGTTCGTTGTCCGACCTAAGGATGGAATAAAAGGTGACGTACACAGTTTCCCGCAACTTTGCCATGGCTGCGGTGGCTGCACAATTGTATGCCCGCGAGATGCAATAACGGAGCAGAATCGGGGCGTGGGAGTAGTAAAAACGGCAAAAACGTGTGATATTGACTTTGCCTTTGGCGAACTCGACATAGGGGAGAGCCGATGCCCGTGCCAGTGATAAAAGCGGTGAAAGACGTGATTGATAGTCGTAAGACGGTTATAATTGGCTGTCCACCTGGAACTTCATGTCCTGTCATACATTCTGTTTCACCTTAAGGAGGTGCAAATTTGCCGTGAAAATGGTGTAGAAATAGCGGGAAATGTACCCTTTGACGTGTCAATCACGAAAGCAATGTGACCGGGGTTCCTGTGGTGGAAACGGGACTAAAAACAGACGCGGGAGAGGCGATAGAACGGATGTGGGCTCGTATCAATCAAAGTAATTGCTTTGACTACAAATCACAGGATGTTTAAATGTTTTCGCATCGGGTTGTTACATGTTGAGTACAGATATTTTTCGGCTGCCGTATGCACTTTTCTTCATATCGCTCATCCCAATTTAAGAACATACCAAAAATCGTTTCTGGTTGAGATCTACGTAAGAACGCCTCTTGCGGTATCTCAGCATTGAAATAATCCCGCGCACCCTGTAGTACTATCGTTATACCACTTTAAACATGTTATTCCCTTTTCTTGATGGAATATGAATTTCCCCTCTTTTCAGGTAGTGCTCGCACGCAGAGGGCCCAGGGTTAATGCGGGAATAAAATCTCATATTTGATTCCACGCCGGAACTTCCTCCGTATCACGGTTACTTTTGGTCGGTTGCTGAACTCTACGCTCCGTCATCCCGTGAATCTCTGAATCCTTCTTTACTGAGAAATCCCGTGAACTTGCAGGCTTTTGTATCCATCTTATGTCTTCATTCGTAAGTTTTACCATCTCATCTGAAGACATGACCCGGCGGAATGGTTTTCGTGCTCCACAGGAAAAGTACCCGAAAAGTTTATATGCAGCTAAAAACTGTTATGGCTATATGTATAAAACATCTGTCATAAGCACGTGGAAAAGGTAACTCCCGAAGGATAAAAAAGAGGAAGAAGATGACAATGAACAGAAAAGAGAGAGAAGTAAAAGTGATAGTAGGAATAGTATTTGCGGCGATAATGATCGCTTCGATATTCGCGATAGTCGCACCGATTACTATGGCAGGCACGAATGGGGGGTTTTCGCCAGATGAAGAACCCTCGTCTTCGATTAGGATATACGGTGACGTGCAACCACAAGGAAATGCGCCAGAGCAATATATCCATTACAAAGAACCATTTGACCCAACAGTAATACCAACGGATTCGATTACGTACAATCCCGCGATCATTGAAGAGAGCCACGAAGAGGGGGAACCATATTACCGTATATTAATAGGTAAAGCGGCTGGCAGTCCTGAGAATGCCCGTGAGAAGATATTCTTGCGATCTTGGTACGAGCCATGTGGCAGATACGATGGACCGAGAAAAAATGACTCACACCCAACAATAAACATGGAATACACTTACATGCTGATGAACACATTGTATCTACCAATAACGGGCACAGCGCCACATACACAATTTTTAATACCAACATGTGAAATTGATACACAGACAGGACTCGGTGCATGGAAGAGCGGAACAAATGTTGACAACATAACCACGCTTGCAACTGTTAGTGGAAATGTAGATCCAGGCGGTACAACCGTGCGAGGGAACATTACTCTCGAGAAGCATTTTCCTCCGGTTGTAGGATCTAATGTGCGGTTCTTCGATCACTATGTGGAACTAACCACGGTCAATGAACCATTTGGTGACTACGTTATAAAAGTGGGGTATACAGGAAATAAACTGGACGATGCAGAAAAGGGAGGGATCATTATAGGGGAGACCGACAAAATATACTTCGACCGTCATAACAACGAGCATACCTTTGCGAATCACGATGATCCCACAAAGCCGCTATGTACATGGTATGTACGCCGAGATGGACCACTTATCTGTGTCGGTAAGGAGCTACACTGGAGCGATGTGTTCTACGTGGATGCCGTGAGATACGAGGTAACGGCTGTCGCAGTGCTTGATACATTACAACCGCTAGATGGTGAAGCGGATGCGTTCAAGTTCCTGACGCTGAGGACGAAGCTGCCGAAGGGTGTTGGTTCTGTTCGTGATGAGAGTGTGGTATCTTCGCAGTTTATAGACGGTATCGCGCCAGCAGAGTTAATACCGCTGCTTCCGCCGTTTAACACGATACATGACATGGTTGATGACATAGATATACCGTTGTGGGATGAAGATGATTTGCCAGAGAGAGAATACACAATGCAAGGATTGAACTATAAAGAACTCGATCCAGATGGTGATGGGAACTGGATAGCATACGATGTCAATGAGCGAGTAATTGATAACATAGACCCATTAGAACTTACATACATAGCCGGGGAAATAGAAGAGCTATATTCAACGAATTTACTGGAGAAGCTGCGAGAGGACTGGGACGTAGGTGGGCTAATAACTGAGTCCTGGACGAGATTCGATGTTCAGTCTCTACCAGATCAATACACCGAGTTTGTGCTGCCTGCGCTACCAGACTATTATGTACTACATGGTATTGACTGGCCAGTCGCACTTGACGGTGACTATCTAATCACGACCTCGTGGATTGCACCGCAAGCAACAGGTGACTTGTATGATCACAAGAGCGGTACAATTCCGGGAGATCCTACTGAGCAAAGAGTTGCGTTCTCATACGATCCAACGGGCGGCGAGGACGGCAATGACTTCTATGTGTACTATGATGCAGAAATCAGGGTGGGCACAGTAAAGATATACGGTAATGGCAGTGACAGCACGTTTGGAATTACCAATAGTTGTAATATCGAGCAGTACGAGAGCTGGGAAGAGCCATTCAATCCGACAGCGATAAGAACGGCTTCCATCACGTTTGATGCTGCGATACTACAACATAGCCTCGAGTATCCAATGAAAGCACAGAACGAAAACGTTGACCTGAAGGAGTACTTACGAGTATGGCATGTGCCCGAGTACGAGTTTTATGGCTGGCATGAGATGATCGGGTTAGCACCAGCAATAGTTATCGAGACGACATATATGCTCATTGATTCGCAGGACAAGAAACCACATCATGCCGATGTAGGCAGTTGGTTCCCATTCCCCCTCGTATCAGATCCAACAACGAGCCAGATAGGACTTGACTCATTTGAGAACGCGGGTGTCGAGTCTGTAAAGGAAAACCTTGTAAGACTCGCAAGTCTATCTTGCGACCCAAATGACATAACGGAAGGGTTACTACTGAAAACAACAAACGGAACAATAAGTATAGAGAAGACGTACATAATGGATGAAGGCGATGAAGTGCAATTCCTTGACCACAGTCTGTTATTCGACGGATATGACATATCTGATACCCTCCCGATGGTGTTCATATCGTACTACGGTAATTCCGAACCAGAAGACGGTGTACAAAACTATTTAAGTAATGAAAGTAAGTACTTCGATAGACATAGTTTCGGTACAACAAAACTGCACCCAGATAGAACATGGTATGCTCGGTACGAGGGACGATTGAATGCTACCGATAAGGCACGGATCACCGTGGGTAAGGAATTACAGAGAGGAGACGTCTTCTACGTGGACGGAGTGCGATACGAGATACCGGCAATAGAGGTTCTTGATCACGATGGAGACCGACAAAATGGTTGTGAGAAGTTCAAGTACATAACATTGAGAACACCACTTCCGAAGTATCTTGACGATGGCGAATACACGCTGGGTCAGCATTATCTGTCATGTGCAGACTCGCAATGGCTCACGAAGGTTGAACCTTGCTATCCGCTATTTGTACTACCAGTGCTACCACCGATGAACATGGAGGATCACGACATCGTGGACGATACCGATGTGGTACTGTGGCAACCATTGAAACTACTGGACAAGTGGCCTTACGGCGATAGAGAAACCGGAAATGCCGGCACAGAGTTCTTCCCATGCGGAGAACGCTACCTGACGATGCAGTATCCACCGGCTGCATGGCTGGAATACTTCCGTGCAGTCCCGATTGATACAGACGAAGATATGAGTACAAACATACCGTCAGATTGGCAGTTATGGGACGACTATGGAGGTCCGTTCTATCCGGGGGACGTAACAGTAGCAGTGCCAGACGGCTGGCAGTGCTGCGAATGCGGAATTCCAATGCCGCTGCCTGATGGATTCACGGTCTTTGACCGCGAGCACTGGATTGCAAACGACGTAAACGAGCGAATCATAGGGCCTGTGGATCCGTTGCAGTTCTGCTGGAAAGAAGAAAGACCAGAGCCGAGATATTCAACTAACTTGCTTGAGATACTGGACGAGGACGGTATTATCGAGTCATGGACTAAGTTCGACATACGGACGATACCAGACGAGTACACCAGGTTCAAAGTGTATGAGATACCATCGTTGAACCCCGAGGTTTATGTGGGTGGCGAATATCAGGTCACATTTGAGCCGGATATACGGTTTGATCCGTTAAACCTTGCACGTCCAGGGTGTTGTCTAATCACAACTTCGTTCTTTGCGCCGAACGCAAAAGGCGACCTGAACCTCGATCACTTATATGGTAAGAGAGATAGGTTCGCATTCACGTTCAATCCGGCGGAGGGTACGGGTATCTACATGAATAAGGACCCAGTGATACCGACAAAGCCAATAATCGTGTCATACACCATTTCAAACACCACGATAAAACCACCACAGACAACCATGATAGATGTGGAGTTCTCAGAGAAAGTATCATACAAGATAGCTATAGAAAACGCTACTGACACTATATACGATTGGACTGGAACTGCCAAAAATCCAATGCCAAAAGTATGGAATGGAACCTACGAAGCAAACGGAACTGTCGTCCCAGCAGGCGTTTACACGGTAAATGTTACAGGAACGAGCACAACAACAGGGAATAGTGTTGTCAACAATAAAGAAGTTATCACAGTGATAGTTAAAAAAACACCGCCAAACATCACTTCCTTCGCTCCTCCTTCGCCTGTTAACGATACTGTTTGCAACTGGAGAACTTTTAACGTGACGGTAAATCAAACAGTAAACGTGAGATGGTACGTTAGCGGTTCATTGATCTCTACAAATCAAAGCGTAACGGAAGCTAATTACACGCTGCACGCCGATATGCCCGGAGAACACAATGTCACAGCAATCGCCGCAAATATCAATGGAACCGCCCTGCAAACGTGGATTTGGAACGTAACTGGTGTTTTCTCACCTATAGGCGGATTCTCCGTAGCAATACTCCCAAAGATAAATTCAGCAAATGCTGGTGCATCCTGTGACTTTACGGTAAGATTAAGAAACACACAAAACTTTGTGGAATATGTGGACCTTGATCTCACACTATCAGGAATCCCTGCGGAATATGCCGCGAACCTTACATGGTTTAACTGGACAACTTCCGCCTTAAGCATACCCGCGGGAGAATACAGAGACATAGGATTAAGGATGGACATACCAGATGGAATTTCAGGTTACAAGAGTTTTGGTATAGTTGCTCACGGCACATTTGGAGATTCAAAAGACTACGGCGTGGCTAATGTGACGTTAGCACCATAATTATTTTTCTGCTTCTCGCTTTTCAAGTTTTAAATGTGCGCTTTTGGTTTCTTAATTTTAGACAAGTAGAGAAGACCAACCGAAAGCTTTATATACAAACCAAAAGCTTTTATATCCCTATGTTATAAACATATGCAGAAAACATTCGAGAGGGGGGAAAAAGGGAGATGAAAAAGCAATGAAACTAAAATTATTGATGGTAAGTGTTTTGAGCATAGTGCTGATAAGCAGTTTTGCCGCTACTACAGCGAACCCTGGTGTATCGCTGAGTTCAAATCCAATAGATGATTCCGCAGGCGGAACGGACAACACCGCAATTTATAGTATTCATGCCGAATTAGAAGTAGATGTATCAGAGCATGTAAAGCTAAGTATAGACCCAAGCAGCCCAGACTGGCTCTATGCGTTCTCAGAAGACGAGTTTGACCTGGAATCCCCTGGAGATACAAAGGCTGTAACACTATACATGCAACTACCACAAGGAACCCCGGCAGGGAATTATATCATCAAGGTAAATAGTAATGCCACTGCACCAACACTGCCTCCCTGGTTGCCGTCAGAAACAGCATTCACGCAATGTCCTGTTACTGTAAATGTACCTGTGATTGTAACGCCGGCACAAGTTCCAGCGTTATCGCCAGCCGGAATTTTAGCACTTGTGGGTTTGTTAGTCGTTGTTGCGGTGTATGGGATCAAGCGTAAAAACTAAAAAGAGCTTGCCTTTCGTTTCTTTGATAACCTTCTTCAAAAGAAAGCGGGTGCAGAAATCTGTGCCCTTTCACGCACCCATCTCAAACATATCGTGTATCGCCTGCGCGGTTCTATACGCATCTTCTTTCTTCACCACAAATGAGATATTATACTCCGAACTACCTTGTGAGATCATAATCACGCTCACGCCTTCATTACCCAGAGCGGAAAAGAC
>JAPVWK010000070.1 GCA_028572065.1 Candidatus Methanophagales archaeon
ACTTGCGATTGAAACTCCCAAAGGGGTCAGAAACATCGAGAGGACTCCATGTATGGCTGAAGGGATCACCAACCATCCATGGACGTGGAGTGAATTTTTGATGTTTAAGGGTGGGTCATGAAATTTAGGACACCACCGATTAACATAAGTAGTTTTTTAATGACAAAGACAGTCGAAGGTGGTATAAACCCCGAAGGACCGCCAAACCGGTGGTCAATAAGACCCCCGGCAAATAATTGGTCGCAATCAAGTGCACCTATAACAGAACAAATATTGAGGTCGTACAATAGAGGTGAAGGCAAATGGTTTGATTTTGCCGGTATATTTAACGATAACTTTAGCTATGGCGTTCATGACAATGACAGCCTTCATGTTGAGATCACAAACGGAACTACGTGGGCGGTGTTGAATTACACATGGGTCGTAGAGACGACAGCATTCAGGAACATGTTCTTTTTGACGAGGTCCGCGTTAGAAGCAGAAGATAAAGCAGGTAAGAAGGAATACAGGGTATATGCAGACAATCCGTTGTTAGTCAAGTTCTGGGATATTGAGCACATGCGGGGCACGGATAACTATACGGTTTGCATGTTTAAGAATATAAACTATTCCGGTACTCCGACGGCTGATTTAAAAGCATATTATTGTAACAGCTCTTATAGAACCGTCCCGGTAGAACTGCCCAACAATGGTGGCTCGGATGCTACTGCTAACATGACGGGCAACGTGCTTCTGATGCACCTGGACGAAACTTCCGGAACAATTGTTGATTACAGCGGCGAAGGAAATAACGGCACTTATAATGGTGCTTTATACGACCAACCCGGAAAAATCAATTTTTCCATTGGGTTTGATAAAGTGGATGACATGATTGATTGCGGTAAGGATACGAGTCTGGATGTTACAAACAACATTACGATTGAGGCGTGGGTGAAACCCGATACGCTTACTTTCTGGAGTGAAATTGTTTCAAAGAGGGTTGATAATACTACAAATTATGATTTGAGATTCGGCGGACTCGGACCCGCGCCCTACGATAGAGTTCAATTCTATTGGGGCTGTGATCCAAACTGGCAAGTATATTCTACAACCAATACGTTTGCTACTGGAAAATGGTATCATGTCGCCGTGACACGAGAAGGTACTAATCTGCCAGTGATATATGTAAATGGAGAGTTAGAAGCAGGTTCGTGCACCTATGGTAACTGCTTGACTGCTCTGAGCGCAAATACAAATAACGTGATTATCGGTGGGCGATATGCTAAGGGGAATATTGTGGATGAGTGGGACGGTGAGATAGACGAAGTCGCCATCTGGAACCGCACTTTAAATGCAACAGAAATCAAAGACCTCTACACACGAGCAGTGCTCAAACCCGTGGATTCGCCGTATTGTGAATATCATGATTCGTTCAATACGACCGACTTAGACAACATCTATTATACAACAAGAAACAGCAGTTATTCTAAAGAGTGTTTCGCAGTAAATAACAGCCAATTTGGTGGCATTGATGCAACGGACACATTTTACGTCACAATCGAGAGCGGGACCGATGCGGGAAACTGCTACACCGTACGTTATGCAAATGGCAGTTCAGGTACTAACGTAAGTTTCGCGGATTCTAAAGTTGCCTGGTCTTCGGCAAATAACGCGGTGAACAACTGGACACAGGCGGAATTCACGTCTGACCTCTGGTTTTCCACGATAAAAAATGGCGACCTATTCCAATTGGGTGTTTACGTGGAGAACACGTCAGGAAACGGCAGCTATACCAACTTCACGTTACACGAAGATGAGATCGGAGCCGTGAATGATCCTATTTCCAAACCAAGTATAGCATATTATCAGAGCGCAAGCGGCAGTAAGGATTATGACTTGAATGGCACTTATTCAGGAAACATGACTATCCGTGTTCAAATGGCAAAAGACCCGGATGCACCCGGTACGGTAACACATAACTTAACGCTGAGATACCCGGACGGTAGCGGGTATTACACGATAAACGGAAGCTTTAACAGCTCTGACGATAGCCCCGTGGATATAGAGTTTGACACGAAAAACGTACTGAATGGCCGTTATCGAATGAAAGTAACTGCAGTAGCTGACGATAATCCCAGTGATGTTACATCTTTCCTTACGCCTAATAATTTCACTACGGACAACCCGACTTACGTGAATGAAACCCACTGGTGGCGTTGTGGTGCGACAGCCAATGCGAGTGAGACGCCGATAACGGCTGCGGTTGAGAATGCCACGACTGGCGAGACGATTTACGTCTTTAATGGCAGTTACGATAAGGAGAGCGCGAACGTGAACAAGCGGCTCACGCTGCAAGGCGAGAGTGTAGCGGGTGTAAACGTGAATGCGACGGCATTGGGCGAGCAGGTATTCAACGTGACGGCGAATTACGTGAATATATCGGGGTTTAATGTTTCCGGTGCGACAGGCAGCGGCAAGGCTGGGTTTTATCTGAATGGTGTGGAGCATTGCGATATTTCAGGTAACAACGCTTCAGGGAACTACTACGGTATATATTTGAACTCTGCTGGCAACAACACGCTGATGAGCAACACCGCGAAAACAAACACGGAGTATGGCATATATCTGAATTCCGCGAGCAACAATACAGTGAAGAAAAACACCGTGGCGAAGAACAAAGACGGTGTCTATCTTACCAGTGCAGGAAGTAACAATATCACCTGCAACTGGCTGTACTACAATACACGGGCGGGATTCAACTTGACGGGTGGCAGTATCGGCAACAATATCAGTCATAACAATATCGTGGAGAACGGTGCGCTTAACGACACGATCAGGGAGTGGCAGTTCTATAATAATCAGATTGATCCGGTAACGGCAACGCACAATTGGTGGGGCTCAAACGAGAACGACACAATAAATGATAGTATCTACAACACCAAAGGTAATGTAACCGTCTTCCCGAGGTTGTACCAACCAGATCCGTGTGCACCGATACCGGAACTTTCGACGGTAATACTGGTGGGTGTGGGATTGGTAGTGCTTTCGGGGTACGTCAGGATAAGACGGAGGCGGAGATAGGGCGGGATATACTAAATAGGAATAGTAGCGGAGGAAAAACAAATAGGGAGTGAAAAGACAAAAAAATGATAAAGGGAAAGACGAAAAAAACGGCTTTGATTGTGTTAGCAGCAACTTTGTTTGTATCGCTATTTTCGGTCAACGCAGTTGCAGCCCAAAATCTACTTGAAAACCCAGGCGCCGAAACTGGCGATATGTCCGGCTGGACGATTATTGCAAATGGCGGAGATGGCTGGGGTATATGGGGCGTTGATACAACGGGCTATGGCGGTCCCTATGACGGTATTCACTGCTTCTTGACCTCTTACGAGTGGTGCAACCGCAGCCAGGAAATTGACCTCTTAGCTAAGGGTTATACAGAAGCGCAACTGGATTCAGCATCAACGGTAAAAGTAGGAGAATGGTTCGGTCAGGCCAACCAGTATTGCGGGGGTATGTACTACTTAAATGTGGAGCTTCGCGATGAAGACCACAATGTCATCGCTTACTGGAATTCCGGCGTGCATAATACTACATGGCGGGGTAACGGCGCAGCCAGTTGGGACCAGTTGAGTCATGATTTTTCGGGTTACGGTCCGGGTTTGAGATACATCTATTGGGAAGATGGTAGCAAGGATGAGAACTGGTGGGAAGGTTATTACGGGGCAAAGTTAGACGCAGCATCTGTTACCATAGCTGCTCAAGTACCAGAATACAATGTATTCGGGCTGTTAGCGTTGCTAGGCATTTTAGCAGTCGTTTTAACGGGCACACTCAAGAAGAGAAAGAAGAACTGAGCGGCGAGTACGCAGAAGAAGCTGTGAAAGGTATATAGGATTAGTAGCGGAGGGAATAGAATGAGTTACGGGTTATTGTGAAACAGGAAAAGAATCGAAAACTCGATTAAACCGCAACTACCACCAGGCTCCACCTACCACTTTTATACATCAAAGTATTTATATGTACATCACTATTTATTTGTGAGGTACAATGTTCGTTATACAGACATGTAAAGAGATACCGTTTGCAAACCCCTGTGTGATATACGATATTTTGAGGAAAGAAGCGGACTACGGCGAGACCTACTTACTGGAGTCGCGAGAAGGCGACGCGAAAGTGGCGCGATATTCAATTATCGGTTTCGATCCCGCGTTTAAATTCGCTGTTAAGGACCGCGTATTGGAAACCAAGTCTTACGGTTCGTTTCGCGCGGATGCCGTGACCAATGCTGTGAAGAGAAAAGAGGATATAACTCCGTTAAGCCTGATAAAAACGTTCCTTAACGAGTTAACATTAGAAAACGAGCTAAGACGAGAGCGATTCATAGGCGGTTTTGTGGGTTACCTCTCCTACGAGTTCATTCGCTATCTGGTGGATGTTGGCGAAAGCACCGAGGACACACTGAAGCAACCGGACTGCGAGTTCCTGCTCACGCACAAGAACGTTATTGTGGACCACAATGCGAAGAAAGCGTTTATTATATCAAACGAATTCTGCGATAGCCCAACCCAAACGGCCGGCTCGGATTTAGAAACGACCTGCACGAATCTGGTAGAGTTACTGCGTGATGCGGAAGTAACCGCGAATCCAGGGGATATTTCGGTATCCGGCGAGTTCTCGTCAAACCAGGAAAAAGCGGATTACGAACGCAGTGTGAGAATCGCGAAGGACTACATACGTGCTGGCGACATTTTTCAGGTCGTGCTTTCGCAACGACTGGAAGCCGACTTTGCGCCCGAAGGACATTTCGAGTTCTACAAAACGTTAAGCGAAGTGAACCCGTCACCGTACATGTACTTACTCGATTTCGATGAGCGAAAGATAGTGGGTGCGAGTCCTGAGATGCTGGTTCGAGTTTCTGGAGCGAGCAACAATGCGAACACAGGCAGGAAAATAGAGGGTTGCCCGATAGCTGGAACAAGACGCCGTGGCCGTGATAAAGCCGAGGATAAACGGCTAGAAGAGGAGATGCTAAGCGATGAAAAGGAACGAGCCGAGCATTTGATGCTTGTGGATTTATCAAGAAACGACATCGGTAAAGTCTCGGAATTCGGTACCGTGAAACCCACGCGATTCATGTATCCCGAGAAATACTCGCATGTGCAGCACATAGTGACAGACGTTGTAGGTACACTGAGAACAGATAAGGACGAGTTCGATGCTTTAGAAGCAACATTCCCGGCTGGTACGGTATCCGGTGCCCCGAAAGTACGAGCTATGGAGATAATAGAAGAATTAGAACCCACACGACGTGGTATATATTCCGGCTGTGTCGGCTATTTCTCTTTTAATCGTGCTATGGACACTGCGATAACTATTCGGACTGCGATATTCGAACGCGGTAAAGTGTATATACAGGCAGGTGCAGGCATAGTTGCCGATTCTGATCCGGAACGTGAGTATAAGGAGACGTTGAGTAAAGGCGCGGCTTTATTGGCCTGTATGTCCGGCGGTGGTGGTAAAAGAAGATGAACGTGCTTGTGATAGATAATATAGATTCGTTTGTGTACAACATCGTGCAATACGTGGGTATGCTGGGTACCGAGCCTGTAGTAGTGCAGAATACAGTGACTGCGGGGTATATCGCGAAACTGGTTGAAGAGCAAGAGATAGAGCATATAATCATCTCGCCGGGCCCGAAGACGCCACGAGAGGCGGGTGTCACGAACGAAGTGATACGGCGGTATTGTAGCACAAAAAAGATTCTGGGTGTCTGTCTGGGGCATCAGTGTATAGGTTATGTATTCGGTGCCGAGATACGGAATGCGCACGTGTTAAGGCATGGCAAGGTGAGTTTAGTGGCGCATAACGGCGAAGGTGTCTTGAACGGGTTGAGAAATCCGCTTTCTGTTGTGCGGTACCATTCGTTAGTGATTGACGATAACGGTCGCGAGTCATTTTCAAATAGTTTAGAAGTAACCGCGCGAAGTTTGGATGATAACGAGATTATGGCGGTTCGGCATCGGGACTACGAGGTGTTCGGCGTGCAGTTTCATCCGGAGTCTATACTGACGGAGGACGGGTTGAAGTTGCTAAAGAATTTCGTGGATCTGTAGCGGTGTGGTAGAACATTACGAACTCGGGTGGACGTAAAGGCAAATACGTGATTCAAACCGGAAATGGTTTGTGGGTTGGTTAAGTGTTATCTCGCCTTAAAGTACGTTACAGCCGGACTTTCAGCGTTGTATAGGCGACACACCTAAAAGAGCGCATCAGCAAAACCCAACTTTTCAATAATCTCCTTTTGCTCTTTAGTGAGCACAGAATTTTTATCACGCTTTTCGCCCCCAAAATCAAGAGTAGTCTTTCGTATTCTACCCAGTTCATCCAGACTATCTTTAACACCCGCCCAGCCCGTAACGCCTAAATGATGCTTATACAGTGCCAGAGCCAAATATGCAAGATAGCAGACAAAAACATAAACATCAGTATTCCCCACCTCAAAATGCCGGATCGGCTGCAGATCTAACCCGTTTTTGAAGCAATCGAATATCTTTTCAACGACATCTTTACCAAAATACGTGGCAATAATCTCAGGTGCACTCTTCTCAAGATTCGTGGTGAAAAGCAAGCATTTACCATCTCGAAGCCGTGCTTTTCTTCGATTTTCGTCGTGTGGTACTACTGATACGTTTTTCCTGTCGTTTTTTATCACAAAATAATCAGAAACTCCCCGGATTGCCACCTTTATTTCTTTCTCCACACTCTCCAGAGTTTCGTTACCGGTCTGCGAAGACAAGAGCTCAGCGACTTTTATCTCTGCGATACTTATCTTTTTCAATCGTGTCGTGCGTTCTAGCTCAAGATCACTGTGATTGAAGCAAATAATTGCCCTGCCGGGAATGTCAAACAGCGATGTAGCGAGGTCTTCGTAATAGATCAGACCTGAGGGCCGCACCAACTCATTTTCTTCTGATATGTCGCGCATTACAAGCTCTTTAGCCTCATTTGACGTTAAAGGGACACCACAAATTATTTTCAGATCCTCTCCATCTAGTTTTGTTATTTTATTCCTCGACGCCATCTCCCGATCCATGACTATCGCATCAATGCTGAGATTTACCCGTTTAACATCGGCAATAAGTTGTTCTACCGTCCTCACATCCGTTATATTGCCCTCATACGTCCTGAAAAGGACGGGCAAACCTTTGTTCTTTGTTGCGACCAATCCAATGTTTATCTGAGGCAAGCTGTTATCATCTCGGCTGTACCCCCGTCGTGCTTTAGGCAATTTTGTCGAATAAAAATACGTGGAGGTGAGGTCATAGATCATTGTAGAAGATTCCGCTTCAAGATGCTTTATTTTGTTGAACAGTTCAATGCACACGTCAACGATACCCTCAGGGCCTATTTTACGACAGGTCTTCATTACCGCACCAAGATTGGTGGAGTTTAGTTTGTCGGGAGCGATGCCGGTGAGTTCTTCCAATTCTGTGTCCTGATACCATTGGGAAAACTTGTTGAGAGTTTCTCTGTCAATTATATGGTTGATTGCAAGCGCTGCAAAAACTTCGCCCACGGGCAGTCCTCTCCCTGGAATCAATCCATTCAATAGCTCGATAAGCCCGTATTGCTTGAATAAATCGTAAAGAACTGCTATGTCACCGTATTTTACTGACTTTGTGACCTCAAACTCTTTGAAGCGTTTTTTCGGTGGAATTATCTGCTTTTCACCATCTATTGTCACTTCTATACCTAAATAGCGGGTATTACGGTGCTTTACTTTGCCTGAACTATCTCTGTAGTTCTCCCGCTCATACACATACACGCGCTCCCCGCGCTTTATTCTTGTTTTCGCCATGTAGTCTGTATATGGGCTACGAGTATATAAAGATTTTGACTGGTTATGAGTGAGTAATGTGCCTTATATTGCGAGCTATTGTATATACAGGATATTGTAGCCTAAAAAACTCATAATGTCTGGATTTAAAGTCCCCGATGAAGTACATCCCGTTATCGACCTGAAAATATCGTGGAATTGGATTATTACGCCAATACAGAATAAGAAAGTCAGGTATTTTATCCGTGCTTCTGGTGTCGTACTGCTCAATGTGAATCCGATTGCTGACCACTTCTTTGTCGTCCATAAAGCACCACAATAGATGCGTAAATGGCTATGTCATCAAAAGACTTTCCGATGTATTGACCCTTTCCAGCTATACGAAGTAGCCGTTGAGACGCTAAAGGATTTTGATGCGTTTATAAAAGGCTAGATGAATTTTTAGAGAATGAGGGGTGGAGAGTATGGATGTGATGTATTCTGCACATGTAACAGAAGTAGCAAAAAAAGAAGATTTGCTCAGAGGTCTTGAGTTCTGCGACTGGAAGAATCAACTTAAACCGGATTTCACGTTTCCGTATTTCAAAGACGGAGTTACTATCAAGTCAGGAACTACTAACTTATCTATTGGCGATTAAATAAATACAGAACCGAGAATGTAATTGTGAGAGAATAACATGAACGTACCAATCAAAATCCAGAAGTTTAGAATAGTAATCCCCGGCGGGGCAGGTTTTGTAGGTCGGAATCTGGTACGGGTACCAATCCTAAAATTTATGATATGAACGAGGTGACGGTTTTAGATAACGCCAAAACTAATTTGGCATTTGTGAAGCGATATGGTGTGCAGATTCAATGTGTGGATTTAGCCGAAAAAAAGGGAGTTGTATGACACAGTTAACGACAAAATGATAGTTATTAATCCGGCAGCACAAATCTCTTAGGCGGTGTTATCAGAACTTGACCGGTAAAGTTTTCAGCGGACCAGATGGCATCTTTAACTGCGGGTGAGGTTTTCCAGATTATGCGAGGTGGGATGAGTTCGGTATTGGCATAACCTGCTTTTAGGAATGAGTAAAGAAGATGCGGGTGTGCAATTAAACGGATATAACAACATTTATAAAGGTATAGTGCAATTAATAACGTAGCGGATGGCGGGAATGAAAGTAGTCCTGATAGAGGGGAAGAGCAGATAGGTGGATGTAATAGCAGATATTCAAGGAGGCTCAGATGGCAACTCAAATTAGAGAAGAAGGAATGATTGAAACAGAAGGTGTGATGGTAAAAGTAAAAGTGCTCTCGCTTACGCATTACGTTGACGAAGCGTTAAAACAAGCGGAATATTACCGTGATGAGCACGGAGTAGTGGTTGCAAAAGTACCGGCGGCATCTGGCTTTTTCGCACAAGGTGACTCTTTTGAGGATGCAAGGGGGAACTTAAGAGATGTTATCGAAGGGAATGTCCTTATTGCACTTCAGCTTGGTTTTGAAATCCCACGTTTTGAAGGCGTAGATATAGAGGAAAAGGAAATTGAAACTGAAACCCCTCAAAGTTGAAGAACTAATTCGAAAGCTAAAAAAACTCGGTTTTGTAGGGCCAATACCCGGAGGGAAACATTTGAGGATGGTTCATCATGAGACAAAAAAGATTATCCCAATCCCTATGCACAAGGGAAAGGATGTAAGCGTGGGTTTAATTCGTGAAATAATCAATGAAATAGGTATTTCAAGAGAGGAATGGTTAAGGCTTTAGCCATAGGATTTGGAATATAATGAAAAAAAAATCAGTTGTTATCCCGGTAAAGAACGAAGCAGATAAAATCGTGCTGTGCCCTGAAGCGGTCTTAAATCAATCAGTTGAGCCACAGGAAGTGATTGCGATGATAGGATATTCAAAGGCTAAGACGATGGTTTATACAAAAGCCGAATTTATGGCATTCACGGATGATGAATGTATTTTGGGAGAGGCATAACTAAAAATGAGCCATAAGATAGCTATTGTTTTAGGTACCCGCCCGGAAATAATAAAGATGAGTCCGGTAATACGGGAATGCACGAAAAGGGATGTAGATTATTTCATTCTGCATACCGGACAGCACTACACCTACAATTTAGATAAGGTCTTCTTCGAGCAGTTGGAATTACCAGACGCGAAATACAATCTTGATGTGGGTTCGGGTTCGCATGGCGCACAAACAGGAACGATATTACGTGAAATAGAGAACGTGCTGATACAGGAAAAGCCGGATGTGGTTTTAGTGGAAGGCGATACGAATACCGTTCTTGCAGGTGCTTTAGCCGCTACGAAATTGCACATAAAAGTAGGGCATGTAGAAGCGGGATTGAGAAGTTATGATAGGACAATGCCGGAAGAAATAAACCGAGTTTTGGCAGACCATTGTAGCGATTATCTGTTCGCACCCACCGAGAAATCGAAGCAGATATTGCTTGGTGAAGGTATTCCAACCACAAGAATCGTTGTTACCGGAAACACGGTTGTGGATGCCGTGTACCAGAATTTAAGTATCTGTGAAGGTCGAACAACCCCGTTGCACGAGCTTGGGCTTGTATCGGGCGAATATTTCCTGGCGACCGCACACAGACAGGAGAATGTGGATTTTAAGGCAAGATTTGAGAGTATCATATCAGGTTTGGAGCGGGTGGCAGGTGCGTTTGGGTTGCCGGTTATTTATCCGATTCATCCAAGGTCACGAAAGATGATGGATCGGTTCGGATTGAACTCTACAGGCATTTTGTTTATTGACCCGGTGGATTATCTCTCGTTTCTGCAATTAGAATCGAAAGCTAAACTGGTCCTGACGGATTCCGGTGGTGTGCAGGAAGAGACGTGCATTTTAAACGTTCCGTGTGTTACTTTACGGGAT
>JAPVWK010000071.1 GCA_028572065.1 Candidatus Methanophagales archaeon
AATGATTTGTCCTGTGTTCTTCTTCCGGTAGTCCGGACAGTCTGGATTCAAACATATCTGGTCATTTGGTTTTGCCCCGGTCATAGAATCTATTATGTGGTTCGGGGTATATAAAGGTCACGGTTTATAGGACACCACCTAATATTCTCTTTCGTTCCGGTGTAGGCATCGCGGACGATGATGGTGTCGCCAGCCGAGGCGTTATTCACCGCCTGCTGGATCGTCTGATTCCCGCCTTCCGGCACGTAAATCGTCGTAGCAGCCGAAACAACCGCAGTAATAGCTGTAAAAAGCGAAGCAGCCAACGCTGCGGATACTATTATCTTACCCCCAATACGGTTTCATTTTTTCCCATTTTTTTATCATCCAGTTTTGCCTTTGTTCTGCTTAAGAAGCTGAGAGTACGTAAAGTTTTTGGTGGAGTCCTTTCACAGTAACTAAAACAAGTTGCTTTGTGAGCATAGAAGGAGTAGCGACAAAGAAAGCGAAGGTTATGTTCTATAAAATATCCAAGTAGTCCCATTGCGATGACAGTAGACAAAAACTTCTTCAACTAGATTTCGCTCGCTGCATCAATATCCTACCAGATAAGCCGTACCTAGAACTGACGATTGACGATTATGATGCTCAATTATATTATGGACGGGCATCAATATAATATATAGATACGTGACGAACATGGCCCGCAAAAATGTGATAATCGTCGTGCTTGCCATCCTCTTAATTCTATCTGTATTCTCCTCTCTTCATATTTATCAACAACAGCAGCGAGTAATAGATACGCAAGAGGACATCATAGAGCAACTTACCAGTGTCCGTAGTGCAGGACGTGCGGCGATAGACGCAAAGCAGACTTTTATAAACGTGTCAGAAGGCGTCAGTTGCGCTAATATCGTTGCGGTTAGGACCGATAACCAATTCGGTGTGTTAGGCACGGTGCATGTAGAGATAAAAAACGGCACGGGAAATGTCCTGATCAATACGAACCCCTTTACCGACCTCACAACGCAATATTCGGTGAGAGAAGCGGTAAAAGTTGCTGAGGACTACACAAATCGGGACGTCACGACTAAAGACATCTCCATTTATTTTGACATAAACGGCACTTTGATTGGCGGACCATCAGCCGGTGCCGCGATAGCCGCTGCTGCCATAGCTGCGATGGAAGGAAAGACACTGAAACCGGATGGGGTTATTACAGGGACTATCGAAAAAGGCGGATATATAGGGCAGGTAGGAGCGGTACTTGAGAAGGCAGAAGCGGCGGAGAAGAACGGTATGAATCTCTTTTTAGTGCCAAAAGGGTACAAGAAACTGACTTATTACGAGCAGAAGACGAAGGAATATGATATATTCGGGTTCACGTTTGTAAGGTCATATTACGTACAAAAGGAGATAGACCTCGGAGAACATATGAAAGGCAAAATGGAAGTAGAAGAGGTATCCACAATTGAAGACGTGGTAGCGTATATGATGCTATAACTTCTGGATGCGTTTTTGCTACTTAGCGCTTAAGGTATACTCAGAAATATCAAGCAGCCAATTACCGTCTTTTAATTCCGTGTTTGACGACAGTATCTCTACTCTTTGCTGGAACAAAGGACCATCCAGCACAAAAGTGTGATATTCACCGTGTTCGCCGCAGGGATGAATTGTGTCTGGCAAATCCGCGATAAATTGCGCGTTTAGCTCTCGACCCAACCAGTCTTCACCGAACAAATCCGCTTTTACGTTTATTACTATCGCGTTGAATCCCGAGTTCACAAATTCGGTTAATACCGCTTTTGGATCATACCGCCATAGCGGTTCGATAGACTCTACCCCTACTTCCGAACAAACTTTATCCACCCAGTCCTTATGTTCCTGCAGGTCAATATCGCCAAATACACCACCTTTTAGACCTTTGTGCTTCAAGTCCCTCGCAGCTTCTTTGAATTTAGTCTCGTAGCTATTCCACGTGCTTTTAACCTGGATTATCGGTATTCCGATAGCTTCCGCTTGTAAGACTAACAAGTCAGAACGTAATCCGTGAGCTCGTGATCGCGTGCCGTCTTCGGATATAACATTCAGTAGATAAGAGACGTCAAATCCGGCCGACTTCGCTTTATAACAGGCAAGACAACTTTCCTTGCCGCCACTCCAGGAAGTAAATACTTTTAGCCTTGCATCTCCTTCCCCGAATTTCTTTGTTGGTACCTTCATGAATACAAAGAAAGATATTCGCGAGATTTAAAACCACATTCTTGTAGAAGAAAAAACCTAGTATTTATGTAAAGAAACGCCATCTCCTACTAATAAGAGTATATGCAAAAATAGCATATGCAAAAAAGAAAGGGGCAGTAGGGTAGCCAGGTTATCCTCGTGGCTTTGGGAGCCATGGACCCCAGTCCGAATCTGGGCTGCCCCATCAAACTTTCTTTCAAAAGAAAGTTTGATCAAAGAAACAACATTTACCTCAGGTATAAGTGTAACTAAATATACCCCTACTTTTCCCATCAGCAGTGACAGTCCCACAATTGCTTTTGACAAAAAATACTTCTTTTTTGATTTAGATCACAATCCTCCTTTCTTTTTTGTCCTGTTTTAAATTGTTGGACGGTTTCTATAGAATGTAAGGAATAACGCTAAAAATGCAATTGCTACAGTAATGCAAGAGAGGGATTCCATTCTTTTATTTGCCTCTATCTGATACTTCACGTATCTTGGTGCAACATACACACCGGTCTCTTTTATCCCATACTTATTCAATAAAAAACCTATTGGATCATTATTTTCATTAGCGGTTGTGAAAGAGAGTTTCCCCTCTTTTGTGAATATTACATCCCCTTTAACCATAATGGTTTGACTTTGATCTCTAAATTTAACAATATCTAATGTTCCTTTGTTTACATAGCAATCATCAAAATTTCGATGTTCAAAATTTTCACATATATCGTTTCCCGATTCTTCAGGATTTTCGGAATTTTCTATAAACATCAATCTAGGAGACCCCGTACTCTCATACCAATTTTTTAATTCTTTAAAATCATACTCATTAACGAATATCGCCGCGCATATAGTTATCCTTTCACCTACGACAAATCCTTCTCCTTCTGTTTTGTATTCCCCAGTTATAGCAACAAGCGTTTTAATGGAATCATCTTTCGTTCCTATAGCCCATTCGTTAAAATGAGAAATTTGCTTTTCTGTATGAATATATGGAAGAAACCCCCATCACAACGAATACGAAGAAAATAAGTAGGAAAACATAGTACCAATTTTCACGTATTATTTTACCTCTTTTCATTCTTTGTTCTTGTCAAGAAACGTTTTCCGGGGGCCAACTAGTCTCCATCCAACCAGGAATCCTACCGCTGTCTCGTGGTCCCACAAGTACGGTCCAGCCCGTTGCATCTTCCGTCTCACCGGAAATACGCGCGGCAAGACCGGGTAACACGATTGTCTCGTTTTTTACTTTCTTGCCTATTTCATGCGATTCAATAGTCTCTTTTATCACGTTTGCATTGAGCTGTCCGCCTGCAACTGCCGCTTCCACGCCCAGACCATCTGTGTCTACCACCATCAAATACGAATCAATCTTGTTTGAAGCGATGTCACTTTCTACGGTGTAGTAAGTCAAAGCGAAGTTAGTGGTAAGGAAAAGAGGCGATTCCACCGTTGGGTTACCTACCTCTCTCAACCCGGCATCCACACTTACAGGACGCCGTGGGTCGGTGTATATATTCGCGACAAGAGTACGCTCAGGTATCAACGAATGCGGCTCGATCGAGTGCAGAATCATCATATCCGCATATCTTAGGATGAACGTATCTGCGATAACCGCTTCCCAGTAAGAAGCTTCCAGTGCATCTTCAAGCACCTGCCAGGCGGTCATAGGCACGGCGATCAGTGGATATGCAATTTGTTTATCCTGCTCCCCTATACCCGCACGTCTTAGCTGTACGAATCTGGAGAAACTATCACTGAGCCCGTTTCCCGTGGGGTACGTCCCAGGATCCAGCACGAGGTCATTTATACCGGCTGAGGAAAATGTTACTGCAAGGCTGTTCAGCATATCGAGGTCGGGCGAGAACAACGCAACCGGGACTTTGTAGCGCTTTGCAAGGCTTAGCATCTCTGACCAGTTGTCCTTGTCCGCAGCGTATATCAAGGGATTCCTATCTGAAACAGTCTTCAAACCTTCTTCCTGCACTTCCGCATTGAACGAACAAAGCACTAGCGGCAGGTCGGTCTCTTCGGCAACGCACTTCACGCAGGCCGCAAATGTGTTCGCATCATCTGATACCGAACGAATAGCAATCGCATCTAACGTTAAAAATTCACCCACGTAAAACTTGCGCCAGTCGGTTATCTCTTTTACTCGAACACGCAATTCCGCTTCGTCCATTGTATCCCAAACGTCATAAGTAAGCGCGGTTCTATTGAAGAACGTCAGCTCATGCCTGTACAGGACGTCCTCACCACCTATTGTCATTGTCCGCGCACCTACTCCGATCTTCACTTCTCGCACTTCGGGCGCTAACAAATCCATTAATTTGCTGGCTTTATCTGCGTACTTAGGCTCAAAAAGAGGTTTACAATCTTCTAAACTCTTCTTACGATCTTTCAATAGCGATGCGTAAGCCAGACAAGTCTTCTCACCGCAATCACCGCAATTCGTACCGGGTAGATATTCCCAGATTTCCATCGGACTACCTATTCTCATTTCTCAGGCCTCCATTTCACCCAATCTGCCAGCCCTATCGCTTCATCATCATCCGTTTTCGCGCCGAACAGCATCTGCGTAACTCGCTTAACAGTTTTAGCCGCTTTCGGGTGCATCATCATGAACAAATCACCACCGGCTATTCCTAACGTCAGCCCCGTAACGATCTCAAACAAAGGACCTCTATACGCAGCAGGACCCCAATCGGAGTCTTCCTTGATGGGTGAATCCTTCATCCATGCTTCTCGCGCACCCCACGCATTTGTTATACCACACGAAATCGGGAATGCCAGGTCAGAATCACCCTTCAACGCCGCTATTCGCATCCGTTCGATATTCGTGTATGCGTAATCCAGGCCATAGCCAAGCGCAGCCGTTGTCGGGTCTATCACGATGTCTTCACGCGGCACACCCAATTTAAATAAATACCGGTTCAACGTCTTTTGCGCATTTATGTCCAGTTGAGTCCACGAAAGGATGACATGCCCATGGTCCTGCGCGGCTTTCGCTATCCGCTCATAGTCCATGTTCAAGTTTGCAGACGCAATTAAACATCTCTCACCTTCTGCTGCTTCAGCCGCCGCTTCCAGCA
The DNA here is from genome assembly GCA_028572065.1 of Candidatus Methanophagales archaeon. Lineage (GTDB taxonomy): Archaea > Halobacteriota > Syntropharchaeia > Alkanophagales > Methanospirareceae > QENJ01. Next base: position 5,298 of record JAPVWK010000071.1, read on the forward strand.
CCACCGGGTCTTTGTCCGGATTACCGGAACCGCCGATGACTATAGGCACATCAACCGCTTGCAGCACTTCCTCTACCGTCTTTGCCGCTTCTTTCGCAGGCGTATCATTTATCATAGGATCCGTGCTTATCAGGTGAATCGTGACCATATCCGCACCGAATTCCTGTACGTTCTTCTTCGCCCATTCACCTGGGTCTTCCATCACATCATCGTAATACCCGCGCACCGCTTTCGCAAGTGGAATAGGCATGTCAAAACAATCCACGGAAATCACCGGTGGATGCGGCATTTGATTGTCAAAATTATAAAATGGTAATGATTTCTCTCCCCCGATCGTTACAACATTCCCCCTCGTGCCACCATCCGAAGACGTAGCACCGAGTGTTACTTCTTCTATCCGCCCGTTCCATTCGGCTTTCGCTACTTCAAACTTCGCTGGCACTAAAGACTGTACTTTCGTCTCGCCCGCACTTAGTTGAGGCATCTGTGCAGGCTGCAGTATCTGGATCAACGAACTTCTGGTCGAAAGAGTTGTTTCGAGCTGTTTATCCACCACGCCTAGCATGGACTGCAGTAACTGGATTAGCGATGTAGGAACCGCCCCGCCTGACGATAGTTCTAGCTCTATTTCGCCCTCTATCGAGACATCCTCCAGCTCTATCACTTCGTACTCTTCTAATATACCTACTATATCCGCTAAGGTTATTTCTTTCGGCATCTTCCGTAAATCCTAAATTGTACTTCCTTTTATATATGCTTACTATTTTTGGTGCATGCCCAAATCTGAATTTGCAGGCGCTAAACCCGCTACCTTCTTCTCACCCATACTTAGTTTTGGCTGCAGTACATGGATCAACGAGCTTCTTGTCGAACGAGTTGCTTCGATCTGTTTATCCACCGCACTTAGCATAGACTGTAGTATCTGGATTAGCGATGTAGGAACCGCCCCACCTGACGATATTTCTAGCTCTATTTCGCCCTCTATCGAAACATCCTCCAGCTCTACCGCTTCGTACTCATCTAACATATCCATTATATCCGCTAAGGTTATTTCTTTCGACATTTTCCGTAAATTCTAAATTGTACTTCTTTTTATATATCTTTACTATTTTTGGTGCACGCCCCAAATCTAAATACTGGTATACCCTCTGACTTTTGGGCGCAATTACAGTTACAGTACAAGAAAAACGCAAAATAATACATTACGGAAAGAGAGAATATACTATACTTGTAGAGGATCCGATGAGCGATATGAATCAGGATAGAGAAGTGGTTCCCCTTACTACTCTGTTCCCGGGCGAACGAGCAAAGATCGTTGCTTTGGGGCATGGAGCAGGGCGGCAGCGCCACTTCAGGACGATGGGGCTGATGGAAGGTAAAATCGTGGAGATAGTAGCGACACAGCCTGCAAGGGGTCCGGTAGTTTTAAACGTAGAAGGTACGCAGATAGCGATTGGAAGGGGAATGGCGAGACGTATATTAATCCAGAAGATATGAAGCGAATATCCCTTATGGGCTGTCCAAACGTGGGCAAAAGTGTTGTTTTTTCGCGTCTTACCGGTGTAAACGTGATCTCATCGAATTATCCTGGTACGACAGTGGATTTTACAAAGGGCAATACGTGCATTCGAGGCGAGAAGTTCGAGTTGATTGACGTCCCCGGTACTTATTCCTTAGAACCCACGTCAAAAGCAGAAGAAGTGGCTCAGTCCATGCTTCAAGAAGCGGATGTCGTAATAAATGTTGCAGACGCCACACATTTAGAGCGGAATCTTTACCTAACACTGGAAATCCTGGGTAGTAAAAAACCCACTATCGTGGCTTTGAACTTATGGGACGAGTCAAAACACATTGGCGTTGATATAGACGTGGCTAAATTGGAAAAGCTGCTTGGTGTGACTATTGTCCCAACCTGTGCGATCTCGGGTGAAGGGATAAAAGAACTCGCATCTGAATTGTGTGTTGCACGAGTATCCAAAACGATTGAGCCAATGTCCGAAGACGAGCGCTGGGCGAAAGTGGGCGAAATCATTGGTAAAGTTCAAGTGGTGCATCATCGCCATCACACAATCCGGGAACGTATAGCAGATATTACGGTGAAGCCAATTACGGGCATCCCCATTGCGATAATCGTGATACTGCTGATGTTTATATCCATAATCGGGATAGGAAACTGGATAATTGAACATCTGATGGACCCTTTGTTCTATAATTACTATGGACCGTGGATTATAGACGTGGTAAATTCGTTCGCGCCTGAGGGACTGTTACATGATATTTTGATAGGGCAGTCCACGGGCGAATCTCTGGACTTCACGCAATCTTTCGGGCTGCTAACTACAGGTTTATACGTACCGTTCGCCATGGTCCTACCATTTGTAATCACGTTTTATTTCATGCTCAGTCTGCTTGAAGACACGGGCTATTTACCCAGACTCGCGGTTCTCGTGGATACGGGATTGCACAAATTGGGCCTGCACGGCTCGGCGATCGTGCCCACGATATTGGGCTTTGGCTGCAACGTGCCGGGCGCATTAGCCACTCGTGTGATGGAGACAAAGAAGCAGCAGTTCATTGCTGCCACGCTTATGGCAATTGCAGTTCCGTGTATGGCGCAGTCGGCAATGATATTTGGAATTCTGGGTAGAGAGGGACTGAAATGGGTATTAATCGTATATGTAACTCTGTTTGTGGTATATGTTCTTATAGGGCTGCTGCTAAAGAAATTAGTCAAGGGAGAGAGCCCCGAATTATTATTGGAAGTCCCACCTTACCGAAAACCGGACTGCCGCACTTTACTAAAGAAGACCTGGACCAAAGTGTACGGTTTTTTAGCAGAAGCGGTTCCATTCGTGTTATTAGGCGTTCTTGTAGTGAATTTGCTGTATATATCAGGACTAATAGACGTTCTTTCCGCGGTATTCGCGCCGATTCTCACCACATTGTTTGGTTTACCAGAAGGTGCTATTGTTGCGTTGATTATGGGTTTCCTCAGGAAGGATATAGCAATAGGCATTTTATTGCCGCTGGGTATGACGCCGCAACAATTGACTATCTCATGTGTGATTTTGTGTACTTATTTCCCGTGCGTTGCTACTTTTGTCGTTTTGATCCGCGAGCTGGGCGTTATGGCTATGCTAAAGGCAACAGGATTGATGATTGTTGTTACAGTCGCGGTTGGTGTGGCCCTGAATTTGATATTGAATGTGATTTGAATATATAGTTAGAGCGAAGATAATGAGTGTGCCGAGCAAAATTCATAAAATCCCGTTGGCGCAAATCCAACTTGAAGAAAGGTTAGCTGCCACCTCAGAACTGAACCTTGCATCCCGTCGGGTAGGTAACAGGCAGTGGTGAAGGCTGGCGGTTGAACCGTTGGGTCAGGACATCCATCGCACAAAGAGGCGAATAAAGGATGGCAACAAAACGGGGCTCATAACCTATCCTTTAAAGGGCGGGGTGGTTCCTATGAAGATTTGACGCGTATGAAGAGATGCGGCATCAGAGGGCTACCGTGTGGGTTCACGGCTTTGTTCGGAAAAAACCGAACGAAAAGATAGTTTTATCATAAGTTTGAACGATGCTATCATTAAGTGAGCGCCGATAAGCGGCGCTATATAAATGCCTGAAAAATTAGGGGTGAAATCAAAAAAAATGAGAAAGATATTGGCAATAGGCATAGTAGCGTTACTGATGTGCAGTGTAGGGCTGGCAATAGCTCAGGATCAGGACAAAATAGCATCAACCACTAACAAGCAGATTACCTTGTGCTTAGATAAATTGGACGGTATATTAATCGGGCCTTCAAAAAATAAAACAGCACAAGCGCATTTAATAGGCACAATTGATGGAAAGAACCACCTTTTGCTTTCAGGTACAATTGTAATTGATGGTAAGCCACATGCAGTCGATTTTGAAGGGAAAGCAGAGAAAATTTTCGTTGGCTAGAATGTTCCGGAAGGTGCCAAGCCGATTTACAGGGACCTCCATGGTAAATCACAGACACGATATGAAGGTGCTACAAGAATGTATGCTTGTGCCGTTGAACTAAAAGACAAGAACAATCAGTTTGACCTGAAAGGTGAATTCTTCGAAGACGGCACAGGGGGTTTAGTTGGAACCGCAGTTATTGATGGGACAAAGTATGAGATTGGGCTTCCTGGAAGCAGTGTTGGTCTGGTTGAAGAGGTAATCAATGACCCTGATCAAACAATGCAAACAAGAGGCTCTAAATATCTCGATGTGCCACAGCGAAGTCAGTGGGAATTGTTTTGGGATGGGCATGGTTACTATGCTGCCAGCAGAGCATGTGGTCAAACCTGTGCGGCAATGCTTGAAGAGTACTGGACTGGCAATTCTCCTGACATCTGGGACATCTGGGTGTGGACTGGTTATGATCCGATGAATCTTGCAGAAACAGAAGCGTACTTCGACGAAGTTGGTGTTCCATGCTGGAAAGACGATTACCAAGGTTCTTTAACGAGTAATATAAACCATGTAAAGCAGATAATAGACTTGGAATGGCCCCTTGACATAACAGAGGAGAGTAATCATGGTAACTGTCATGCCGTTGTTATACGAGGTTATGACGATTCCTACGAAGATTTTGCGTTGAGGGACCCAAATACCTGGACTGGGATTAATACAATGTATTGGTATGATGAAGCAGCATCTTTTAACTTCGAAGACAACGTATATGACTTTAAAGTTTCACTTGGTTTCTTTTTGATAAATAATCACCTTTCCAAGAATATATTCCCCTCATATTGTTTATATATACCATTTTGCTAATTTAATTAGATTTAGATGGGGGAAAACATGAAAGATACAATCACAGAATTCTTCTTCTTTTCAGAGGAAGATTTAAGCGATTTTCACTATGACACGCACAAGTTCGGCGGATTGCGCTTCTTCTTAGAACTTGCTGTTTTTTTGGCGGTGAAACTGGGCATTGACAGTCCAAAGAGCTGTATAAGCTTTTTCCAGATGTCTCGAAAGTTTCTTGTGAAAATCGAAGGATTGCGGGCATACGATGGCTACAAATATCCTGCTTCCGCCATGATTAATTTTTTGCTATTTGTGCGTTTATGTCGCTTCAAAACGCGAGAAAATGGCTTAGAATTCCTTGAACGGCACAAAGGCTGGGCTATGGCATTGGGATTTAATAATGGAGTACCTCACGAATCAGATGTTACGAAATTTGTGAATAAAATCGGCGTTGCTCCAACCCGGCAACACCGGCACGGTTAGATTGGTGGGATCGGTACTGTCTAAAAATCCGAGTGTTTTTATCACCGCGG
>JAPVWK010000072.1 GCA_028572065.1 Candidatus Methanophagales archaeon
ACTTCTTTCTCTAAGTGATGTGCTCGATCAGCCGTAAACAATAGCTGAAGGCATTCCGGACCGGTTCGCCATTCTTTTGTCAACTGCCCACGAATCAGACCACCGATAAGATTATTCGTAGGCTCTTTAGTAAGATGCACTTTTTTAAGCCGCTCCTTTAAGTAAACAGTCAATTTACCCGCTTGCGTTGTAGAACCCGCACCATCAAGCCCTTCAAACGCGATGAATTTACCGGTATACGGATTTTTGTACATAACAGTTACACAAGCTCCTTTGCCTTCTTTACCGCGTCAATGGCATCCATACCGTAGCTGTTTGCACCGATTTCCGTGGCATATTCCGAAGTGACTGCGCCTCCGCCGACCAGTATCTTTACCGTGTAGCCTTCTTCTTCAAAATACTTTATTACCTCGGCCATATATGCCCGTGTTGTCGTAAGTAACGCAGACATTGCAAGGATGTCGGCTTCGGCTTCACGCACGGCATCCGCAAATTGCTCCTTGCTGACGTCCGTGCCGAGGTCAATTACTTCAAAACCTTCTGAAGACAGCATTATATTGACTATATCTTTTCCGATGTCGTGAACGTCTCCTTTGACCGTGCCGATAACGATTTTACCTATACTATCTTTTTCCGCGTCTTGTAGCAGCGGCTTAAGAATGTCTAACGCTTTTTTCGCGTTCCAACCAGCGACCATGAGTTCCGCGTCAAAGTATATTTCCTTGTAACCATCTCCGATTGCCCTTAGTCCACTGGTCAGCTCGTCAATAACGCCATATACATCCGTTCCACTGTTCAGCATTTCGTCGCAAAAAGATTCTATCCTCTTCTTTTTTACGTCAAGCAGCGCGTCCACTGTGTCCATAGGATTAATAAGGTAAACAAAGATTTAAAATACCGTTTTCCCTTTGTACTACTGGTAAAGTTTTATGAACATCATATTTCCTGAGTGTGGAAAAGAAGCAAAACTCGTTAAAGGGCGGTTTATACTTTCTTATTTACAGGAGCTTGGGATAGAGATAAACGCATCTTGTGGCGGAGAGGGCAAATGTGGTCAGTGTCTGATTGAGGTTGAGTGCGCACCAGGGGCGCTGCGGGATAAGACAGAGACAGAAAACAAATTTATTCAGGATGATAGCCATAGACTCGCGTGCCAGGCAAGAATATCAAAAACCGACAAGCACATTTACGTGCGAGTGCCAAGAAGAACTTACTACGTTTTAGAGTTCGGAGAATATAAGGAAATACCGCTTGAACCTCTTGTACGCCGGACTGATGAACGAGTGTCAATAGATGGGGGCGAGTACACAGGTGCACTATACGGAATCGCTCTTGACATAGGGACAACCACGCTTGCCATGTATCTAATAGACCTTGAAACCGGGGCTGTGCTTTCTACGAGTTCAAGAGAAAATCCACAGACAAAATACGGTAATAACGTAATCTCGCGGATAGAATTTGCGCGAAGAGAAAAGGATACGCTCAAAATAGAAATACGCAATGTCGTGAGCGAGATGATTAGAGGTCTGACAGAACACCAAAATGTATATGACATTGTAGTAGTCGGAAATCCTGTGATGAGGGACCTGTTCTTTGGCTATTCCGTCGAGTCGCTGGGTAAAAGCCCTTATGAACCGGAGAGCACAAAGTCGGTGAGTAAAACCGCGAAAGAGCTCAGGCTTATGGCGAATCCCCGAGCGTGGGTTTACGGGCTTCCACTAATCGGCGGTTTTGTCGGTGCTGATGCGTTGGCGGTGGTGCTCGCGACTGAGATGTACAAACACGATGAGATAGGCATGGCAATAGACGTTGGGACCAATACGGAAATCGTACTGGGAAATAAAGACAGGATGATTGCAACGTCATGTGCTGCGGGTCCCGCGTTTGAAGGTGCCAGTATAACATGCGGAATTGGTGGCGTACACGGTGCGATAAAAGAAGTGAAGATAGAGAACGGCGCGGTAGCGTACAAAACTATTGGCGAGGGTGTCGCCGAGCAGCCAGTCGGAGTCTGCGGGTCGGGATTGATAGACACGCTGGCGGAACTTCTGGATAACGGGTTGATAGACGGTAGAGGCAAATTCCGCGGTGCTGAGAAAGAATTCAGGATAGCAAAGGACATTAGCCTATCGGAAAGGGATATAGACCAGCTAAATCTGGCAAAAACAGCTGTTTCTGTTGGCATTCGGGTGTTGATAGAAAGATACGGGATTGCGATAGGCGATATAGACCGTTTATATCTCGCTGGCGGGTTCGTTAACTTTACAAACACGGAGAATGCAATACGTATAGGCCTTCTCCCTGATATTGCGCGGGATAAGATAAAGAAAGTGGGCAATGCCGCGATAGAAGGTGCGAGGCAGGCGTTGATTTCAAGGACTAAGAGGGCAGATGCAGAAGCAGCGGCTATGCGAATCGAGCACGTGAAACTCGAAGAAGAGGACGGATTCATGGAGAAGTTCGTGGGCGAGTTATACTTTCAGAATTATTTGTGAGTACCGCAAAATCGCGAGTATTTTAAACGTTACGGCAGCGCATCCTTTATTGCCTCGCCGAGTAATTCACCCGCTTGCTGCATTATCGGTCTATCCGGACCCATGTAAGCAACACACTCGTTATCGTGCATTTGCTTTACCTGCTCCTCGAATGCGCCCATATCTTCATAAGACATCCCCACGAGCTTAGCCCCTATCTTTGACGCGGAGCCGCAAGGAGTATCGCGGATTACCTTTACGGTTTCGATCACCTTAATCTTCGCGTTTACTCGCAGTCCGAATTTGGGCTTACCAAAAGCATCAGCAAAAGAATTTATCACTTCATTATCGCTTCGCTCCAATACACAAAGCGGTTCCGGGAATTCCACAGATATGCCCTTCTCTTTGAGTTCAGTTTCTATTGAATATTTACCTTCGGGTATCAGGTTCGGGTCTTCAATGGGCCATATAACAGCATTTGCACCTGTCTTTTCCACTATAATCGGTACAAGATCTCCCGCCTTGGGCAGTATCCCAAGCACCAGCAGCAGGTCACACGCAGGTAGCGGGATGTCTTCGGGCAGGTCATTCTCCGGATCGTCAAGCGATACAGACGCGACTTTCAAGTCGTATAAGCCAACAATCCGGTCGGCAAAGCCGCCTGTTGCCAGATGTCCCATTACCAGTTCGCCAAACGACCCGTGATACAGTATATATATTCGGTTATTCATGCTGCTCTTGTTATAAGATATTTTCTATTATATTTGGAATGATATGAAAGAAGAAAGTTTCACCGATAACTTTATATATAGTGAAACCATGTGTTATTAACACATTACACGGTAGAAAATTGGGAGGCATCTATAAAGAAATGAGGATGGGAATGAAGGGCAAAAAGAGATTAACAAAAGCGGTTGCATTGCTGATTTGTATGGTCTTTTTAGCGACTGTGTGCTGTGGGATGAGTGTTGCAAGTGCACAAGGTGATCATTTAAAAATCTATGCGAATAAGGAACTTAATCATGCCACTCGTGCGGCAGGAAAAGTACCCGGTGAAATCATTGTGAAGTTCGATAGGGATGTTAACGAGCTCCAGATATTATTAACTAATTTCAGGTATGGAACTACCGTGAAGTCAACTCTACCATCAAGGGCAAGGGTGCTAAAGATACCCACATATGATTCAGTTGATACGATGGTCAATCGCTATAATGGTTTACCGGATGTGGAATATGCAGAACCGAACTACATTGTCCGTGTTCCTACTAGACCTGGTGATACGTTTTGTCTACTGCAGTTGAATCTCGGCAATGATAAAGAAGGTTAATAGCAGAAACATCTCGGTAAGTCAAAAAATGGAAAGTAAAAACGTAAAAACGGAAGTGCTGGCAGCAGCGATTTGCGTAGTTTTTTTTGTCGCTACTAGTGGAACAGGAGCTGCAAGTTACCCCGAGGTCTTGGTGGGAAAAGAACTACCTCATACCCCCGTTGCTACCGAGTATGCACCCGGTGAAATCCTTGTTAAATTCAAACCGTATGTTAATTTAGTTGCGGGAAGTATGACTAATTACAGACAAGGAACTTTCGTAGTCTCTACTTTACCCTCGGGGACCCAGAAACTGAAGATTCCGCCGGGTGAAACGGTTGAAGATATGGTTAACACGTATGATAAGCTATCTAACGTCGAGTATGCAGAACCGAACTACGTGGTCCATGCGCATATGGTTCCCAATGATCCAGGGTATCAATATCAATGGCATTTCGACAATGATGAATATGGTGGGATAAACATGGAGTGTGCTTGGAATATGTCCACGGGAACAGATGTTGTGGTGGCAGTCTTAGATACGGGAGTGGCATATGAAAACTATAATGGATACTGTGAAGCGCCGGATTTGAAGGGTACCACTTTTGTGCAGGGTTATGATTTTATCAATATGGATGCACATCCCAATGATGACCATTACCACGGCACACATGTCACCGGCACTGTAGCACAAACAACAAATAATGGCACATGCGTTGCGGGTGTGGCATTCGGCTGCAAAATAATGCCCGTGAAGGTGCTCAACGAAACAGGCAGTGGAACTCATTTTGTTGTAGCAGAGGGAATCTATTATGCCACAGATAATGACACAGATGTTATCAGTATGAGTCTGGCAGGACCTGATACTTCTACTACTCTTAAAGACGCGGTTGCTTATGCTTACAATAACAATGTTACCGTAATCGCATGTGCAGGTAATAATTACGAATCTGGGAATCTCCCGCAGTATCCTGCCGCTTATGATGACTACGTCATTGCGGTTGGTGCTACAATCTATAACGAAACTCGAGCCGATTATTCCAATACCGGAGCTTATCTGGATTTGATGGCGCCAGGAGGTGATCAAAGCTTGGATCAAAACGGCGATGGGCAGCCCGATGGTGTTCTCCAGCAAACTTTCCTGCCAGGTGATCCATGCAATTTCGATTATTATTTGGCACAAGGCACTTCTATGGCTACGCCGCACGTATCTGGTGTAGCAGCACTCTTGATCGCTAATGGTGTGACAGGACCCGATAATGTAAGAGAGATATTAGAGAGCACGGCAGAGGACAAAGGTACTCCTGGTTGGGACGAAGAATACGGCTGGGGGATATTAGACGCTTGTGCCGCACTTCAATCGCTAATGTGCCATGGCACTTGCTGCAATTATTCCGACTGCTCCGATACATATGCCCAAAATGTAACCTGTAAGGAATGTATAGATGCAGGTAAATACTGGAAACCGAACGAGGATGCGATATGTTTTGGTACCGAAACGCCTCGCGAACTATGCCTGAATTATTGCCCTGACTGCTGTAACGGCACAGATGACAACGGTGATGGTAAGGTTGACTATCCCTCGGAAGATAGTTGCACTTGCGGACTTGATCCAAGCGAAGACTATCCGATGCAGCCAATCCCTGAACTACCAGCGATTGTTCTGCTGAGTATCGGCTTACTCGCGCTTGTGGGTTACACATTGCGAAAGCGAACAGAGAGACAATAATGATAACCGTTCTCAGAACAAGATTTTTTTTAGCTTTAGCAAAGAACTTATACTTTGTATAAAATGAAAAAAATCACGATTTTCATCGTAGTCCTATTAGCCCTATTATACTTGCCTACTTGTGTATGGCTGGTGAATCTCTGGCTAACTGACCCTTACTACACACACGGATTCTTGATAGTGATTATATCCTGCGTCATCGCATGGCTAAACATTCAGCGCTATAATAACAAATGCGAGATAGAACAACCAGGGCCTTTCGGCATCTACATATTCGCTTTCGGGCTATTCCTCTTCGCGATTGGTATTATCAAAGTCTTTCCGTTTTTAACCGCGCTCTCATTCTTGTTCACAGCAAGCGGGTTGCTCCTGTATTTCTATGGTGAACGCATGATGCGTGCCATTTTGTTTCCGATAGTGTACCTCATCTTCGCTATCCCCTTACCAGTCGAGTGGCTGAGCAAAGTTGCATACCACCTGCAATCGCTCTCCGCTTTTTATGCCGCATCAATTATCGAGATGCTGGGGATTTCCATTGAGAGAACAGGCGCGGAGATACATCTACAAAACGCTTCTTTTGTTGTCGGTGCACCGTGCAGCGGCATGAATTCGCTAATCTCGTTACTGGCTTTGGCCACAATATTTATCTATATTTTAAAATGCCCGCTATACAAAAGAGCTACTCTCCTTCTTGTCGCAGTCCCGATAGCCCTTTTCGCAAACATACTCAGAATCGTGTCCCTACTATTGATTGCAGAGACGTACGGCGCAGACACAGCGACCGGTTTCTTCCATACTTTCTTCAGCCCGCTGCTATTCTTCATCGCATTTATATGTTTAATATTAATCAGTATTGTTATTGGATGTAATGTGACAGCGAGGGAATAATATGAGAAGATTCTTTGAGGAATACCATAAGGTGATTGGAGTTCTTTTGCTTACCTTCGTGATTATATTGCTCTTTTCAACACCGTCCATGATCTTTGCCAAATCGTTCACGACCATAGGCACCGAACTCTCGCATGCGTCTTCGGATGAGACTTTAGTGCGAGCGAAGATAGATTTCGGTAGTAATGAGCACATGCGTGCATTCCCAAAGGAGATTGGTAACTGGTGGGGGACGGATTACGACACAAAGGGGCTTGCCAAAAGGCTGGGTGCGGACGTGCTACTAATGCGTGCTTATTCCAACCCAGATTTTTACCAGCCCGTGTTCTTCCTCGTCATGCAATCCTATAACCGCTCAAGTTTCCATCCCCCGATCGTATGTTATCCCGCTTTGGGCTATACAATAGTAGAAGAGGGTAAAGAGGAGATACAAGTACAGGATGTAAGCTGGGTAGAAGACCCATTGTACACCAAACCCTGGAATAAAACGGGTATATCCACAAACAGAACGTTATCCGCCAAGAAGCTCGTGGTCGTGAAGGAATCGCCCGATGGTACGGTAACCGAGCGACGGGTAGTCCTCTATTACTACGTAAAAGAGAAACCAGTATCAAATACTGTCACGCTGATCCGTATATCCGCTCTTGCTCCGCTCGATGGCTCATATGATGCGGTTTTGGATATATGCGAGCAGTTCATGCTGGATACCCTGCCCTACATGTTTGAGGCACAAAAAAAGGATCCCACAGTTATTTCCATGCTCTTCGCCACGGGTCCTGTCACGGGTATAATAGTGATTATATTGGCATTGCTTGTACCATTCGCAATTATATTCTATCCGCAGATAAGGAACATGCAGCGAAGGAAGGATATGCGACGTGGGCGGCGATTATAAGTACATAGGCGCAACAACAAATAGTATAATGTTGATAATGCCGTGCGAAATGGTGATCCCGTAGATAGAATCGGTTCGATAGCGTACAACAGAAAACATAACGCCAACGGAAAAAGCAAGTAGACAATCCAGAAAGCTGAGATTGCCCACGTGAAGCACCCCGAAAATAACTGACACAAAAAGAATGGCCCACCATTTACTTAGCATTTGCAGTGTGGTAAACTGCATCAAGCCACGAAAAGATAGTTCCTCTAAAAAACCGGTACATGCAAATATGATTAGTGCTAAAGCGATAAGATTAGGTATTGCTAAATACAAGCCAAGAGGGCTGGGCTTTAAAATTAGATATTCCATAATACCGAAAGGCACGGCCATGAATATAACGCCCGCTTCAATTGGCACGTCCCTCCAACGTGGCATGACAAGTCCGGCATCTTTCGGGCGAATGCCTAGCAACCACATACAGGTGAACACGGCGATGAAGATAGGTATAGAAATGAGTATGAACCAAAAAATACGGCTGAAGTGCACAATCGGCATTGATAAGCTCAGTATACGTATCATAGGTGGGATAACGAGCGCGGTAAGGAATTGCGCGAAGATTTTATTTCTATCGTATTCTATGGCGGCGTAGAGAAGCAGCCCGCACAGGATTAATATATGCGATACAACGCCCAATAGTGGGTCGTAACTCGTTAGCAATTCTGCACCGGTAATCAGAAACAGGTAGGTAGCACAGATGAAGGCGAGATTAAAATTCCTTTTGCGTATTGTTTTTTCACGCGGCTGCTTCCGCAAAGGCGGCTGCCGGTAGCTTTTTTCGTGTGTGGAACGAGTTGGATAATCTCTTGACGGTTTGGTCGGTCTCCACAGAGGGGGGTTTTTCAAAAGGGGTGATTTGTTTCGGTTTAACCACCCAATTACACGGTTCTTAACAGTTTTTTTGTCTCTTCGCATTTGGTCGTGTCATCTTCCTGTTATTACGAAAGCCGAAAAGTTTATATATACACGGAAAACTTTATATGTACCATTGTAAAACATGGATATAACAGATGTCACAATCAGATAAAGGAATAGTATATAAAGAGGGAGAAAAAAAACAATGTTGAGTATAGTAACAACTACTACAACGACGGTTGTAGCTTTGGGTCAGGCCGCGATGTTTGGTGCTATTGGTGTGATTGTGTTGATCACGCTTCTTATAGCGAAAGAATTGCTAAGTGCAAGTGAAAATAGAAAAGTGTCACGTATTGGTAAAGCTACGTCTGTGGCAATTTATCCACTTCTATTCGCCTTTTTGGCTATTGTCGCCGTTGCCGTAGTGAGTGCATTATAACGTACATTTTTGTACAATGAATATTTGTGTTGTGGCTGCTTGAGCTTGCTTGTGGCTCATTGCGTTGCAGGGCATGTGGCAGGGAGTGGCTTAAGGTAATTCTGATTTGGTTTATGGTAGGGGTGACTTGCAGGTCACCGAGCGAATTGTAGGTAGTCATTAGGTCGGTTATCCCTGAAGAAAAGTATCTTCTGGATCATTTAGAGGCAGACAAACAACCTAAGAGAATTACCGAAATATTTGTTGAAATCCGATCTGAATAGCCCATTCCGCGACTCTTAAAACCCTATATAGTATCAGCCCTTTCGTTTAATCAAATATATCGCCGCCGCTATGCCAATCATAGTGAACAATAATTCAAAGCCGGGTATTTGTGGCGTTGGTAAACTTGTTGGACTTAGAGAGGGCGAATGTGTTGGAGTCAGATCCACGTATTACAACGGGCTTTCCAGCCAAACATCGGGATTGAACTCATTGGGATATTCATTCGCTTCTGCATAGCATTCTTTCAAAAGCAACTGATTTAAGTTTACCCTGTGAGTTTCGTTATAAGGAATGTAAACAACCGCAACAATCCGGCCATACTGGTCTATGATGTGAAAGTCGTCTATGTCAAGGTAAACCCCCTTTCCTTCGCATAGTCCCTTCACATATTCCTTCGCGGCTTTACCCTCATCTGTATCAAGCTCAGGCGTGTTAATATCCGCAAACAGTATCAGTCCAGCGTCTTCTACCTCTATGGTGTCGCCATCTATTACTGTTGTAACTATCCCAGACTCAGCAAGCTTCGATAGGTCAATCGGTACTGGAGAAAGAGAGGCTTTTGGTGTAGTAGAAGGTTCCGGAGTTGGCTTCACAAACTCTTCTCTCAGTTCAAAAACCCATTTGGAATCGTTACGCACCCAACAACGGTTATCGTCTTTCGTATCGCTTAATAGCGGTGTTTCATCTACTACGTTCCCTTCGGAATCGCTTAGGGTTATCGTTTCGTTTTCGTTGTCTAACCATTGATAGGGGAAATAGTAGATATAATAAGCACAGGGATAAAGGGTAGTGCCTTCGGGTATAGTTCCCCTTTCGCCATCCGCGTTTTCTAAAGTCCAGTTGCCTATTTCCACGCTTGCATTTGAAGGGTTGTTAATGGTAACCCATTCGGTACAGCTCTCATAAACTGCTGGTTTTTGGTCGAAGGCGTATATTATTACATCTGAGGAAGCGGAGGGGGTTGCTAAGGCGATGCTTAAGAGAAGCGTCAAAGCGATTCCTAATAATATTCTTTGGTTTTTGGTCATTGTTACTGATTTATAGAGAAACAATAAAATAATTCATGTGATAAAGTAGAAAAGCCTTTTGATACCTTTTGATGAATTTATATGTAACATCAGTCAGTATATTTAGCCCCAACCGCTCCACCCTCGGAATGAAATTCCGAGGCATCCACGTGGGCCGTTGGTCGGGACTGTTAATTGATTGGTTGATTTGATTTTTCCATGTTTTTATTCTTGAAAATATTTAAAAATTCTTTTTCGGTCTTCATTCTTTTTACTGCCTTTATAATATGCTTCTATCAATGTAACTTTTTCTTCGTTTTGTTCATATGCATAGATTATTCGCATTCCACTTCTACTGCCTTTGTTAAGAGCTTTACACCTAAAATGTCTTACTTTATAAATTGAATTTTTAACATCTTGTCCAAGATTAGAAACTCGAACAGTCCCAGATAGACGATTTGGTAATTCGGAAATCAACGCCTTTTTAAAAGTTTCTAAGTCACCATATATCGATTTAAACTTTTTATGCAACTTTTTCACATCTTTTGAGAACTCAGGCACTTCTTCAAAATCAGTCATCTTCGTATTCTCTTACAGAAAACAGAGGATCTCT
>JAPVWK010000073.1 GCA_028572065.1 Candidatus Methanophagales archaeon
CTAAGTCCTCTCCCTCTTCTATGTCCGCATATACCATTACCGGTACATATTCATCTGTCTCCGCACTGCCATGCTGGGGGTCGAAGCGACCTATGTTATCTGCAGCCGCAGACGCTGTAAATGCTACTAACACTGCCAGTACTATACCTATCCCAAATGCCATTTTCTTTGTTTTATTCATTTTTCTTTTTCACCTCCTAATCTTTTTGGGTATTTATATTGCGCCCCTCCTCGGCACAAAGCCCCTCCGTGGATTTGCACCACGCATCAAAACGTTAAGGAGCATTTTTTCGCCTCTGCTACGGGAAAAAAGGGGGTAAACCCCTTTACACACTTTTTTGCTTATTCTTTGTCATTCGTTTCTTAGCTCTCCTCACTAATTGTTTCTCCGTCTACTTTCATACTTATGAAGTAGCCCTTGCCACGGTCCATCGTATCGAAATCGTTGAGTCCTGACGGTGCACCCGGCACGTACACCTCGTATTTTTGTGCCTGTGCGTCCCATCTCGATACGTACCGGTACTTGCCCTCGATTGACGACAGTGCATCCTCGATGTCTTTTGTGCAGTTCAGCCCGCCTATCATGTTCAAGCCTTGCTCCAGCGAAACGGTCATGTCTGTGTAATTCCAGCCTTCGTAGGTCCATGTATCAGCAGAGTTCATGCTGATGAAGTAGCCAACCCCATTCGCCAGTACATCTGTTCCAGTCAACACCACAAAAGTGTTTGCCTCTGCATCATAGCTGTATATTTCGCCGCTATAGCTATCTCCCACTGAATTGAACACTGACCCGATCGTCATGTCCGATGCGGTAAGCGGCAGTGAAATCAGGTTCCAACCCGTGGCGAGTTCTTTCTCGAATGTCTCGACTGGTATTTCTCCCTCATGTGTGAACGTTCCGTTTACAAATGTCGTAGGTACCGTGTAGCCAGTCCAATTAATCCATTGAGTGAACTGGCATATCGGGCATCCACCTGGGAACATTTCAAACCCGAACTCGAACGGAGATACTCCTGGTGTATCGTTTAACTGTGGATGTACCCAAACCCTGTACATCTCTACGTTCTCCAGTGGACCTTCAATGCCATGGGTAACAATAGATTGCCACTCCCAGTGCGCCGGAGGCGGGACTGCTACGTATACGCTCTCCAGTGGATCACTAGTGAATGCCCAGATATAACCGTTTTCCTTGTAGGTGGCGTTCACATCTAAAGATCCCCAGCAATATTGATCAGGACCCGTTGGATCGCTGTCGTCACAAGCGAAGTCAATGCTATATATGTCTATATGATCAGGATCGAATTTTAATGTGAACCCTGAGCCCGCTAAGTCCGATCCCGCTTCTATGTCCGCATATACCATTACCGGTACATATTCATCGGTATCCGCACTGCCATGCTGGGGGTCGAAGCAACCTATGTTATCTGCAGCCGCAGACGCTGTAAATGCTACTAACACTGCTAGTACTATTCCTATTCCGTATGCTATTCTTTTACTGTTCATTTCTCTTCACTTCCTTTATTTTTTTCCTTTCTCCATAAAGTGCCATTTAAAAAAATAAAAAGGGCAAAAAGCCCAATTTTTTATGTTTGTCCGGTCCACTTATACACACTCTCTGCCATAATAGCAATTTACGCAATGTGTGGGCAGCTACAGGGACAACAGGCTAAGTCTTGAGGACCATTAACCCTGCCTCTTAACCGCACGATATCAGCAGGGTTTATGCCCACAAGACCAAGAGCGCAGTTCACATCACCAGCCCACTCACAGGGTAAGTCTTGGAGACCATTAACCCTGTTTCTTAACTGCACGATATCTTCTGGTCCTACGTTGTTATTGCTGTTCACATCTCCGCATATCGCCCGTATGAGCGGATGGTTGTCGTATCCCCTGTGTGGTAGTAACATATCACCAAGCAGATCCTGATCGTTGTCGCTTCCGGTATATGCCAGCCAGTAGTTACCACCGTAGTACGGTCCATGCACAACGTTCCCGCATGCGGGATTACCCACTGCTACCTTACCCACGTCATACCAGTTCAGCCGCCCGAGCCAGATCCTGCTCGAATCCGTATCGTTGATGATGTTATTGAACACCATGTTCGGATCGCCGCCGAAGTACAAGTTGCCGGGTGGCCAGAATTGCGTTTTTCCCGGTACGCCGGATACAGTGAAGTTGTTGTCTCTTACGACATTGTTCGTTGCGTCCGCCTCTATGACACCACTTGATGTAAATATGCCACCGAGAACCCAGCCGTAGTGGTCGCCGTGATAGCCCGTATCGCCATCGAACTTGTTCTTCACGATCGCATTTAGGTCACCGGAAGTCACCATCAGCTTCGCACATGCTCTTCCTGCGGCACTGTCGCCAACCGTGTTGCACTTGATCAGGTTCTTCGAGCCGGACAATTTGATTCCACCTGATACGTTATAGATATAGTTGTCTTCAATCACGTTCCAGTCGGATGTGACGTTCATACCCGCACTGGACCAGCTTGGCCATGTATCTCCGTCCCAACCGTCTCGTATCTCGAATCCTTTCACGTAGCTGTTCGATCCGTCAACCGTGACGATGTCACCTGTGTCATCTGCTATCGTAACCGCGCCGTTTGCTATCAGCCGTATCCCGGACTTGGTTGTAGGAATGGTTACCTGCCCGTTGTAATTACCGGCGCTGACAACGATCTTTTTGTTGTCTCCCGGTGCGCTAATGGCTGCCAGTAGCTCGGCAATATTGTTCACACTCGTTACTGTCGGCTGCACGACGTTCACAGACTGGCTTGTCACGTTGTTCGCCTCGTTTGACTCCACGATTTGGCCGTCACAATCAACCGTAACGTCCAATTGCGGGGTACCGATGGATGTCGGAGTCCAGTTAAGAGTCACCAGTTGGCTGTCCCTGAAGAACAGTTTCGGGACAAATACTTTGTCCTTCTCTGTGCCGCCTACCCCAAGCGATACACTGAATCCGCTCGCATCAGCACCGTTGTTCTTTATCACAGCAAAGACCACGTTATCTTCGTTCACGAATAGGTCGCCATCACAAACTTCGGTTACTATGAGATCCGTCTGTGGAACTGGAATTGCAGTCACGACCGTCGTCATCACGTTGTTGCCTTCGTTTGATTCGTCTATCTCGTAGTTAGAATCCGCAGTCACAGTCAGCGTATAGCCTATCTCGTCCGGTGGTGTCCACAATAGTTTCACCTCAGTGCTCGCGCTTGCATCAAGACCCGTTACCGTTACTTCGTCCACTGTTCCGCTACCGTCATCGAGCGTTACGTTGAATGTCCCGGCATCACCAGTTCCGATATTCTCAACCGTGGCGGTGATTATGTTGTAGGTGTTGCTATAGATGGTGTCGTGGTTGATTGCCGTCACGTCTAAGTCAGGTTCTGTCACTGCCCCTGAGTCTGTTAGCCCGTAGAACCCGCCGCCGTCATTACCAAAGAACATCCAGCCGTCTGATACCGCACCACCCTGCAGGATATATCCTCCGCTCGTTCCACTTTCAAAAGTCTCGAAATGCCAGATTTCGTCTCCTGTTACCCCGTTATCCTTAACGCAATATGCTCTGCCCTGCTGGCAATTTGCCGTGAAGTATATGTGGATTTCGCCACCCGCTGTAGATATAGCTGGTGAGGACTGTACGCCACCGTTTGGTGTGAATGTCCAGATCGTGGCGCCGGTTGCTGCGTTCAGGCAATACAATTTACCCGCGGCGCCAAAGCCACCCTGACCCACGTATACTCGTTCGCCGTAAACTACCGGTGTGGATGTTGTGTACCCGATGGGATTTCGCCATCCTACGGGATTAAACATACCTGTGGCTGCGTTAAAGCCGACCTTCCAGGCATTGCCACCTGACGGTTTATCGGTGAAGTATATACCGGATGCTCCGTCCCATGTAATCGAAGATCTGATCGTACGGCGTGTGCCGTCTGCGTATGGTAGTGTTGTAACGTCCAGCGTGTCTTTTGTCGTTCCGTTGCACCAGTATACAGACGTCAGGATGTCATACTCATCACCAAACACGAGATAATCACCTATTATCGCGCCCCCCGCCCAGTAGTAGCCACCATCCTCCGGACTTGCGCAAGTTCGGGCCCAGCACTGCGTGCCGTTGTTCGCCCAGTAGCAGTAGTACTTATCCGGGCTGCCATACGTGGTGCCAAAGAAGATCCTGCCTTCGTGGTACAGGATAGGTGTGTCCGCCTGGGCATAGTTGCCACCGTCTGTCACTAATGTGTTCCAGTTCACCGTTCCTGTTGCTATATCCACAGCACAGATACCTGCGGTGGCAGGTTTGTTGTTAGCAACAAAGATCGTGCTGCTGCCGTCTGAAGTCGGGTTTGAAAGCTGCATATAGCCGGCATTACCGACCTGAGTCCGGTTATTTGCCCACCCTGACCCGCTGCCATCCTTGTGGAACTTATACAGATATGCCGCGGACCCGTCCGCAGTAAGCACGTACACGAAATCACCCACGACTATCGGAGTCGTGTCTATACCCGAGTATCCTGCGTCGGGTAGGTCCCTGTACCATGAGTTCCCACCTGGTTCGAACTCAGGTGCTGTCTGTGGCCCAAAGTCAGGCGTCCACCCGCTATTTTTCTCATCCTTCTGAAACTGTGGCCAGTC
The DNA here is from genome assembly GCA_028572065.1 of Candidatus Methanophagales archaeon. GTDB lineage: Archaea > Halobacteriota > Syntropharchaeia > Alkanophagales > Methanospirareceae > QENJ01. Next base: position 4,641 of record JAPVWK010000073.1, read on the forward strand.
GGTTGCTACCGCTACCGAAGACGTCACTGCAATCACTATTATCGCACTCACCAAAAGTGCGATCCCTTTTCCTTCTCTTTTTTTCATCTTTCGTATTCTTATTTTTACCTCCATTCCGTTTCTTGTGATTACCCTATAAACTCAGTTTCTATTTTAATTTTAAAGCTAAGTGTTATAACCCAACTGGGTAAGTATGAGCGCGGTGAGCTACCAACAAGAAAGCATAATATTCAACTAAAATCGATTATTGACGCAGATTAACGCAGAAGAACTCAAATCTGTGTAAATCCACGTAAATAGACCGAGGTTATACGTTATATACACTTAAAAGCCATTATAAAGCCCAATTCTAATAGATTACACAAAAAACGGCTGAAATCTCGGATTCACTCAATTATGTGCCTTACACGACCTTGAATCGTCTTATCTTAGTTTCCCACTGCAAAAACCGTCTTTAACCGTTCAACGCATTCGTCCAGACTCAGTTTCTCTTGCTCACCGGACACAAGATTCCGTAAAGTCACTTTACCGTCTTCCACCTCAGTTTTACCCACGAGCACAGCAAACGAAGCGTGAATGGTATTGGCATAAGATAACTGAGCACCTATACTTCTGCTCATCACATCTAAATAAGTAGGAAAGAATTGCCTCAGCGTAGCTGCTATTGCTATCGCCTCTTTCATCACAGCCGGGTCCGCGTCTTTTCCTCTTATCGGCACCACTACCACTTTTGTAGTCGCCAAATCTTCTGTGTCCAGCGCGTATATCTCGGCCAAACGGTCAAAACCGATAGCAAAACCGGTAGAAGGCGTGTCCGCACCACCAAACAAAGTAGCTAGCCTATAGGAGCCACCACCGCATATCTGATTCTGTGCACCTAACTTGCCGCCTGTTTCGTATATCTCAAACACCATTCCCGTGTAATAATCCAGCCCTCGTGCTATTCCTAAGTTTAGCGTATAAGTGACGCCGTAAAAATCTAGTAGTGCCAGCAGCAGCTCCAGGTCCCTAAATGCATCGCTATCGGGATTGAATAATCCACGGTCACGTGCAGCCTTCAACGCATCTTTACCTTTTAAATCTATCAAACAAATGAAATCGTCAATCAGTTGCTTTTCCGTCCCTAGCCCCTGCATAAATTCGGTTACTTCTTCTAGCTCGCCTTTGTCTATCAACCGCATCACGTGGTTTATCTTGTCGTCAGCCACATTTGCAGCTCGTAACGTTTCTTTTATCAGGCCCACGTGACCCACATGAAGCTCGGCCGTTACGCTCAACGAGTCCATGATGTGAAACGCAAGTGCGATTATTTCCGCTTGCGCTTCCGGTCGGTCGGATCCGATTAGCTCGATACCGAACTGCCAGAACTCGCGGTAACGTGCCTTCTGCGGCTCCTCGTACCTGAAGCAATTGCCAAAGTAATAGACCTTTAAGGGTTTCGGCGCCATCTTCAGTTCGTTCACGTACATCCGTATCACCGGTGCGGTCAGCTCAGGTCGCAGCGCTAAATGCCGGCCACCTTTATCCTTGAATTCGTACATCTCTTTCAGGATGCCTTCGCCGGATTTGAGCGTGAAGAGCTCTGCGAGTTCAAAAGTGGGCGTTCTTATCTCGCCATAGCTCCAGCTCGCGGCTATCGCGCGCATTTTAGTTTCCATTAGCCTTCTCTTTTCCATTTCGGCTGGCAAGAAATCTCTTGTACCTCGTGCTCTTTCTATGCGCATTCGTTTCTTAGCCTCGTTCTTTTCAACGCTACACTTACAAATGGACTCAAAAAATGATAAAGCATGATATACAAATAGTTTTAAACAATACTTCCTTATTAAACATAAGCTAATTTCCGAGATATGAAAATGACTTTGATTCTTGTTTCCGTGGGAAAAAAAAAGAGACTGGAAATGGAAGGTGCGTTATCACTGATAAAGGTGCTGTTGATTAAAACGGATGTAAAACAATTAGGGACGGCGGAGAAGAAGCATTCAAAATAAGATCAGAAAAGTAGGGGTGTCTAATGGATAAAATAGAACTTCAAGAGAGAATAAAAAAAGGTGAGAATTTACATACCGAGTTCAAGGAAAGTTTACCGGATAATGAAACTATTGCAAAGGCTATCGTCTGTTTTGCCAATGCAGATGGTGGGCAATTAATAATCGGTATTAGCAACTCAGGCGATATTGTAGGGGTTGGAGATTTAGAGTTAGATGAAGCGATTAGAAAGATAGATGATGTTGCTTTTCATCGCTGCGAACCCTCCGTAAGTATCCTTACGGAAACAGTGGATATTGATGGAGCAATTATTTTAGTTGTCAGTATCCCAAAAGGGGAACAAAGACCTTATCGGATGGGCAGCGGTCTTTATTATATCAGGTCAGGAAATAGATGTAGACCCGCATCATGGGAAGAAGTTAGGAGACTGTATCAAACAAGTGAAAGCATTTATTATGACGAAATTCCTATCTCTAGAGCCACGCTTGGTAGCCTTGACATAGACTATTTTAGAACGTTTCTGAAAAAGTATTTAGCTATTTTTCCGGAAGAAAATTTAATTGAAAGTTATCTTGAAAATCTTAAACTTATTACACCGAATAAAAAACCCACACTTGCTGGAATACTATTTTTTGGAGAAAATCCTCAACGATTTATTCCATATGCAAAGATTATAGCCGCTTATATTCCGGGCACGGACATCTCCATCCCCCCGGCGGATAAAAAAGATTTAGAGGGTAATATTTTAGATGTACTTGAGACCACATCAAGATTCTTAGGATTGTATATAAGGGAAGAGCACCGAATAAAAGGTTTTGAACCGGAATTATATCCCGAAATACCTATGGCTGTTTTAAGAGAAGGAGTTGTAAATGCTATTGTTCATAGGGATTATACAATTAATGCACCAATAAGAATATTCATATTTAAGGATAGAATAGAAATCCGAACACCGGGGAAGTTACCTAATACTGTTACTGTAGCGAGTATGAAAATAGCGGGCTGTCATGTACTTCGAAATCCGACCCTTTATAACCTACTCTATAAAGTTGGGATGGTGACAGATATTGGCAGTGGCGTTTACAGAATGATTAAAACGATAAAAGAGCAAATAAATAAAGACGTTGTATTAGAGCAAACGGAAACTGAGTTTATCGTATCTATTCCTCGAATTTGCTAAATCTATTTCGTGTGCAAGTGTATTAAGTAGCAGGTGCAGTAAAATGGTAGATCAGGCGGAAATTCACAGGAAAGCAATAAGCGGTGAAGATGAAGAATGCAGAGAGGCTCTGGGTCAACTCCACACGAATTTTGCGATTCTTCCTGACAAAGATCAGGCATGGGAAGACCTGATTCGGCTGACGCAAGATGAAGATAGTTTTGTGCGATGGGGTGCTACAGCTGCACTTGTTCTTGCTTTTCCATACGTCCCTGACAAGGAACAGGCATGGAAAGACCTGCACCGACTTACTCTGGACGAAGACCGTGATGTGCGACGGGGCGTAACCGATGAGCTACGTTTTATTTTTCCGTATGTTCTTGACAAAGAACAGGCATGGAAAGACGTAATTCGGCTGACGCAGGATGAAGACATTTTTGTGCGGTGGGGTGCAGCATATGCACTTGTTCTTGCTTTTCCACATGTTTCTGACAAAGAACAGGCATGGAAAGACGTAATTCGGCTGATACAGGATGAAGACACTTTTGTGCGGCGCGGCGTAGCATATGCACTTGGTTCTGCTTTCCCCTATGTTCCTGACAAAGATCAGACATGCGAAGACCTGATTCGGCTGACGCAGGATGAAGACATTTCTGTGCGGATGTATGCAAACCATTCTCTGGGTAGAATATATATATTTAAAGCGACCGAAGCCGGAAATGACGAAAAGTTCAGGGAAGAACTAAAAAAAGCCCTAGAATTTTTTGAAAAAGCATCAACCGAAGAGACTATTAACCCCTCCAAATTCTGTCTTCCATTTTACAGGTCGTTCTACACAATGACGTTCGAGAAAGATGAAGATGAAGTCCAGAAATATCTTGTAGCGGCAAAAGATGCCGCGGAAGGCTCAAAGAATAAAGAAAAGCTCGTTGAGGCCGTAGAAAACCTTGCAAATGCTCTGTCTGAAGTCCACAAGGCACGAGAATCAAACTTAGACACAATAAAACGCAATCTCAACGTCTACCGGCAATACTGCGATCATGCTGCGGATTTAATCTGTGCTGCCGAGGAAAAAACGCCAGGAGCAGCGCGGGTTTTGCGGCGCGGCCTGCCGATAATTGATGAGCAGATAAAATCGATAATAAGTGAGATTCAGGAAAAAGCGAGAGTGGTATGCAAACAGACGCAGGGCACGCTACTTGAAGAACTTGGAGAAGAAACGAGCAGATACTCTCAGGAATTGCCCATTAATGACCCTTTGGCTCTTATGATGGCACTGGACAAAATGGACGGTATCGCAAGAGACTGGTGTGAATATATTCCCGTGGATAAAAGAATATACCCCTGTGAACAACTCAAGAATAAGGGGTATATGGAGCTTTCAGAACACGGTACAGCAGTTGCTGGAGTTCTCGAGTACATAAATAAAGATACTCGCATTCCTCGGATCCAACCTGTGCACATTTCAGAGACACAACAAGAGATTGTCAGGGTTGCTGTGGTTCAATTCTGTTTTGAACTGACAGAATCGTTTCCATTCACTATAAAAAACAAAGACGAAGTAAAAACAAAATTTTCTTCAGCGCTCGACATAGCCAAGGCGGATGGTGCAAATATCGTCTGCTTCCCAGAACTTTGTCTGCGCGAAGAGTGGATAAGCGAGATTAAAGAGAAATATCCTGATATGATTGTCATTGGTGGTAGTTTTTACAAAGACAACAAAAACATCTGCCCTGTAATAATGGAATCTGATGTTGATATACCAAGCCAGCCTAAGATTACTCCGTCTGCCCCAGAAAGTTCTGGGATAATGGGAACAAGAATGATACCCGGAGATATGATATATAGATACGAGACACAGTTTGGCAGGTTTGTGATATTGATTTGCAGGGACTTTGACAAGTCAGTCCATTACTTCAGAGACATGGCTGATATAGATATGTTATTCTGTCCCTGTTTTAATTCTGCAAGTGAACGATTTCACAAAGAGGCGGACGTTCATGTCGAAAAAATCCCTTCATACGCCCTGATAGCAAATACCGGGTTATATGGCGGCACTTCGATTTTCGGACGCTTAAACAGAAGCTACTTCGGTGCACTGGTGGACGGTGGATGCAAAGATGCTGAAGATTTGACATATAAGTTATGCGAAGTCAAAAAAGGTCGAGAAGAAATGATTATCGCGGATTTCAACATGATTCACAAATCTGTTCAAGTGCCAACGCCTTCCGACCCGGATGAAGAGAAAAGAAGCGTTGAAAATATCAGGAAATTTCCAATTCTTTCCTCCACCTGATATTGGCCTAATAGTAAATTATGAAACCAACTAAAATCATAAATCTTGAACATAGGCATCAAAGCAAAACCTACCGGGTTAACGAACTGAGAGAGGCAGTTAGCAAAGATTGAAGATGAACTTCCGACTGATTTTCGTGATGGACCTGCTTGACGGCGTGGTAGTGCATGCAAAGAAAGGTGAACGTGCGAACTACGAGCCA
>JAPVWK010000074.1 GCA_028572065.1 Candidatus Methanophagales archaeon
GATTTGTCCTGTGTTCTTCTTCCGGTAGTCCGGACAGTCTGGATTCAAACATATCTGGTCATTTGGTTTTGCCCCGGTCATAGAATCTATTATGTGGTTCGGGGTATATAAAGGTCACGGTTTATAGGACACCACCGAAAAAATGGCAGATAAAAAAGAATTGATGCAACACATGAGTGAAGACGTGAAGCATGTTCACAGTGACATCGAACATGTGCAAAGGGATGCAGAAGAAATAAGTGCACACTTGAAGAATCTGGATGAGCACATGCATAACCTGATGGAACACATGGAAGAACTGCAAAAAGAAAACGAGTAAAGACCTTTTTCTTTCTTTTCTTTTTTTTGTGCGTGAGGAAGAAGAAAAGACTATTTTATGAGGCCTTATGGAAGGCATTATGGAAAAGGTTTTGTAGTTTTTGCAAAACGGTAAACTGTAGGTTTCTGGTTCTCCCCCTAATTTTTTTAGGTTTATTCCCCTCTTCCTAACTTATTTAGGATTTGTTTCAGAAACCGAACTTATTTAGGGCTTGGTTTATGTAGCCCTAAGAACAATCCTTTAAAAAAGAGTTTGATCAAAAACGTTTCGCAGAAAACTTTGGAAAAAATTATGGGACGAAAAAAAATGGATAGGATAAAAAGAACAAGTACGATGGTGGCGATAATAGGTGTCATATTATTTAGTGTTATTGTATCATTTACGGGAATTGTAAGTGCAGAGCAGATGACGCCAGAGGAACTGTTCGAGAATCTTTCCGGTGGATGGGCTTTCAATGGCACGATGACTGTGGGAGAAGAGATAACAGCTACTAACGGCACGAGGACGGTTATCCCGACAGAACAGACTTCCGTAGAGTTCGTGGTGATAACACAGAAAGACGAAGAGGAAGAAGTTGAAATAGGGGAAGCTTGGTGGGACGCTGCGAAGGCAAAACTTGCAATCAAAGAAGGGGAAGCGGAACCTACGTATCGGAACCTGACAGCAAATGGGTACGGTGGCACATATGAATTGGAAGGCGGTATTCCGGAGCTGAACATTACGGAAACGGTTTCCTGCGAGGAGACCGAGATTTTTGTTGACACGAATACCACGGTAAAGACATGGATAGCGAGTAATGCAACCGGTGTTGTGTTGGCGAAATGGGTAGGTACGTTCACACGGACCGAGGTATGGCATGTAGTAGAAAACATTGCGATACAGGATGCGATTGTCAATGCCGCGGATGGCGATACGGTAATCGTGCACAATGGGACTTACGAGGAGCAGTTGTATATTGCGAAGAGCCTTGATTTGAAGGCGGCGGAAGGCGAGAGTCCAGAGATTCGGGCGCCTGATGCGGATGGGCTTGAAAGCTATGACTACGACTGCATGATGATGCTAGTCTCATTCACACCGGTAATCATGGTAAACGGGAGTTCTGACGACGTTAGCGTGGACATCACGGGCTTTGTAATCGATGGCAGTTCAGTGACTCCAGAAAACTCAGAATATGGTATCTGTAGTATACGATATTACAACGCCGATGGCACGATCGAGGACAATGAGATAAAAAACATCTGGGGCGAGAATGGCGATGAGGAAAATCCGGTGTCCCCCTTTCCATTTAACCGCTTTAACTTGGTTGTATATTCCGATTCCTCTAATGATGTAACCATCCACGGGAATAACATCCATAACTATACAAGTAGCGTTGAAAGCATTGGGCTAGCCATTTTAGGCAGCGGTGCTAAATCAATGGTTACCGAAAATTCAATCAGCGGTGCGAGATCAGCGGAGTTCCCCGATCAAACTGGCATCGCAGTAGCTGAGGGCGCCACAGCCACGGTGATTGGCAACACTATCACAGACCATATCTACTTTGAAGAGTACTATTATCCTCCTTCAATTGTATTTAACGATGCAAGTGGCACAATAGGAGGCAATACCATTATTGGCGCCGGTATCTGGGCGAATGAAGGATGGTCGAGTTCGTGCTCGCAGACGGTTTCTATCACGGATAACATCATTGACACCTCTGAACTTTCCGGGCTTTCTGAGGTGACTCCAAGCGGCATCGCAGTTAGCACCCATGGATGGGCTTATGCTGGTGGAGAGGAACCATCCATCATGGCTACCATAGAAGGCAATCAGCTCACCGGCGTATCGGGCAGCGGAATTGTCATAGGAGCTAATGCTCCAGAACATAATCCTCTCGGCACGGTTGCAACAACAATCACCAGAAACACGGTCTCAGGTTGGGACATTGGCATCGAACTGCTCAAATGCTCGAACAGCACCGTCTACCTCAACGACTTCGTGAACAACACGCAGAACGTTCTCGTAAACGATTCGACAAACGTATACAGCTCACCGGAAAAGTTGTATTACACATACGAAGGCAGAGACTACACGAACTACGTGGGCAACTATTGGAGTGATTACGAAGGTGCAGATGCCGACGCAGATGGACTTGGTGATACGCCTCGCGAGATAACAGGTGACAATCCCGACAACTATCCCCTGGTGGAGCCCAACAAGAACTACGAACAAATAGGCATTCTCGTGATGGCACACGGCAGTCCGAGCGATTCCTGGTGCGCGCCGGTTAGGGCGGCAGTGCAAAATGTAAGTTCGCCGTACCCAGTAGAACTTGGCTTCTTAGAGTTTGTGCCGAACGAGACGATAAACGTTGCAGTGGACAATCTCGACACAGCAGGTGTTACAAAGATAATCGCAGTGCCTCTGTTCATATCTTCGAGCAGCGGGCACATTACTGAACTCGAATACGTGCTTGGGCTACGAGAGGAACTGTCTGAGATGAGTATGATGAGTACAACACAGCAAGAGCCAGTGACGAACGTGATAAGTACCATGCGAACATCCGTTGATGGTGTGGAGCTGGAACGATCTGTCATATCACGCGAAGGGCGATTCTTCGTTTCCTACACGCCGATAAGTGAGGGCATAAGTATAACACAGCACGGAGGAGGTGCGGAGGAAGAGGAAGAACTCGTTCCGGTTGATACAACAGCGGAAATCGTACTTACGAATGCTATTGATGACCATTGGGCGATTGCGGATATTCTGGTGGATCGCACGGTGGCATTAAGCAATGACCCTGCCAATGAGACGGTCGTATTTTTTGCACACGGAACAGATGATGAAACCGATTTTGCAGGTTGGGTAAACAGTTCCGAGTCGTTAGCAGAGCAGGTGAAGCTGAAATTGAAGTACGGGTTGGGACTCGATATAGAAGATGTGCGATATTCATTTGTGTTTCCAAATGAGACGCAGCATTCCGACCTCTTAGTAAAAGCGGTGGTGGAGAATGTTTCCGCGACCTCTTATCCTATTGTGATTCCGTTGATGGTCAGTGAAGGGTACTTCACGGGCATAAAAATACCAAAGCTGCTGGAGAACCTTAGTTACGCATATCCGGAAAAAGGGGAGAGAGCGCTAACGCCGCATCCTGATGTAGCAGAATGGATCGAACTCACTGCAGCTAAGGAGCTCAGTTACCCACCGGTACTGATATATGACGGAGAAGAACTGCTGGCAATAACAATAGAGGACGCAGGAAGACATCACGGTGAGGGCGTGATAGAGATATGCCCCTGTGTGGCATGTGCATTCAGGTCAACCTTGCGAGCTTTTTCGGACGAAGAATTGTGGGATGCAATACCACAACGAGGTGATCTCAAAATTATCACTGCACATCCATCAGACGGGCACCAAATGACATTTGAGTACATACTGGGTTCGTCCGAAGACCTCGTGATTAAAGAAGGAGTGGACACAGTAAATATTACCGCCGACAACTACGATTACACATTCATCCGGAAATCAACCAGGGACTCGGTTGAACTAAAAGTAAACGAAACATTATTTCAGGAACGTTTCTTTGAACTGAGGACGAAGAAGAAGCAGGGAACTGCAACCCAGGAAGAGACGAAGACGTTTAAAATGCTGAAGGGAGAGCTAAAGGAGAAGTTCATGTATCTACCAATGACCCGCGTTTTCGATGAAGTATCAGGCACGAGTTTCGGTACGGGCGAAGGGACTTATCCGAGCATTTATGGTGTGCATGAGGGCACGATTACGCCTTCGCATGAGGTCGTTGCCAATAAGATGTTTACATATCATTGCAAGGGCACGGGCGGGCATTCGAAATATATCCGGATTTACAACGACTCAGACACATTAGTAGAAGCCCATTGGGACGGCTATACAGACGGTTATCAGAACATAAGCTTCGATTCGAATATCACCTTAGAAACAGGGAAAACATACAACTACACCATCCATACAGGCTCTTATCCGCAGATACATCATACCGATAGGCTGGAAACCAGTGACGGAGTTATCGAATGCACTGAGTTCGTGGATACCAATGGGATAAGTTATGACGACTGGATACCAGCGATAAAGTTGCTTTCTTGAAGATAAAGTGTTTTAGGAATGGAGAGCAGAGGTGAACTCTGTTCCTTATTTTTATTAATAACAGGAGAAGGGGGGTATCGCAATGGAATGAAAGTCCAAGATGGAACATTTACAGAGTAGAAGGAGATACGTGAAGAATTGAAGGGTATTTCTCTCAAAACTTACTGTTATCAACGACTAACGGTATTAGGACCTCGAGTAAAAATGAACCTTACACCGAATAGGGGTGGGAACAAGGAATGCGTATAATAAAAACGTATATTGTCTACATCTTACTCGGTCTATTATATCCCGTAGTCAAACTAATTTGGTATATTACAGGTTTTGTTTACCTGCGTGGAGTGGTATATGGGCTAATTGCAGGTGTTTTAACGATTAGCATCGGTTTTCTCGCTCTAAAGGAATACGAGGGGGTAGATAAGCCGATATGGCACAGGTTGGCCGTTTTGATACCGTTAATTATCATTTTACTTACCCCGATTATTATGATTCGTCATTTAGGGCTCGGAATCTTTTTGACTGATAAACTGACATTTTTTTTAAACTGCAAACGGTTATGTAATATTCAAGACGACGTAGTAAGATAGAGAAAAAATGAAACTACTCAAAGAAATGGAAAGGTATTTGCCTATTCCTGCTTATCCGTCAAAAGAACTGCTGCAACTCCTTCGTAAGCAAGGGAAAGATATTAATCGGGATACAGAACTAAATATAACCCAGGTATTTGACTCTGGAGATGCTGGTGGTATAGTTTGCACGGTACTCGAAGAGAACAAGGAAGTACTTATTGTTTCACTGACCCATCTCCGAATAAAGGCCGCCCATACTTTAAATGAGAAGATAATGGCTTATCAAAGACAAAGAGTGAAAAATATTTCGGGGAGATAACCTGAATTTTTCAACATCTGACGTAGAGCCCGCGGGAAAGAAGAAACTTTAGGCCCCTTCTTTACAAACCTTTTCAAATATCGCCTTCACCGCGACCACAGCCTTAGAATCTTCCGGTAGCTCCAGTATCGGCTTACCCACTAAATCAAACGCTCTTATGTGCTCATCCTCAGGAACCGTTCCTACAAGCGTAAGCCCACTATCCTTTACCAGCCCAGCCAAAGCAGCCTTCACTTCCGCGTCTTCTGTTACCTTGTTCAGCACCAGATAAATCTGCCCGAAGTCAATATGCAGCTTTTCTGCAATGTTCTTTATCGCGGCTGCCGTATCTATACCTCGTTTTGTCGGGTCACTAACCACGATCATCGTATCCACGTCACGAGTCGTTCTGCGGCTGAGATGCTCAAGCCCGGCTTCGCAATCTATCAATATCGTAGAGAATCGAGAAGACAATTTATCTATGAAATGCCGCAGCATATCGTTTATCAAGCAGTAGCAGCCGGGACCTTCGGAACGACCCATGACTATTACCGAGAACCGTGCTGTATTCAGCATTATCTCATCTATCTTGTACTCAATTAGCATATCGGTTGGCATATCCTCGGAGAAGAAGACACCGCTTGGCGATGCTATCTCTTCTCGCACGTCACCTAACGTTTTAGTCACCTTTACGCCTAACGTGCTGGGCAAGCTCGCGGCCGGATCGGCATCTATCGCAAGCACTCGTCCGCCGCTTGATTTGTTCTCAGCCAGGAATTTCAGCAGTAACGAGGCTATCACGGTCTTACCCGTACCGCCTTTTCCTGCTACTGCGATTATATTCGCTCCGTTTCTTTGCGACATGGTTTTTAGTTTTTGATTCTATAATTTTGCTCTACACAGCTAACATGTTTGCTATAACGGGGCAGTTCAGCCCGAAGAATCCTGCGAGAACCGCGCATCTATTGACCGAGCATGCTTCTCCATACCCTCGGATTCACACAAACGCACCACCACGTCCTTTATATTCTCCAAGCCTTCCTTATCCAGCCACTGTATGGTCATCCGGTGCATAAAATGGTCCACGTCAAGCCCCGAGTATATGCTCGCATAGCCCGCCGTAGGAAGTACATGATTCGCACCTGTTGCGTAATCGCCCGCCGCTACCGGTGAATAACTACCCACAAATACCGACCCGGCGTTTCTTATTCGTTTCAATACCGCCATCGGCTCTTGTACCATTATCTCAAGGTGTTCCGGTGCATATTCGTTCGCAAAATCTATGCACTCATCCATGCTATCGCTGATTAGTATCCAGTTCTGCGCGGTTTCTCCGGCTTCTGCCTTGAGTCCGCGTTCCACTTCTGCCGCTAACCTCTCAGAGTTCGTGACAAGAACCGCCTTTGACTTCGTTCCATGCTCTACCTGTGCCAGCATATCAGAAACGATAAAATCAGAATCCGCGGTTTCATCTCCGATTATCAAAATCTCGGACGGCCCCGCCGGGAAATCTATTTCCACACCTTCTTCTCGTGCTTGCATCTTCGCCACCGTTACAAACACATTTCCTGGTCCCACTATCTTTTGCACCTTCGGAACGGTCTCCGTACCAAAAGCGAGAGCTGCTATCGCTTGCGCACCTCCTACTTTGAATATCCGCGTGGCACCTGCGAGACTCGTAGCAACTAACGTGCATGGGTCCACATTGCCGTCCTTGCCCGGCGGTGTGCATACCACAATATCGCGTACACCGGCAATCTCCGCAGGAATCACGCACATCAAGGCGGTACTGAAGTAAGATGCCGGTACATAAGCGCCAACCTTATCGAAAGGTACATACTTCTCGCCGATGAAGACGCCGTCTGTAAATTCTTCCAGCCAGGCTACCCGTTTCTGCCGGCAATGGAAATTCCGTATCGCCAGATATGCTTCTTTGATGCACCTCTGCGTGTCATGATCCACGCGCATTTTTGCTGCTTCTATCTCGTCCTGCGTTACTTCTAGCTCTTTCAGTTTGACGGAATCGAATTTATCTGTGTATTCCCGCAGTGCGTCATCTCCTCGGGTCTTTACTCCTGCGACTATCTCCTGCACCAGCGGCATAACCGCCGTTAAGTCCTGCGTTCTACTGAAAAAATCATGCTCTTCTTCTACTTCTTTCAGTTTCATTATCATCTTTTCTTTACAACGTATCTATCAATTTGCCACTTCTATCTTACTTTATCTCACATTTATTCTCTAAATCCTTTTTGCGCAAAAAACCCTCAATGTTTATAAATGATACTCTACTATACTACACAAACTAAAGTATATTGAAGGTGACAAGTAAAGATGACAGAATCAATGGAGAAAGAAGAAGATAGTGGCGGAATTGATTATAGTATTCCAATCCCAGAGGGCGTAAATGTTACAATCGAGGGACGAAAGGTGAAGGTGGTAGGTCCTAAAGGCGAGCTAGCACGAGTATTATGGTATCCTCAGTTGCATATAGCGATAGCGGAGACCGATAAAGGCTCGGAAGTGGTTATAAAAAGTGATTCGTCACGTAAGAACACAAAAGCCATGGCGGGAACCTACAGATCTCATATTAACAATATGATTATCGGTACGAACGAAGGCTTCTTTTATAAGTTGAAGGTTCTGCATGCTCATTTCCCTATGCAAGTAGCTTTAACGAAGGAAGGCAATGCCATATCCATTTCAAATTTCTTGGGTGAGCGAAAGGCAAGAGTCGCAAAAATTATGGAAGGTGCAAACGTAGAAATAAAGGGTAAAGGTTCCGAGATAGTAGTGTCCGGGATAGATAAGGAAGCGGTAGGGCAGACAACCGCAAATATAGAGCAAACTACGCGAATAAAGCGTTATGATCCCAGAGTCTTTCAAGATGGTATTTATCTCGTAGAGAAAGGACTGGGCACCGAAGCAGGAGGTAATTAGTTACATTATTAACGTTAGGATCGAATCATGCCTGAGATAATAGAAGGGATAAGTCCGACAAGGATGGAATTGTTGCGGATGAATCGGCGGGCGAAGTTAGCGGAGAAGGGGCATGACCTGCTGCGTGAGAAACGGGATGCGTTAATTTCTGAATTCCTGGATGTGGTCTGTGAAGTAAGGGAGGCGCGTATGAACGCCGAATCTAAGTTAAAAGAAGCTTTTGAAGCGTTAATCCTAGCTCAGGCGTTGCTGGGCGTTGAGCAAGTACGGCAGTTGTCGTTGATGACGCCACAGGAAATCTCTCTGGAGTTCTCGTCACGGAGCATAATGGGTGTGCAGGTGCCGACATTAGACTTGAAAAACGGATTGGTGAGAACGGTTACGGACCGCGGTTATGGACTCGTGGACTCGGATGCCGCGGTGGATAACTGTGCGAGAAACTTTGAGGAAGCGTTGGAATTGATAATAAAGCTTGCAGAGCAGGAAGAAGCAGTGAAGAATCTCGCGGGTGAAGTAGAGAAGACAAAGAGACGAGTGAATGCGCTTGAATATATCATGATTCCACGTTTGAAAGCGACACGAAAGTACATCCGGATGCGGTTAGAAGAGATGGAACGCGAGAATTTCACGCGGTTGAAGAAGATAAAAGCGTTGTTGGATCAACAGTAGTAGCAGTTTCTTGCGGCTATGGTTGAGTAAAACTACTACAGCTTTTGCTGAATCAAAACTCTGATCACCAATATGGAACGCAAGGGACAACCTTGTCTATACCGATCCAAATCCACTTCAGATGTTGTCCCATAGTCAGATATTGCGCAAAAATGGGTGCTTAATATGGGCCTTAAAGTCATATTTAGGTTTCTTTCTACTGCGATCTTGAATTGTGCGGCAGCCACTTTAATTTATATTCCAAAAAGGGACTTGAAACTAATAGAAGAGCGAAAGGAAAATGGACCTCGAAGGATTTGCGAAACGGAAACTAAGAGCAGGCGACACGGACGCTAAAATAATCGCAGAGATGAGTACTCGTATAGAAGAGATAAAACGCACCAGTATAATAACGAACTCAACAAAAGAAACCGCGGACAAGCTTGCAAAAGCGGTATTGGAAGAAGCTAAACGAACACTGGATTTAAAAGACGAGTTCGCCACGGAAATCGTATCCGGCGTGAGAATGGGCGAAATGGGCGTTGGATCACGCGGCTCCGGCGATTTTTATGTGCATGAAAAGATAGGCGAGCTGATAGGTGCCACAGGTGCTGTGGTTGATTCATCAAGCCTGAGTGATTCGGGCGTGGTACGTTTGCCTGCTACGACAACGGCTAAAAACAAATTCGTGGTTGTGACGGTGGACGGGATGCACTCGCGACTGAGCGATTTCCCATTTCTTGCCGGGTTTCACGTGGCTCGTGCCGCACTCCGAGACGTGTATGTCCTGGGTGCCGTGCCCGTTGCGTTGTTATCCGACATTCATGTAGCAGATGACGGAGACGTGGGTAAGATATTCGATCACATAGCAGGTATCTCGGCGGTATCGGACGCTACGGGTGTGCCGCTTGTGACGGGCTCGACCCTGCGAATAGGCGGTGACGTGGTAATTGGTGAACGGATGACCGGCTGCGTAGGTGCCGTTGGCGTGGCAGGAGATATTGTGTCACGAGAAGGTGCAAAAGCAGGCGATGTGATTTTGATGAGCGAAGGTGCAGGCGGAGGCACGATCACAACAGCCGCATTGTATTACGGCGAATACGAGGTGGTGAAAGAAACGCTGAACATAAATTTTCTGCGTGCTTGTAATGCGCTTATCCAGGCAGATATGGTGAGAAAGGTGCATGTCATGACCGATGTCACGAACGGTGGCGTGCGTGGTGATGCAAACGAGATAGCAAAAGTGGC
>JAPVWK010000075.1 GCA_028572065.1 Candidatus Methanophagales archaeon
ATGGGACCAAGGAATAAAAGACCTCTACCGGACAGCAGAAAAAGATGGGGTGTTTTGTTATACTTTTTTTAAAGGTAAGGCGATAAAGAACTAATCATTAGTCCGAAATCGTACGAAGTTCGCACAACGCTGCGTATGCGCGTCGCTCCCTGTCTGTTGCTCGACCTTCGGCACATTTGCCTTCGTTTTGCTCCGGCAAACGTTGCATACGCTCGTGACGTTGTGCAACAAGCCAAGCGGATTTATAATTCTATGTGGCGAAGTTATAATTATATGTAAAAAACAGATAAGCTATTTTATGGCGGATTATGTAAACCAATCCCCTGAACAGATAGCACGAGACAACATAGATAAGCAGCTCCATGCCGCCGGATGGGCAGTACAGGACAAGGCCAAAATTGACTGGACCGAGAGCGGAGGTGTTGCAGTCCGCGAATATCAGACCGATGCGGGGCCTGCGGACTACGTATTATTTGTAAACAGAAAACCAGTAGGTATTTTAGAGGCGAAACGAGAAGACGAGGGATACCGGCTCACAATTCATGAAAACCAGACGGAAGAGTATGCAAAAAGCAAACTCAAATACCTGGACAACGACCCGCTACCTTTGGTTTATGCAAGTACCGGTATTATAACCAACTTTACCGATTGTCGGGATCCGCATCCGCGTTCAAGATTAATATTCTCGTTTCATAGACCGGAAACGTACGTGGCATGGCTGAATGATGCCAAATCATTAAGAGCAAGACTGCTGGATCTACCGGCACTGCCCGAAGCGGGTTTGAGAGACTGCCAGATAACGGCAATAAATAACCTTGAAACATCATTCAAGGCGAACAAGCCACGCGCATTGATACAGAGGGCTCCCGGTGCCGGTAAAACATACACTGCAATTACCTTTATCTACCGTTTACTTAAATTCGCCGATGCGAAACGGATATTATTCCTGGTTGACACAAGAAACCTCGGTGAACAGGCAGAGCAGGAGTTTATGAACTATCTGCCTTCTGACGATAACCGTAAATTCACGGAACTGTACAATGTGCAACGGTTGCGCTCTCACTATATTGCATCGGACAGCCAGGTGTGCATCAGTACGATCCAGCGGCTTTATTCTATATTGAAAGGAGAAGACCTGGCTGAAGAGATAGAAGAGCGAAATCCGAACGAGAACGAATGGCAACCAAAAGAGCCGCTGCCGGTTGTTTATAATGCTCAGATACCGATAGAAGAGTTTGATTTTATTGTTATCGATGAATGTCATCGTTCCATATACAACCTGTGGCAGCAAGTGCTAGATTATTTCGATGCTTTTCTTATCGGGTTAACTGCCACACCGGATAAAAGGACTTTCGGGTTTTTCCATGAGAATATAGTAAGTGAATATTCCTCCGAAGAAGCGGTGGCAGATGGCGTTAATGTTGGATACGAGGTGTACACAATAGAGACGGAAATATCGCAATACGGCGCGAAACTAGAAGCAAAAGAGTATGTGGATAAACGCGAAAAGCTGAGCAGAAAGAGACGCTGGGCACAACTGGATGAGGAAGTGGCATATACAAAAAAGGACCTGGATAGAGATGTTGTGAATCCCAGTCAGATCAGGAATATCATCCGTACGTTTAAAAACAAACTGCCGGAGCTCTTTCCTGGTAGATCCGAAGTCCCAAAGACGCTTATCTTTGCCAAAAGCGACAGCCATGCTAATGATATTATTCATATAGTCCGCGAGGAATTTGATGAAGGCAATGAATTCTGTAAGAAAGTCACATATAAAACAGAAGAGGACCCGAAATCATTGCTCGCGCAGTTCAGAAACGCCTATAATCCTAGAATCGCCGTTACTGTTGATATGATTTCTACGGGCACAGATGTAAAGCCGCTCGAGTGTCTGCTATTTATGCGCGATGTAAAAAGCAAAAACTATTTCGAGCAGATGAAAGGTCGCGGTACACGTACCTTCGGCTTTGACGATCTGCGAAAAGTCACCCCTTCGACCGTATCAGCGAAGACGCATTTTGTCATTGTTGATGCGGTCGGCGTCACCAAATCGGTCAAGACCGACAGCCGCCCTCTGGAGCGAAAACGCGCTACGCCGATGAAGGATTTGCTGAACGCAGTAACAATGGGCGCACAGGATGAAGATCTGTTCACGTCACTTGCAAGTCGCCTTTCCCGACTGGAAAACCAGCTCACTGCAAAAGAAAAAGGTATTTTTGAAGAAAAGGCAAAAGGCAAGACCATAAATCAGACAGTCAAAGACCTCTTGAATGCTTATGATCCTGATAAAATCGAAGAAAAAGCAGATGCGATAAAGCACGATAATCTGGAAATAACAGAAACGGAAGCTCGGGAGCAGGCTAAGGAACTCTTAAGCAAAACCGCAAGTTCGATATTTAACGGAGATCTTAACGAATACATTGAAAATGTCCGCAGGGTTCATGAGCAGATTATTGATACTGTGAATATTGATACGGTTACCGCGGCGGAATGGGGCAAGGATGCAATCTATAAAGCAGGAGAAATGGTAAAAGACTTTTCCGAGTACCTGAAAGCGCATAAAGACGAGATAACTGCGCTTAGGATATTCTACGATCAGCCGTATAAACTCCGTGAGTTGACTTTCAGTATGATAAAAGAGGTTCTCGATAAATTGAAAGCTGATAAACCCGTGCTTGCACCGCTGCATGTATGGCAGGCATACGAGCAACTTGAAACGGTAAACGGTAAGAGCCCGAAAAATGAGCTCGTTGCTCTTGTTTCTCTTATTCGCCGGGTAACTGGTATTGATGCTCAACTGACAGCATATGATAAAACAGTTGATATAAATTTCCAGAACTGGGTGTTTGAAAAGCAGGCAGGAGCATTAAAGTTTAATGAAGAGCAGATGAACTGGCTGAGGATGATAAAGGAACATATTGCTACCAGTTTTCATATTGAGCTGGATGATCTGGACTACACACCGTTTGACGCATACGGAGGACGTGGAAAGATGTGGCAGCTATTTGGGGATGAAATGGATACTGTTATTAGTGAAATGAATGAGGCGTTGGTGGTGTAGGAAGACCCCGGGTGCGCGTCCATAACTCCAGGTACTGTGAGTCGGGACAGGAAGGGAATAAAAAGCTTATAAAATAGGGGATCCTAATATAAAATAGGTGACATGATGAACACAAATGTGAAGGAAATATTAAATGAAATCTATCCGTTATCATTAAAAGAAAAAACAGAACTCATTGGCAGGATAGCAAAGTCCATAGAAGACGATAGTCTGAAACGCCATAAAAGAGATATTCGTAGGTACTGCGGTGTTTTAAAAAGTAAGAAGGATGCTCTGAAATTTGAAAGGGATATTAGAAATGAATGGGACCGATAGATTTCTAATTGATACGAATATATTGATATATTTCCTGCAGGGAGAGGAAGTAGCCGCATCTTTTTTCAAGAATGTAATGGATAAAGAGCTTTGCATTTCTTTGATCAATAAAATCGAAGTATTGGCCTTTCCTGATCTTTCTGAGCATGAAGAAATGGAGATTAGACAGTTCTTATTGGATTTTGTCACTTTTAAAGTTGATGATCCGGTAGCAGAAGAAACCATAGTGATAAGGAAGAAGTATAAACTGAAATTGGGGGATGCCCTTATTTCTGCAACTGCCATAATGCACGATGCTGTACTTGTCTCAAGAAATGAGAAAGATTTTGTCAAAGTCGAAGGGCTGAAGTTCCTGAATCCTTATAGCGCAGAAAAGAAATGATGGGGCAACAAAACACGTTTAAGGACACCAAGTCGGACGCTATGCCAGCAGGACCGGTGTGGACGAAGGTGGAATTAGTAATTAAAAAAATGCAGATAAAGGTACCCAGAGTTGCACCTTGGGGTTACACATCATTTGATGCACACGGCGACCGTGGCATGATGTATCAGCTCTTTGGGAATAAAATGAATGCAATTAATAGTGAAATTAATGTAGCATTGGCGGCGGCGTAGGATGCAAATAGGTAATTTTATAGATTGGGTTGAATTAAATATTGATGAGTTAGGTGAAATTAAAACTGGTTCAACTCCACCGAAATCTAGACCTGAGTACTATGGAATTGATTATCCCTTTTATAAGCCCACTGACTTAAATGCAGGATATAACACAAGAACTTCTATTGATGGTCTTAGCGAACTAGGTATTCAAAAAGCACGTTTTATTCCTGAAAATGCAATTCTGATTACTTGCATAGGAGCAACTATTGGTAAAGCAGGAATTATTAGAAAAGCAGGAGCGTGCAATCAGCAAATAAATGCCATTGTTCCGTATGAAAAACTATTAAATCCTAATTTTGTATATTTCCAGACAACTGCACCAAAATTTCAAAAAGAAATTAAACATAATGCCTCTGCAACTACTCTTCCAATATTAAATAAGGGTAAATTTGAGAAACTACCTTTTTATATTTGCCCCATCCCTGAACAACGTGCTATAGTCGCCAAAATCGAACAGCTTTTCAGCGATTGGGACAACGGCATAGTAAACCTGAAAAAAGCGCAGGAACAGCTTAAAATCTACCGCCAGGCTGTATTGAAAAAGGCGTTTGTGGGGGAACTTACCCGAAAGTGGCGGGAAGAACAGACCGATTTGCCATCTGCCGAAGAACTGCTTCAGCAAATTAAAGAAGAACGGGAAAGGCACTATCAGAAGCAACTGGATGAATGGAAAAAAACTGTAAAAGGTTGGGAAGATAACGGCAAGGACGGGAAGAAACCGTCAAGACCGAAGAAGCCGAAAGAACTGCCACCTTTGAGTGAGGGAGAGTTGAAGGAGTTGCCGGAATTGCCGGAAGTGTGGTGTTGGGTAAAATTAGATGTAATTGGAAAACTGTTCTGTGGACAATCACCATCTACGTCTGAAGTAAATACTGAAGGATATGGAACACTCTATATTACAGGACCTGAACAGTGGAATGGTGTAAAAATCAAAAATGATAAATGGACTGAATATCCAAAAAGAATTGTTCCAGATGGGTGTATTTTTATTACAGTTAAAGGTGCAGGTGTTGGAACATTATTTCCCGGAGTTTCCTGTACGATAGGTAGGGATATTTATGCATACCGACCATTAGAAATTATTAATTTTGAATTTGTTATTAATGCACTCAGACATGGAATTGATTTAGTTATAATGAAAGCAAAGGGTGATATTCCTGGCTTATCAAAGAATCATATACTGGATCATTTTATCGGTCTTCCAAGTATTGAAGAGCAAAACCAAATCATCTGCGAAATTGAAACCCGCCTCTCAGTCTGCGACAAACTGGAAGCAACCATAGCCGAAGCACTGCAAAAATCAGAAGCTCTGCGTCAGAGCATCCTGAAAAGAGCATTTGAAGGTAAACTGCTTAACGAAAAGGAGTTAGAAGAAGCCCGTAACGCTCCGGACTGGGAGCCTGCGGCTAAGCTGCTGGAGCGGATAAAGACGGAGAAAGAGAAAACAGGGAATAAAAAATGATTGCGGAAAAGATAGCGCAACTTATTAATCTGGGCAGGAGTTTCAGTCGAGTCAAAAAATCTTTTAAA
This sequence comes from Candidatus Methanophagales archaeon, assembly GCA_028572065.1. Classification (GTDB taxonomy): domain Archaea; phylum Halobacteriota; class Syntropharchaeia; order Alkanophagales; family Methanospirareceae; genus QENJ01. Next base: position 5,567 of record JAPVWK010000075.1, read on the forward strand.
ATACTGTAAAGACTATTCCTGCCAGGATCCTAAGCTTTTAGAAGATGATGTCTTTAGATTTATTCTACCTGTAACCCCGCAAGCTACCATGCAAGATAATCGACTAAAAGCGATACTTAATTTTTGTGAAGAGCCACGAAGTAGAGAGGAAATACAAAAATACACAGGTATAAAGAATAGAGATTACTTTAGAAAGGAAATTCTTAATCCGCTTATAGAGAAAGGTCTTTTAAAGCTAACTATTCCCGATAAACCGAAAAGTCCTAAACAAAAGTATATGAGTAGTAAAGAGCAAATGAAAAACTGCCAGCAGAGATTAGACAAGCATTTGAGATAGATAAAAATTCGTGTTTGTTTAGCTAACCACAGATTACACAGATTTTCACGAGAAGATAATACTCTATCCTGCTTAAGTACACTATTGGTTTTTTATCCCCTGTTAACCCAAAAATCTTGTGCTAATCTCGTGAAATCTCGTGGTTTTCTACCCTTGCTATACAAATACAAAAATTAGTGTTTGTGGAACACTAATCTTTTAGAGGCAAATCCAATGCACCCAATAACCTTGCGCCTGACCATGATCCAACAGCCCCGCAGAAGCATCCGCAGCGAAGCTAAGAGCCTCTATTTAAGAAGTTCGATTAGCTCATCTTTATTCAACCCTGCTTGATGTAGGATGTCAAGTAACGTACCTTTTGCAAGTTCTCTATGCAAGGGGACAACGGTTTTGAACGTTTTCTCTGCTGTTACTTTTTGCAACGAGACATGACTGCCCTTATGTCGAACTTCGATAAACCTTACTTTCTTTAGGGCTCGGATAAGTTCCTTTCCTGAGATAACGGGCAGTTTAGGCATCAGCTACTTTTGCCTCTACTTCCACTGTTGTCCAGTAGGGGTTAACGGATACTCCGGGCAGGTCTTCAAGCCCGAAACTCTCGATATAAAGCTCGATAGCCTCTTTGAGATTCTTCTGTGCTTCCACAAGAGATTCGCCCTGTGATGTCACGCCAAGTTCTGGACACCTGGCCACAAAGAATTTACCTTCCTGGGTAATAGACACCAGAAATACTTTTTTGCTCTCCATTATTAATATCTCTCCTTTTATCTTTTATCTTCCACTTCTCTAATTATATTAGTTAGGCATTTCATATTTAATTTTTTATGTGATATATCATGCACCTAAAAACCCTACTTCTGACCCTGAAATCCGACTGCACAGAAGAAGAAGACACAGCGAAGTAAGGGGCTTCTTCGCCACCAAGTTTCGTGAACGTGTACTACTGCATCAGCATATGGCGGTGGACAAACTCGTTTACCTGTATCCTCGTATCCCGTATTGTTCTACGGCACCTTGCTTGTATTTGGCACAAAAGGAGGTGATGGACTTTTAAATCTAAGAAAGTTATACTGTGTATACACTAAAAAAATGACCAACACAGAAACAATAATATCAAAAGTGTGGAGTTTCGCAGACGTTTTGCGAGATGACGGTGTCGGCTACGGTGACTACCTGGAACAGCTCACCTACCTGCTTTTCCTGAAACTGACGGATGAATATACAAAACCGCCATATAACCGTAAATTAGCTATTCCGGACGGTTATAACTGGGAAAGCATGCTATCGAAACGAGGCGCGGAACTCGATTCTCATTATGTGAAGCTGCTCCGAGAGTTAGGTAAAGCCAGCGGCATCCTGGGCCAGATATTCACCAAATCGCAGAACAAGATCCAGGACCCAGCCAAGCTTTATCGGGTCATTGATATGATAAACGCAGAAAACTGGAGCTTGATGGGTACGGATCTAAAGGGTAAAATCTATGAAGGGCTGCTGGAGAAAAATGCAGAGGACGTAAAAAGTGGCGCAGGTCAGTATTTCACGCCCCGTGCGCTTATCATGGCAATGGTTGAGTGCATACATCCGGAACCCGGAAAAAGGATCTGCGACCCTGCATGTGGAACCGGCGGCTTCTTCCTCGCATCTTACGATTTCCTGTGCAACCCCGTGAATTACCGGTTGGATAAGGAACAGAAAGAATTTCTCAAGGACCGGACATTTTCTGGTAATGAGATTGTTGCAAGCGCAAGAAGAATGTGCCTCATGAATATGTTCCTTCATAACATCGGCGAGATTGACGGTGAATCACCCATATCATCTGCCGATTCGCTCGTGTCTGATCCGGGTGCCCGCTATGAATATGTACTGACCAATCCACCATTCGGCAAAAAAAGCAGCATGACCTTTACAACAGAAGAAGGGAAACAGGAAAAAGAAAACCTTGTTTATAACCGTCAGGATTTCTGGGCTACTACATCCAACAAGCAACTGAACTTCCTGCAACATATCCATACACTACTTAAATCAGACGGGCACGCAGCCGTTGTTCTACCTGACAATGTACTGTTTGAAGGTGGCGCTGGTGAAACAGTCCGTAAAAACATGCTTGCAACTACCGATTTGCATACAATATTACGGCTTTCGACCGGGATATTCTACAAACAGGGCGTAAAAGCAAATGTACTCTTCTTCGATAATAAACCCGCGAGTAAAGAGCCCTGGACAAAAGAGGTATGGATTTATGATTTCCGTACTAATGTTCATTTCACACTGAAAAAGAACCCGCTGAAATTTGAAGACATGAATGATTTTATCGCATGTTATAATCCCGAAAACAGGCATAAAAGAAAAGAGACATGGTCGAAAGACAATCCCAATGGACGCTGGAGAAAGTTTAGCTATGATGAGATCATGGCACGCGAAAAAACTAATCTCGACATCTTCTGGGTAAAAGATGAAAGTCTGGCGGATTTAGATAACTTGCCGGATCCCGATGTACTGGCAACTGAGATAATTGAAAATGTAGAAGCGGGACTTGACAGTTTTAAAGCAATAGTTGAAACGTTAAATGGCGAATGATGAGTTCCGGCGGTTGAACGAGGGGCGAGTTTTTATTGTCGGCTAAACGTATTTCATCCGACTAAATCGCATGTATCACGTATGAGGTGATTGCGTTGTTCACGAATCTCGCATTGCCACACACATTCACCGGAATCCACAGCCATTCGGTTTAAATCGCAGTTACTACCACACCCTTTATTACCCTAAAAAATTGAATATACCTAAAGAACATGAAATGCGCAAACTGCAACCAAAAAGAATGCTATAAAGGCAAAGACTGCACCAATATTGCAGAGTCCGTCAAAGAAGCATATAACGAAGAAGCACTCAAGTCGCTAAAAGTAGCTACTGCTATAGAATCAAGGTATTACATGCAGAAGACCCGGATACAGGAATTAATAATCTACGCGAAAGAGATGGGCTATACAAAATTAGGCGTGGCATTCTGCATAGGGCTGCAAACCGAAGCAGAACTAATTTGTGATGTACTATCCAAGCATTTCACGGTGTCTTCAGTCTGTTGTAAGGTCTGCGGGATTGACAAATCGTATTTCGTGCTGGAACGGTTGCACAAACGTGTAGAAATTGATACGGAATCCGAGAGCGGTGTGGAATCCGAAGTAGAAGCGATGTGTAACCCGATAGGGCAGGCCACGATTTTAAACAAAGAACATACTGACTTAAACATCATCCTCGGATTGTGTATAGGACACGACATCCTGTTCACGAATCATTCGGACGCGCCGGTGACCACACTTGCGGTAAAAGATCGTGTGCTCGCTCATAACCCGCTTGGTGCGATATATTCCAGGTATCACTTGAATAGGTTATGAACGCAGAATGTCTGTGAATACGCACTGCTCGACGAGCTGCACAGTCTTATCTCCTCTATCTTCCGGGCTTAGTTCTTGTATATAAAGTACAACTTCTAACTATTTAGGACGCAGATTACACGGATTTACGCAGAAAATCAACTGCCTTACGTTTAACTTACTGTTTAGTGCCAAAATTCAGTTCTGGCATCATTGCAATCTCATAACCCTTTTCCAGAAAACCATAACCCCGTTTATTATAAACTCGGTAGAAGATTCTAATACACTCATCCGTCAATTCCTTATATCTGAAATCCGGCTTATCTGCGTGCATCTGGCACAGTCGATTTTTCCAGTGAAATGGCTATATCCTTAAATTTCACCGCAGAGCACACAGAGAACGCAGAGGCACCAGAAAACCCAAGTAATTGTTGGAACCGTCTTAAAACTCTGCGTACTCGGCGATCTCCGCGTTGATAAATCACTGGCTTTTTAGACTGTGCC
>JAPVWK010000076.1 GCA_028572065.1 Candidatus Methanophagales archaeon
TACGGTTACTCCAACCTTTATCGTGCAGCTCTTTTGCTTTCTTGCGTTTCAAGATCAATAATTCTTTCTTCATTTCGGACACTCCATTACTTATGACTTTTTGCCTATAAAAGTGTCCTAGTTCTATATCAAACTCAACCGTTACTGTTCCAAACCATTCAGAGTTAGCGAAGGGAACGTTAATCTCGATTATGAAGCAAGCAAAGCTAAAAAGAGCGGATTTTCTCTCTAAATTGAAATAAATCTACAACCTCACGTGAATACCATTATCCTTCAGATACTGTTTCACCTCGCCAATTGTGTATTCCTTGTAATGGAATATGGAAGCGGCAAGTGCTGCGGAAGCGTCCGTGAACTTGAAAACGTCCTTTATGTGTGAAGGCAGCCCGCAACCACCAGAGGCTATTACTGGTATATTTACTTGATCGCAAATCGCCGCAGTTAACTCCAGGTCGAATCCGTCTTTTGTTCCGTCTCGGTCCATACTCGTGAGCATTATTTCACCTGCGCCTCGTTCCTCTACCTCCATTGCCCATTTTATCGCATCTACGCCCGTGAACTTCCGACCGCCGTAGAACGAGCATTCAAACCAGCATTTACCTTCTTTCGTTTCTATTAGCTCTCGTGCCGCATCTTCATTTCGCACATATCGTCTCTTCGCATCTATTGCAACCATACAAGCCTGACTGCCAAACCGTCTCGCAAGTTCGTTCACCAGTTCGGGATTATTCAGTGCCGCTGTGTTCACAGAGACCTTATCCGCGCCCGCGTTGAATGCTCGTCTCGCATCATCTAAGCTGTGAATACCGCCACCCACTGTAAGAGGCATGAACACGTTACTCGCGGTTTTCTCTATTACATGCGCCATCGTCTCTCTTCTTTCGTGCGATGCGGTGATGTCCAAGAAAACAAGTTCGTCTGCGCCTTGCTCATCGTATTCCGCTGCAAGCTCCCAGGGGATACCCGCGTATCTTATCTGCTTGAATTCTATTCCTTTTACTACTCGCCCTCCGGGCACGCCGAAGTCACAGTCCAAACAGGGGATTATACGTTTTGCTAACATTATCTTTTTTTTGCACACAGGCTAATAATCTCTTTGTCCCTTTTACTTATCATATTCATTCACCGTATGATATTCATTATTAGTTACACCCTTTATATTTGTTTCTACATTGCCGAATTCCGGATAACGTTTTGCGGGTATATGAAGTTGCTCCAATAATAGGGAGCAATTTGAGCGAGCCATAGCGAGCCATATACCCGCTGTTATCTGAAGTTTGCAATATGTTTTCCATTTCTTCTAAGTTAAGTTTGAAGTTCCTTGAGCGCTTCGATTGCGGTAATTCTACTATATTCATACTGGTCCCAGGGATATTTACTTTCAATAAGTCTATTTAATAACTTCTTTTTTACATTAGATGATAATTCTTTAACATTTTTCTTAATTGTGTAGGCGATATCACTTCGAACATAGATACTCTCATCATCAACAAGTTTTATTAGTAGTTCTTCTCGAACAGAATGCGGTAATTTTTCAAAACAGGCAAATCCAATGCAAGAAGCGATTTCTCTACGAATAGACACTTTATCATTAGTAAAACTCATCAACGAATTTTTTAGATCGTAGGGTATTTTTTCAAAATTACGAAGAATCGCACTAACAACCCATTTGCGTACAAATGCATTTCTATCATCTACATGGTTTCTAAGCAATTCTTCCCTAACATCAAGAGGAAAATCTTCGAAATGAAATGCAACATTGAAAGCAATATCTCTTCGAACATCACTTCTTTCACTATTAGTAAGGTTCTTTAGTAATTCTTGAACGTCAGTAGGTAATTTTTTAAAATCACGTGCACTTGCAAGGGCAGCTTTACCTACGATATAGGAATCACTATCGTTTATAAGTTCTTTTAACAATTCACTATATATGTTCTTGCTTATTTTCGCACTCTTTAACGAATAGGAAAACCCATCAAAATAGGATGGGTGAGAAAATTTTATTTCTTTACTAGCCCACTCCCATGGCCGATAAACCTCAACTTCATCCCCCCTAAAAAACTCTAAAACATCCTTAAATCCTTTTGCTTTAACCAAATCAAAATTATACTTTTTATTCAAAATCTCTAATATTCTATTAAAATAATATTCAATAAAATTTAACTCAAAACCATCCGAAATATAAGGAAAACCTAAGAAGACCACCTTCTCGTACTCCCCATTCTCAAACATCGCGATAACATCCTTCCCGAATGCTATCTTCGTCTCCTCAGCAGCTCTTTCGATTTCCTCCATCATAACCATATAATCCATCGTCTCCTTTGCCCGATGAGAGTACATAAGTTTTTTAATGCTCATGGGTGTCTTTAGAATTTGATCATCAATTGCATCTAAAACAATCTTCTTTAGTTTTTCATTATTGCACCATCTCGGTTTGAACACTTTGAGATAATTCTTAAGAATTTCTTTCAAATTCTCTTTGTGGTAGGCGATATTGATCTTTAATTTTTCAACATGTTGCCATAAATCCTTTGCTGTTTCTTTTTTCTCTTCAAATTTCTTAAATATTTTCTCCCTTGATGTGATTATAACTCTTGTGTCTACTTCAGAAGCCCTGTCAATCAACTCTCCAATATCCCTGAAGATATGCTCTGGCGTCTTAAACTCTGTCTTACCCCAGGGATCTTCAAAATATACTGCGGTTTTATCCCGAATTACATTTTTAAGTTTATCACTCATTGCTTCAAACTGTCTCTCGGGTTCGCGTTCTTTATAATAAATAGGCTCATAACCTTCTTTGTAAGAATCCAGAAGTAACACAATAGAAGTGTAAGTCTTTCCTATCTCAGCATCACCAATCAGAAAAATTATCTTCTCTTCCCTTAATTTTTCAGATATCTCGAGATAATTTGTAGGTTCTACATATAAATCTTCAATTCTTCGGTAACGTTCATCTTCGAGACCAACGGCATTTAAAAACCTCAAAACATCCTTTCTTTTCTCTACTGCAGGCGGATAAATCAATTTAATGTTTGGCTCTGTATGTATGGTTCTTGGAAATGTTGGCTTCTTATGCTCAATATCAAAATCTGCAACTATTATGTTTTCATCGTGAATTTCCATGAATTTGTATTTTACAGAGGGATGTTCGTCTTTGTCTAGATATAAGTTATCCATAATTCCAAAAATTGCACTTTTTCCATTTCCGAAGACTTCTTTATTTAGCGTCAAAATGGAATTTGAATAAACTATGTAAATCCCTTTTTTGTTTTTTATGCAGTCCCTATTCATATCTGTATGATATCCTATCCAATCCCTATTGATAGAAATAACAAAAAGGAAGTCAATATCTTCGCTATAAATTCTATTTTTGATTTCATCATCTAGAAAATCTGAACAAATCAAAACCGCAAAAGAACCAAAACCAGAATTCTTTATCACATAAATTTTTTCTCCTCTTACTGCTCCTTGATCTTCAAATTTAGATTTTTCCAGTGGAGAAGAATTTACCTTTTCAGTATAATAAATATTTTCCGCCCCTGGTATTATTATTGGACTGGTATTTTTCCTTTCCTTGTTATAAAAACTTCCGTCGAGGATTATAATATTATTTTCATCAGCAAAATCTTTTAATTCTTTCGAGATATTTTCAGTTGTTGAAAGTTCAGGGAAGCAGAGGATGTTTACTCTTCTGTTTTTAGCAATGTCGAGAAATCTCTGAGATCTAATTCTAACTTTGTTATCACTCTTTGGATAAATCAATCCATTCTCTTCTTTATAGAAATTATCATTTACTTTAAATTGGACAACACCTACTCTCACTATCTTTCTGTTTTTTTTCTTTAAGTCTTTTTCTTGAATAGAACAGCTTACTGAGTCCATTTGTTTTACTATCATAATTCTTTATCACTTCCGATCGCAAATTTCATATAACGGTTTGAGTGTATCTGCAGTTCCCCGAAGGGGAATTTGGGCGTAGTGCCGAAGGCACGAAGCCAGATACGCTCTGTTATGTGATGTAAATTTAAATTTTTTAGATGTCAAACACATATTTATTATCCACATGTAAATCCTTTCTCATTTGATTATGTATTTCTCCCGCTAATTTTACCAGTTCTTTATGAAGTTTTTTTTGTTTTTCATCATCTTTCTTGCTTAATGCTATGTGAAATTCAAATATTTTAGTTTTATATTCTCCCAGTTTTTCTGCAAGATCGTGACTAGCCATTAACATAGCTTCAGAAAGTAATTGGTTTAGTTTTGCAAATATTAATGCATCGTCTCTGAGTGCTGTAATATCTGGCTCAAGAAAGAGATTAAATACACGCCCTGTAATTCCTGAATATGCCTTGATTCTAGCTTCAAATAGCATTTTTCTATTACTGAGTCTATGGTCAAAAAAGGACTTCAAAAAAACTCCAATTAAACCACCTATTCCCATCGCTCCTAGGAGCGTAATGATCTGATTTATATCCATATTTTTAGGTAAAATTTAAATTTATTTCATATAACTTGGGTATATCCGACGTTAATGTCGTATATCCCCCCAATTTGGTATTATATCCGAAACTTATTTCCGATATACCACCCTTTAGCAGACTGTCAATCCTCATCTCCTTCAACCCCCCTATACGAACTCTTCATTATTAAATCTAATGGGCTTTTTATCTTACCCATTTGCTTATTGCTTACTTGAGTTTCGGAGTATAAAAGCTTTACGAACTTAACATTTGCATATCCTAACAAAATTACTCAAAACATCCAACCCTTTCTTTGACGACTTCTCCGGATGAAACTGGACGCCATACACGTTCTCCTTATTCACAACCGCGGCTAATTCAACGCCGTATTCTACCGTTGCTACCGTAGCGTCATCATCTCTCGGCACGCAATAGTAAGAATGCACGAAATAGAAATAATCGGCATCCGTAATCCCGTCCAGCAGCTCTGAATGCCGCTGCAGATGTAAATTGTTCCAGCCCATATGTGGCACGCGCACATTCGCGGATAATCGAACCACATCTCCTGCTATCAACCCCAACCCTTTTTCATTGCCCTCTTCGCTCGCGTCAAACAAAACCTGCATCCCTATGCAGATCCCAAGTACAGGCACGCCCGATTCTACAACCTCGAATAACGCTTCAGAAAACGGTTCTAGGTTCCGTATGCAGTCATCAAATGCACCCACGCCGGGCACAATAACGCCTTCCGCTGCTCTCATATCCGTAATATTATCGGCAGTAATCACCATCGGGCGATCATACACTCTCTTCAACCCGTTGTATATGCTGAACAGATTACCCATCCCGTAGTCTATTATTGCGATCATAAACCTTTTCTTAGAAAGAAAAGCTTTACCAAAAGAAATAGTTTTTCTTTTAGCACAGGTTTTCTTTTTGGAAAAAAGAAAAAGTGTAAAGAAAGCTTTACCAAAGAAATATTTTTTCTTTCCTATCCTATCTTATAGTTGCAAGTTCGTCAAAGAAGATCTGCTCCGTATCCCACGGGCCGGGACTTGCCTCTGGGTGATACTGCACGCATTTGATACCTAAATAAGAGTTCTCAAAGCCTTCTACCGTGTGGTCATTCGCATTTAGCTGCGTTAGTTCCGCTATGCCGTCCATAGAATCTTTATCAACAGCAAAACCATGATTCTGCGCCGTTATGTACACACGGCCGCTTTTGATGTCTTTCACGGGCTGGTTCGCACCCCGATGCCCGAATTTTAGCTTGTACGTGTCGCAACCAAGCGCAAGCGCTATTATCTGTAAGCCGAGGCAAATACCGTAAATTGGTATCTCACCTGCGGAGTTTTTTACCACGTCCATTGCGTTTGTTCCACGTTTCGGGTCGCCGGGCCCGTTTGAAAGCAGTAACGCATCAGGTTCAACATCCCGTATCTCAGATACACTTGTGTTTGCCGGGAACACGAAAATGTCCAAATCCCGTTCTGCTAAGTTCTTCAATATGTTCCTCTTCACACCCAGATCAATTACCGCTATCCTTTTACCATTCCCTTTTATTCTGTATGGCTTCTTGCACGTAACCTGCTCGATCAAATCAAGCTCTGATATATCTGGTTGAGCCCTTGCGAGTTCTAAAGCATTCGCTTTTTCTTCTTCGCTACACTCATCTACCACATTCAAACAAGCTTTCATCGTGCCGTATTGCCTCGTCTTTATCGTCAGCATCCTTGTATCTAGTTCGCATATCCCGGGCACTCCTTCGTCTATCAATAACTGATCTATACTCCGCGTTTTTTTATAATGTGAATGGAAATCGCATTTCTCTCTTACCACAAATCCTTCTACTTTTAGCCCATCTGATTGGAATTTAGCACCGCTCACGCCATAATTACCGATGAGCGGATATGTGGGCATTAATATCTGGCCCTTATACGAAGGATCGGTCAGAGCTTCTTCGTAACCTGTAAACGGGGTTGCAAATACGAGTTCGCCTAATGCGGTTCCTTCCGCGCCCCAACCTTCTCCTTCTACTACTGTTCCATCTTCAAGTGCGAGAATTGCTTTCATTTTGTAAAAAACTCATTTATTGATTTTACTTCTATTTCGCTACCTTGCATCCCCAATATAGCAGATGCCGCCGCCTTCGCAGCCTGCATCGTTGTTATATACGGAACGCCGAGCTCAATACAAGCCCGCCGTATCTGGGATCCATCTTTATAGGACTGTTTATCAGTAGGAGTATTTATCACCAGCTTTATCTCTTGCGTGTGCATCATCTCTATCACATTTGGAGACCCGTCTTGCAACTTCTTTAGTTTCTTTGCGTCAATCCCGCACTGCTTTAGATACTGCACAGTGCCTTTTGTGCCGACAATAGAAAGCCCCGCTTTTTTTAAGTTCTGTGCAACAGCCTCTATCGCCGCTCTGTCCTCTTCACATACCGAGATGAAGACGGTACTGCCTCTATCCAGCGGTAACGGATTATAAGCCGCGAGCTCCGACTTGAAAAACGCTTTATCGAACATGTCATCTATCCCCATCACCTCGCCCGTACTCTTCATCTCAGGCCCTAAAATAGTGTCAACACCCGTGAACTTCAAAAACGGCAATACTACCTCCTTCACTGCTACAAGTCCAATTTCGCATTCTTTATATTCTCCTTTGCTAAAAGTTTCCTTTTTAAAGAACGGGTTTTTAATGTCCAAATCACGTAATTTATGCCCCAACATCACCTTAGCCGCGAGCTTTGCAAGTGGTACTCCTGTTGCCTTCGCAACGAACGGGATTGTCCTACTTGACCTCGGATTCACTTCCAGCACGTAAACCATGTCATCTTTAACCGCCATTTGAATATTGAGCAGCCCCTGTATCTGCAATCCGAGCGCTATCCGTCGCGTGTAGTCTCTTACTGTCTCTATAACATCAGCAGACATTGATTGCGGTGGAATAACACAAGCGGAATCGCCGGAATGAACGCCAGCTTCCTCTATGTGCTCCATTATCGCACCAATCAGAACCTCTTCGCCATCACACACTGCGTCCACATCTACCTCAGTAGCTTTTTCCAGGAATTTATCTATTAGTACTGGCTTCTCTTTTGATACTCGCACCGCCTCACGCATGTATCTAATCAGCTCTTCTTCTTCATACACTATCTCCATTGCTCGTCCGCCTAATACGTAGGATGGGCGAACAAGCACAGGAAAACCTATCCGCGATACTACTTCCTGCGCGCCTTCCAGTGAGGTCGCATATCCGTTATCAGCCTGTGGTATTTGCAGCCGTAGCAGGAACTTACTGAATCGCGCCCTATCTTCTGCAATATCTATGTTCTCCGGGTCTGTACCCATGATTGTCGTCTTTGCCCCCAACCGTTCCAGTTCTTTCTTCAGTGGAACCGCTAAGTTGACCGAGGTCTGACCGCCAAACTGCACCATCACACCATCGTAGTTCTCCTTCTCTATCACGTTCATCACGTCTTCAAACGTCAAAGGCTCGAAGAAGAGTTTGTCGGATGTATCGTAGTCTGTGGATACGGTCTCAGGGTTGTTATTTATTATATGCGTTTCTATTCCTTCTTCCTTCAGCGCTTTGACCGCATGCACAGTGCAATAATCGAACTCGATTCCCTGCCCTATTCTGATAGGACCTGCACCAATAATCAACACCTTCTTTCGTGTCGAGGGCTTTAATTCACATTCTTGCTCATAGGAGGAATAGAAATAAGGTGTTTTCGCCTCGAATTCCGCGGCGCATGTGTCCACCATTTTATAGGTAGGTAAAAGACCACCTTTTCTTCTGAGGTCGCTTATCTCTTCATTGCTTCGCCCGGTTAGCGATGCGATCCGTTCATCTGTGAACCCCATTCTCTTCGCTTTCCTTATATTACCGCCTGGATTCGCCTTCAATTTCGTCTCCATCTGCACTATCTTCGCTATCTTATTTATGAAGAACGGGTCTATGCAGCTCAGTTCAGATATTGCTTTTATGCTAAAAATACCTCGTTTTAAAGCCTCGTAAATCGCGTAAATACGATCGTCCGTTGGTATTTCTAAAAGCCGTTTCAGTTCCGTTTCTGACCAGTTCTCATAGCCAGCGCCAAAGTCCTTGTCTATGTCTAAGGACCGAAGCGCTTTTTGTAACGCCTCTTCAAAAGTCCGCCCTATCGCCATTACCTCTCCGGTGCTCTTCATTGAGGTCGTTAACGTCCTATCCGCATTTGAGAACTTATCAAAAGGCCATCGCGGTATCTTCACCACTACGTAATCTATTGCAGGCTCAAAGGAAGCAGGTGTCTCCTCCGTCACGTCATTCCTTATCTCGTCCAGATGGAGCCCGATCGCGATCTTCGCCGCTACACGTGCAATTGGATACCCGGTAGCCTTTGATGCGAGTGCCGACGACCGGGACACACGAGGATTTACTTCTATTACTCTGTAAGAACCGTCTTTTAATGCTAACTGGACATTGCAGCCGCCTTCTACTCGTAACGCACGTATTATTCTTAGCGATGCCGACCTCAACATCTGATGCTCCTCATCGGTTAAAGTCTGTGTGGGCGTGACCACAATTGATTCGCCGGTATGAACGCCCATTGCATCGAGGTTCTCCATGTTGCAGATCGTAATGCACGTGTCATTTGCATCACGCATCACCTCATACTCTATCTCCTTCCAGCCAAGTACGCTCTCTTCTACTAAAACCTGATGAATCCGCGAAATTTGTAGCCCGTAAGATACTATCCCTCTAAGCTCATCAAGCGTCCTCGCTATGCCGCCACCCGTGCCGCCCAGAGTGTAAGAAGGTCGGATTATAACGGGTAGTCCTAGTTCAGTCGCAACTTCTTCGGCTTCTGCTACGGAAGTAACTGTAACGCCTCGCGGTATCGGCTCATTTATGCGTTCCATCGTTTGTTTGAATCGTTCTCGATCTTCAGCGTCATAGATGGCTTCTAAAGGCGTACCGAGAACTTTTACGTTGTATTTAGATAAAACACCGAGTTCTGCTAATTCGGCCGTCAGGTTCAATGCAGTTTGGCCACCCAAACCCGCTAAAATGCCATCCGGACGTTCCTTCTCCACTATCTTCGCTATCACATCCGCCAGCAGCGGCTCTATGTATATGACATCGGCCATCTCAAAATCGGTCATTATCGTTGCGGGATTGGAATTCACAAGTACTACTTCCACGCCTTCTTCTCTTAA
>JAPVWK010000077.1 GCA_028572065.1 Candidatus Methanophagales archaeon
AACTAGGGCTTCAAAAGAATGTCATTTATCCAAATAAATTCTTCCCAAACGAAGATGTTCCCTATCTGCTTAGCTCTGCGGACATCGTCCTTTTCCCGTACTATGAGGAAGACCGATCTGCCTCTGGCTCATTTCATCTGGCCATAGGTGCGAAAAAACCTATCATTGCCTCAAGGACACCAAAGTTTGAAGAACTGAAAAATATATGCGATGAGTTACTTGTGCTTCCATACAACTCCTCTGGTATCGCTGCTATAGCCATTCGTCTTTTTGAAGACTCCAAATTTCGGCAGTATGTGGTCAGTCGCACTGAAGAATATAGAGATTATACCTCATGGCAAGCCATAGCATCTCAGCATTTACAACTGTATCAAGAGGTATAAATAAAAAATGTCATCTTCTTTGGATAGCACGATTAAAGAGCTAGGCGATGGTAAGGTCATTCAAATGGCATCAGGAGATTATATCTTTAAGTTAGACTCTCATCCCGAAAATCCCATCATAAGACCTCAAGACATTGGTCTTACATGGTATGAAAAAGACCAGTTAAAAATTGGGGCGGTCTTTAATGCGGGAGCCGAATTGTTTGAGAACAAGGTCGTCCTCATGCCACGGTGTCACCGCAATTATCAAAAAGGGAGATTCTTTGACGATGCGCTTGGCATTGAGAGGTCCTACCTTGAAAACTACATTTCCGAGATCTGGCCTTTGGTGAGTGAGGATGGCGTCCACTTTACCCGATTCCAGAACGCGCTGATCCGTGCTGATGGCACAGACCATCAAGACTTCGCTTATGGGATAGAGGACATTCGGATTATAAAGTACGGCCATAGGTACCTGCTGGTCGGGTGTGGTAAGATAAAAGCCCCGTTTAAGGGTGGCAATGCCGATCGAATTGCCATTTACACAACCAAAGATTTTGCGGACATCCGCTATCAGGGGATGGTGGAATCCTTTGACTCGCGCAATGCCGTCCCGTTTCCTGAGCTAACGAACGGGGACCTCTATATATTGTTACGATTTCATCCCAACATACATATAGGCCTGCTTGAAGCGGGTATTAATCAACTGCTAAATCCTGCTAAACACAGAGAGTGTTGGAAGAAATTATATGAGCAACGGAGCCAGAATCTACTTCTGAAATCTGGCCTCTATCCACACGAGAAAGAAAAAATTGGCCCTGGGTCACAGCTCATCAAGACAGATAAAGGTTGGCTCCTTATCTACCATGCTGTTGGCGAGATAGATATTAACATCTGCAAAGCCTATGGATTGTCAAAGAAAATTGAAAGGGGATATTCCATATGTGCCGCTATTTTGGATTTAGAGGATCCTCGACGGGTAATTTGTAGATCCAGAAGTCCAATATACATCCCCTCTGCTCCCTACGAATTATATGGCAACAAGGAATATCCTATTGATGTGCCTGCTGTTGTTTTCCCCGTAGGTACTATGATTCGACAAAATAAAATGCTTCTTTACGCCGGAGCCGGTGATAAGTATACAATTCTTTTGAGTTGCAAACTTGACAGCATCCTAAATTATTTATTGGAGTTTTGTAGGCTATGAAATGCCTTATCATTGCTGCTGGTAAAGGGACTAGATTGTCCAGTAAGGGCGATTCAAAGCCCCTTATTCCACTTCTGGGATTAGCCCTTATCGAACGAGTAATATTAACCGCAAATAAGGCAGGTCTTACTGATTTCTATGTAGTAACCGGATACAACGGTGAGAAGGTAAAACGTTTTCTGGACGGATTCAGCCAGAACAGGGATATAAATATAACCCATATCACAAATGAAGAATGGGAAAAGGGAAACGGCATATCTGTCCTCAAGGCAAAAAAGCTACTGAATGAAAATTTCATTCTGTTGATGGGTGATCATATCTTTGACGAATCTATACTGGTAAGACTGACGAATGAAAGAATAGCCGATGACGAAGTTATGCTGGCTGTAGACTATAACATTGACATTGAAACCAATAAGCTTGTTGATGTTGATGATGTTACCAAAGTTCTTGTCGAAGAGGGCAGGATTTTAGATATAGGAAAGAATATCAAGAAATATAACGCTTATGATACAGGAATTTTTCTTTGTTCGCCTGCAATATTCAGTGCCATCGAAGAAAGTTTACATGATGACGATAGCTCCCTTTCAGGGGGGATAAGGGTGCTGGCTGGCAAGGGAAAGGCTAAGATATTTGATATTAAAGATGAATACTGGATTGATGTGGATGACGAGAAGACATTAAAAAAAGCGGAAAATACGCTTTTAGATACTTTGAAAAAAGCCTCAGATGGGCCTATATCTAGATACTTAAACAGACCCATATCAACCAGGATTACAAAGTATCTTTTAAGAACGGATATTACTCCAAACCAGGTTTCGTTCTTTTCCTTTATCCTTGCTATGCTAGGCGCTTTTTTGTTCTTTTTAGGGGAATATATTACTCTAGTTATTGGCGCAATACTGGCACAGGTAGCATCTGTTATTGATGGCTGTGACGGGGAAATAGCAAGACTAAAATTCCAGGTTACAGAATTTGGTGGATGGTTTGACGCGGTCTTAGACCGCTATGCTGATGCTTTTCTCCTTTTTGGGCTGACTTATTACGTCTGTTTTACAAATTGTGATTTTTTTACTCTCTTCATCGGTTTTCTGGCGATCATAGGTGCGTTCATGAATAGTTATACAGCCGACAAATATGACGGTTTGATGAAGAGAAAACTTGGGCCGGGAAAGTACTATTTCAGAATGGGGCGTGATGTCAGGATTTTTATCATATTTCTTGGGGCTCTAATAAATCAACCTTTTTTAATTCTTGTTACAATCGCTCTTTTGACGAATACGGAAAATATCAGGAGGATAGTGGTTTTATATAAAAATGGATAATATAGATTGTGTAAAAAAGAAGCTTGAGTGGATTATTAAAAAATCTCAGGTTCCTGAAGACCCAATACACTCGAAAAATACTTTGGAGTGGCTGCTCAAATTAAAACCTGATGCTGATGATGCCTTAAAAATAGCTGCTTTAGGTCATGATATAGAACGAGCCATTGCGGAACGGAAAGTAAGGCGCGAAGATTATAAAGATTACGATGAGTTTAAAGAAGCCCATGCTTCAAACAGTGCTAAGATCCTGGCAGAAATAATGAATGAGTGCAACATAAGTAAAAAATTAGCAGATGACATCGTTTTTCTGGTCTGCCATCATGAAACGGGAGGCACGAGACGTGTTGATATTTTAAGAGATGCCGACAGCATCTCATTTTTCCATGTAAATCTGCCCTATTACTTTCTCCGAAATGGTATTGAAGAGACGAAAAGGCGGTGCTTGTGGGGGTACAGCAAGTTACCCGATAACCTTAAAAGGGTTGTGGCTGAGTTCGATTACCAAAATAAAGAACTTGAGTTACTGGTAAGGACTTGTATTGGTCAGAGTGAACAATGATATTGCCAAAACTTCACATACCACGCTGTTTATGGCTCGGTTTGTTCGCTCAAATGCTTCGCATTTCAAAACATCGAGATCGATAAGCAAAATTCGTGCCGCCGTCACCAAACAGACGCCCACCCACATCTTCTCGCAGCTCACCCAATCGCCTGACCTCCATCCCCGCGGATACCCTGCAATTCATTCGGGGTGACATGGTCGGTAACTTAACCTAAATCTCCCAATCACCGCATCTTATGCAAAAGCGCATTTATATTCTCGCCGTGATAACCAAGCTCACCGCCCTGTTTAACAGCCCGTTTTATACCTTTATGCCCTTTTCGTGGTGGATGCAACCGGAACAACGGTTTTATCTTATACTCCTTCAAATCCTTCATCTTCACATCACCCGTATAAAGAGAATGAGCCAGCTCTTTTATCGAACCGTAAGGAGTCTCCTGCTCTTGTAGATACTCATCCGTCAATCGCTTACCACCCTCCAATCGGCCTCTCGTGGTCAGTAACTCCTCAAGTTCCTCTTCAGAAATCTCACCCCAGCCAACATAGGCATTTACTATTTTTATCATTCCTTTGTAATATGCATTCTCTTCCACAACCGCACAGTGGTTAACTTTATTTAACCGCAGTAGCCCGAACGTATGTTTTATCTCTGGTCTTACTCCTACATTTCCCCTAAGCTTTATTATTGCATACATAATATTTACCTATGACATTGTTTTTATCGTAGATGTCTTTTTCAATGCATCAACAGTCGCCAAAGCAAGATTAAACGTTGTTCGTGTCTTGCCTTTTGTCTTTGTCCAGATGTCACTAATACCCGCGAATTCTAAAATCTTCTTCTGCGTGTCACCCGCGGCAAGACCCAGACCTTTCGGTGCTGGTTTAAAAGTTACATAGACACCGCCGGATTTACCGGTAACAGCAAACGGCACAGAATGTAACGAATCACAATTGCATTCCCAGGAACCGCAACCTCGTTCTATGTACGTTAAATTCAATTCAGCATCCCTTATCGCTTTTGTTATGCCATTTCGTACAAGTGCATCTTTACCTGAACCTATACCAATGTATCCATCCGTATTCCCGACAATCACACATACCCTGAACTTTATTCGTCTGCCCGAATCCGTCATCCGTTGCACCATGTTTATATCCAGAACCTCTTCACCCAGGTCCGGGAGGACAGTTTCTACTATTTGATACTCTTTTAATGGATATTTTGAGTTTAGTACTTCTTCTATCGTTGTTAGATCTCCGTTCTGCACCATCTTACCCAACTTTGTTGATGGTACCCATACTACCTCTTCCTTCTTCCAGCCTGCTGCTCTAGTCATGTTACGTTTGTCGCCTCCATATCTACCTCTTTGTCAGTCATTATGTTCTCCTTTACACTCGTGAAATTATCTGTGATGCTGGTATCGTTCAAAAACGCTGCGATATGTTCACCCTTAATACGTTCGTCCGAAGGAAAAACGATAGGGTCATGTGGTACAATCATACCAGAATCAATTACGCCTTTAAGTGCCGCATACACTTTAGAACCATGAACAGGAGTATGCAGCCCAATATCGAGTATCCCTTCATCATACCCTACCTGCTTCGCTTTTTTACCGAACAATAACCCCGTAAGATACGCTGCGGGTATGTTGCACGTGCCGCCGTTATACCCATACCGATTCAACTCTGAAGAAACAACAGCGACAAAAGTTTTATCGCAGAACGTATCATTCAAAACCAGTTGCATTTGGATATATTTATTACTGTTTCTAACTACGACACGAGGCTTTTGACTAAACAAAAGCTTTAACCGTTTACGATAATCCGTCTTCCGTTCTCGCCGTCTTCTAAAAGGGACGCGATAAGTGGGTCCACTTGCACTTGCTCTTTTTGCCATTCTACATTGCCTCTTTTTTATAATTTGATACAATATCATTTAAATGGGAAACGTTTCTAATTTCGCCGCCCTTTGCCTTCCGGTATAACTTATGATAAACGGTTTTATCTACGTCACCCTCATCCCTAAGCTCTTTTAATCTAAAACGTAAAGCGCGTATTTTTGTTATCCACTGTCGCTTCTTACCGCCTCGCGCACCTTTTGCGCCTTTCCGAGACCCATGCCCTTTTCGGCGTCCAAGTGCTTTTTTCTTTGCTAGCACTCTTGCCCGCCCCCTACTTACACCTATCTCATTCTTCTTTTTTATTATCCCTTCGTCTATCAACTCGCGGATATTCGCTCTTGTTAGAGCACCCATAACTTCCTCAGTAGCTTCTGGATCTATCCAAACCCGACCCTTTCCGACTTTCAATACATGTGCTGCTAGTTCCTTTTGTTTTGCAAGATTTGTCATTGGTATTCACCTATCACTTCTCCTTATACTATTTAGCTTTGAACTAATAAAGTATCTAAGCCATTTCTTAATATACCTATTTTAATTTTAGCTTTTGTATCCGCTATATCAGTATTAGTATTATTTATTACGTTAAGGCCGATTTCCGCGTTCAACGCTTCGGGAACTGACTTATAAGCGTTTAGCCCCCAGCTCGTTAACGTGTTACTATCAAGTTCTGAGACTATGGACAATTGGACTCGTTCCAGCGTTTTCCGCATGTAGTAGGCTTTATGCCCCCCAAGCACAAAATTCGTTTTTATCGCCTCTTCCGCGGCTTCATAACTTGTATATTTGTTCATCCATTCCTCGAAATACGCATCTCCTATACCGTCCCGGCATTCCGCAACGAGAATGAACTTACCTCCCGGGACCAAAACACGATAGCAATTCTCGACTGCTTTTAATGCTTGATACAAGTTTCTATCCTTGGGAAAACCACCTGCACTTACCAGTAACACATCAAACCGATCGTTAGTTTCAACGCGAAACATATCCCTTGCGACTGCCGCACCCTTAAGAAACACGGCGGTCATCTCCCCGGCATAAGCATCCACCAGAGTGCCCGTGGCATCGGTGACTGCATTCAGTACAATATCAGGCGGTGCTAAGGATGCTGCTTCGAGCATGTCAAGATGCACGGGATTGTTATCTAGGTTTGCGGTTCTCGCCTGGTCGTCCACCAGAAGTGCATGGTTGCTTTGTATCGCCTCTCGTGACGATATGCCCGGTAGTATGCTCTTCCTTCCGCCACCGAACCCCGCGTAGTAATGCAGCGTTATGTCACCAGTTAAGATTTTTATGTCTGCCTCCAAGTAGTTCTTGTTCAGACTCACCGGCGTGCCTCTGGTTGTCGTGCCTACATATACCAAATCTTTGGCATCGCAATCGTGTATCTTTATATCAACCCGCGAGAGGTGTTTACCAAGCATCCGCTTTAAATCTTCTTCTGTTGGTTGCGAGTGTGTGCCACAAGCTACGAGCAGTGTCATGTTACAGTCATCGCTTAAGTCTTCTGTCAGGGCATCAAGCATTGCCTCTGTCGGCGCGTTTCGTGTATGGTCGTCAATAACTACTACTATTTTTGCTGAGTCTTTTGTGTTTACTATTTCGCTCAGCTTTTTTGTGCCGATAGGGTTTTTAAGTGCGAGTCTTAATACGTCCGGTTTTGGGGTGGTAATTCTACCTTTGCTCTCAAGGTCTAAGAGTTTACCCTCTATATCTATGTCTATTAGTTGTGAGCCGTAAGGTATTTGTAGTTCTGTCATGGTGCTTGTGTTTTGTTACTTTAAGGTGTTTATAGAATATATGGGTTTTGTGTGAAAATGGATTTCAAGGAGTACGATAAAATTATCATATTGACGCTGACCAAATATGTAGTTACAACTCGTATTAAGAAACTAATAAGATTTTAACACGAGGGTTATTTAACTAACCGAAGGGAAATAAGAATACTAATAGAGGGGGACAGTGAAGAGAAAGATGAATATAGGCACTATTGACGATAAAATAGTTGAACTGCTACAAAACGAGGCTACACTATCGTATAGCGAGATAGCTGAGCGATTGTGTATCACCGAGACCGAAGTAGCGGAAAGGATTAGAAGACTGTCCGATGCCAGAACCAAGATTCTGATTGTAGATGACGAACTGGATACGTTGTTACCACTGAAAAGGGCATTGGAAATGGAGGGTTACAATATCATCGAGGCTCAGGACGGTCTTGATGCACTGGAGGAGGTAAGAACCGAGATTCCCGACCTCGTGCTTCTCGACTTGATGCTACCCCGGCTAAATGGATTCGAGGTCTGTCAGCGTCTGAAACAGGCGGAAGCCACGAGTTACATACCGATAATTATGCTTACTGCAAAGGGCGAGACTTCTGATAAGGTCGAAGGCATAGAAATCGGTGCTGATGACTACGTCACAAAACCGTTTGACCTGGCTGAATTGAAAGCACGGATAAAAGCGGTTCTGCGTAGAACTGCACCCTGACTGAAAAAAAACAAAACAAATTTAGAATTGCAATTACGAATATGAAGGTGAAAAGAGATAACAGATTGGTTATTCTGGTAATCTGCATCATCCTTATTGGTATTGTAACTTTTTTAGGTTTTAAGACTCATGGAGAAGTGGAGGAACTCGTGCAACAGCAGTTCAATGAGCAGCAATTGTTGCTGGCGAGACAAGCGGCTTTAGGCATTGGTGAATTTGCAGATGAGCGTGTAACCATTATAGAAATACTTGCCAGGGATAGGTCTGAGGACTCAATTGACAATATAACGGGGTGTTTTAAGCCAATCTACGAGGGAACCAGTGGTTTTTATAGCATTGAGTTTATTGATACGAATGGTGTGGTAGTATATGGTTACCCGGAATATCGTGCTCCGATTGGATATAACGTGTATGCAGAGAATAGGAGCAGTGTATTTGGTTCGGCGAGGGACTTAAGGGAAACGGAAATTCCCAGTTCCACAGCACTGTTCGAGGGGGGTTTGGGCTCCTTCATCTGGGTTCCCGTATATGAAGGCGAAGAATTCCGGGGCGTCATCCTTGGCATTATACGAATGTCTACCATCACAGACCGATTTCTTACACCAATCATGCAGAACAGAACAGGATATGTGTACCTGATAGATCGTAATGGTAAATCGCTCTACGATGGTACAAGAAGAGAAGCAATCGGTAAAAACTACATCAAGATGCTTAAGGAGGTTAACACAAATGCGTCCTGGCTGGAAATACTCAACGAGCAGATTAACGGCTCTGAAGGGACTGCTGTTTACCTCAAAGAAGGCGATGAATCGAACTCGGAACAAATCGTGGCATATGCGCCCGTCCGATGGCGAGATAAAATATGGTCGGTTGGTATATCTGTACCAGCAAGCGAGGTTGACCATTTGATACGCTCGGTTTATGCAAAGCAAATGATCTTTTTAAGCACAGTCATCGCGATTATCCTGGGTGGAAGCTTTGGATTAATCCTGATGTTCTCCAGATGGAACAAAACGCTGGAAGCCGAAGTGGAATCGAAGACCTGCGACCTGACACGAACAAACGAGGAACTTGCGCAGGCAAATGAACGGTTAAAGGAACTGGACAAATTAAAATCTGAGTTCGTTTCGATGGTATCGCATGAACTAAAGACCCCGCTTGCTGCCATGAAGACCTCAGCACAGGTGCTGGAGTTGGCAGACGTGGAAGAAGCGACACAGCAAGAGATGCTTTCGATTATTACTCGGAACATAGACCGTCAGACGAACCTTGTTAACGATCTGCTGGACCTGTCACGGGTCGAATCAGGCAGGCTGGAACTGAAATTTGTGAGTGTAGCATTGGATACTGTAATTGCCGATTCTATAGAGATTGTGAAACCAGCCGCCGAGGAAAAAGACATCACTCTTAATGTCGAACTGCCTGCAGGACTCGCTTCTGTTAAAGGCGACAGCGAGAAACTTACACAGGTGGTCATAAACCTAATCTTTAACGCTATTAAATTCACTCCATGCGTGTTCGGTTAAGTAACCCATCGCGCCATCAACCTCTCCCGTTTAACATTAGGATCGCATCCTTGACCTTGATAAATGTTGTATAATGTGAGCATATCCAATTTCAGCCCCATACATTCAAGTACTTCAGTTA
>JAPVWK010000078.1 GCA_028572065.1 Candidatus Methanophagales archaeon
ACTTGCGATTGAAACTCCCAAAGGGGTCAGAAACATCGAGAGGACTCCATGTATGGCTGAAGGGATCACCAACCATCCATGGACGTGGAGTGAATTTTTGATGTTTAAGGGTGGGTCATGAAATTTAGGACACCACCCATTTTTACTCACTATACTCACTATTTTAAAAGGGTTATAAATATTTTTCGGTTTTTTCACGCGAAGTCACCAACTTTTCCCACCTACAATCTTTGCATTTCCCTTTCCTATCCACATTCTTAAAGAATGCCCTTTTTCTTTTCTCTTTCTCCGTATTGATATATCTACCTTGTGGCATTCCGTTATTATAGCATTGGCAAGTACAAAGTTCTTTATCATTTTCATATCTTATCCGTACTAACATCAATCCATCATTCTCATATCGATCATCATCTTGAAGGATTGAGGGTACAAAGGGGCCTCTTTCGCCATGTGCGGGTACTAGCAGCCCCTCATCTTCACTAGAATGTGAGAAGTCTAATACAGGCACCCAGCTATCTCTCTCTTTTCTTGCTATATCTATATTCCACGACATTGAATCCAAGTCACCTCTATTGAGAACTTTGTAATGCGTTTTCACTTGTCCTTTATGCTGTGGGTAATCACCGTTAGCATCCTCATAAACCATATTCTTTACGTGTAGTAATAGTAATGGGTAGGGTTCATCATCTCTGCTTAGAAACTTCAAAGCAAAGGCCAAGAATGCTGCTAAGAGGATAGGCGGGATTAGCAAGTAGTTGGGATTATCAATAGGAAAGGGCATAATAGACACCCCCCAAAAGACCATGCACGACACTATTGCAGGGATCAAGAGTGTCCACCAAACATCCTGTTTTGGTCGCACTTTCTATTTTCTCCTTTTCTAATTCAGTACGAAGTCACATACCCCGTACTTAAGTACAGGGCCTGTACTTAAGCACGAGTGCCAATGACTTATGTACTACCCTTTTAGCATAAGAGTATAAAAGCTTTTCGATTTGTTATTTTTGATGCTGCCCTCCAAAAAATTTGTTATAAAGCGATGTGTACCAGGTTTTGTGCGCTTTCTCCTTTTCTTCGTCTATTACAACCACAGGTACAGTATCTGTCTTCTCGTATCCCTTCTGCCCCGATATATACCTCTCCACCACATCCCAACCTTGCCCTACTGACCCATGGTAGCACGATGGCGCCCACAGATGCCCCGGACACCACTCCTTAAGCTGTGGAAATCTATCCCTTAACAGTTTGCTACTCCTCCCTTTTATCCGCTTCGCTATCCAGCTTACCGAATACTTCGGCGGATATTTTATGGAAAGATGAACATGATCCACATTCACCGCCATGTCTATAACCTTGATATCCAGCTCTTTGCAAGTTCCCATAATAATTTCTTCTGTGGCCTCTGCGACTTCCCCCTCCAGTACCTTCCCGCGATACTTCGGCGAATCTGCGAAGCGTTTTTGATAAAACTTTTTTTAAAAGTTTTATGGTCCGTTAGCAGAGAAACCGTGTGCCTGTCGTGACGGAGTTCATGCCTTGTTACTCTATCCCACTTCGTTTCCACTTCGCCCATGTCTCTTTAATGTAGCTATTAAAATGAGCAAATCACTATAAAAGCTTTTCTACTGCTTTTCCTGTCGAAAACATCTGATATAGTGGCTCTATTCGCAAAATAGAGAAAAAATCTGGAGAAGTTGAGAAAACAAACTCATTCAAAAGAAATAGTGCAAAAAAATATCGAAAACTCGCGATAAAACTCTAAATCAGAAAAGAAGAAAATTATCCCCACAAAGTTCCTGAAAGGAGCTTGGAGAGAAGAGATCAACCCATACAGAAAACTGCACATTTTTTGCAATTACAATGCTGTTCACTTCGCCCTCCCCGGACCTCCGCCACCCCGTATAGTATATCCCGTACCTCGTGGTCTGACAATAGGACCTGAACCGGGACGATCGTACCTGTAAGGCGAGTAGTAGCCATATCCCCCACCACATACCCAAAAGAACCCCCAGGGATAATACCTCGTTCTCTCTCTAACAACACGAGTATCATTTACCGCCGCCGTCTCATTATCCGCAGAAACATTAAAGAACTCTCGCCGGAACGTTTCGTTTGTCGCCGCTTTTTCTTTTAGTGCAAGCACCTCATCGTACGATTTCCTCGCTTCTATGTTCACTGCAGCATCTCTCGGTCCACTTAACTTGTGCTGAGGATACTTTACCGCATACATCGTCCCTGCAAATGGTGCAACGTGCTCAATCTCTGCGTTTTCTCCTGATTTAAACCTGACATTACTCCTCAACGATACGAAGTCATTTCCTTCCGCACGAATCTTGAACACGTCCTCTTCATAATCGTCAGAGCCCGCAGCTATACAAACATATTTGCTGCGACCATCAGAATAAGTCGTAACATAAGCAACTATATCACCATTTGCAGCCGAGAACCACGAATAATCCCAGTACGGCTCCCATGCACCGCTCTTCTCGCTTTCTATCGCAGTTGTGACAAAACCTATCTCCTCCAACTTGTCGTGCACCGTTTTATCAATATCTTTCGCCTCTCTTCCATATCTGTACATTATCCCGGCAACGCCATTTTCATGCACCTTCTGTGCACTGTAATGGTCTATTGAATCGTCGCCAAGTGCGTGATAGCCGAGGTACGAAACTAAAGAAAGAGCACTTTGCTGGTCTTCTGTGTACGTCGGAGTTGCTAACAGCGGTGCTATAACGAACGGAATCGAAGCCGCAATGAGTACCACTATAACCACAATAGCTGCTATTATACCTCTATCCTCTTTAGCTACCATTTCTCCTTTTTATCTCCCTATAACCACAAGATTACACAGATTTTCACACAACTTTTTTACCTCCGGTAAAAACCTTGACTAAAAACATCCTCTTAGTTTTTCTTTTAGCACAGGTTTTCTTTTCTGCGAAGCGTTTTTGATAAACCTTTTCTTAAAAGGTTTAAAAGAAAAAGTGTTAGGACATTATCACCGCCATTGCCACCACTGAAACCGCAATGTACAAAACACCTGAAAGGATACCAACTGCGATGTTCCCGTTACTTATCTCCTCTTGCAATTTTATCTTCGGCACTAACACCTTATCAAACGCGAAGAAGAATAGCGTAGCAACGAGCGAAGTCCCTATACTCCAGCCAATTGTTGCGAGTATATCATAAAGCAAGCCAGTCCATAGAGACATACTCGCGGTTGCAACCACTAAGCCAGCCCCGGGTGACATAATCGTTGCCGCCACTACCAGTCCTATACCAAGCAGCATCAAACTGAAAAAAATTGCAACCGCAGTATTATTCCCTTCCATCGCTTCCTGCAAATCGAACTTCCGGAACAAGAGAATATCATATATCTTTACCAGCAGCAGGCTAAGTCCTACGCCTATTACCAGCCACAATAGTGCTCCACCCACCGTACCAATTATTATTTCTGCTATCGCCATATTCATACACCCCCTATTATTTTATCCATAACAATTTTCACTTTACCTTCCAGCATATCAGCCATGAACTCCAGAACATCTTTCGCATCACGCTGTCCGCATGACATCACTTCCACGAATATCGAACTCTCCTCCGGATACGTATGAATGGCGATATGGCTCTCGGCAAGCAAAGCAACCGCTGTCAGCCCCTGCGGCGAGAACTTATGACTGACAGTCTTAAGTAACGTCAAATCCATCAGCTTCGCCGCTTTTTCTAACATGCCTTCCATCAACGTAATATTTTCCAGCTTCTCCAGATTGCAATCCTTTATCAGACCTATAATAGCTTGAATTCTTGCCATTTCTCTTCTCTTCACCCCGGAACCAAACCCTTATCCTTGAACAACAAAATTGCCTCCTCATAATCCAGATCCTCAGGCGGAAGTGTTAAGTCAGGCGTTGGAAACGCCTCTTCTTCGTCCAGCACCTCGTCCATCTCAACGTCTTCACCCACGAGCAGTCCCCTTGACCTTATCAGTTCAAATATCTGCGGATAAAGTTCATTGAACTTCGCTTCTGTAAGCTTGCTTCTTTCATTAAGGGATGTTAGTTCATTGTCCGGCTCGTTTATCTTGTCCACTATCTCTTCTTTGTTCTCCGCCGGGAATGCCCACGTCCCGCCACCGGAAATGCTTATCAAAAAATACGTTTGTGACATCGCAATCACTTCCTTTTCAGCTCCTCGTCAAGAGAGGAAAGCGACTCTGAGGTCTCCAACTCTCGCTCGATTTCGCTTACTCCCATGTCACCAGTCCCTGCAGCGGTGCCGAGTTCCGCCGATGCCTCCGCTTTTGCTTCTTCTAGCCGTATCTTCTCCGTCATACGCTGCACCGTTAAATCAACGTCGCTTATCTCGCCGTCTATTCCCGATAGCGCATCATTAACTCTTTTCGATGCCTTAGCCATCGCATAATCCGATTTTAGATCTGTTCGTTTATCTGCGAACCGCTGTATCTTTGCCGTTAAATCTACCTGTTTGTCCTTCAGCATCCTCACCTTCTTCTCCATATCCGCAACGGACTGCTGCAGCATCGGTATTCTTTCTCTTGTCCTGGCCTCCTCCTCTAAGAGTTGTGTTGCTGCACTGTTCAGTTGTTCCACCTGCAGTTCCGCTTTATCTCTTTTCTCGCCCTCTAATTCCGCCAGTTTCTCCTCCAATGCCAGTGCCCTCTTTCTGTATTCTAACGCTTTGTTATGCACTGACACCACTTTCTTCTGCGATTCGTTTAATTCTCGCTTCTTCAGGTTCTTCGCAGCTATCGAATCCCGCACTGCAAGGTCTACCTTCTTCTTCTCTTCACGTAGTTTCTCGTGTGCGAAGTCAAGCTGTTCTGCCGGATCTTCAAACCGTTCTATTATTTTACTTGCCTTTGCCTTAGCCACATTTGAGAACCTATCAATCAATCCCATTTTTTCATCACCTCAAAATAATTCCAGCCTTCCACTCGATAAATCATTTCCCCTATATACTTCCAGCCTTGCCCCTGCGGGCTTCTCCAAGCTGAGAGTTTCTCCTGTTCGCACGAACTCGCAATCGGCATATGTTACCTGCGTTCCCGTAGCAATATCCCATGGAAAAGATCCTTCAACTGCCACAATCCGTGCTTTTCCCACTTCGTTCACTTTCACTTTTTCTCCTTGAAAGTCAAATACAGTTCCTTCTTTTAGTTCATCAGGGTCTGGTGCATCCGCTGACTCTACTTCGTCAAGTAATTCAAGTGTCGTCCCTTCCTTTGATAACCATTTGTGCTCTTCCGTGTCTGAGAACTCCAGATAAAACTCTTCCCAGCGCCCTCCGCCCCAGTCATATACCAGTTTTCCAAGCACGGTGAAATCTAACCCATCAAGCGTTCCGATACTGCCTTCTCTCAATTCTTCTGGTTTGGTATCTGGTCTAACTTCTCCCCGCTGCTTCGTCCTTTTTTCTTTTTTTATTTCCAGTATCCTTTTGCTTCGCTCGAATAATCCCATTTTAATTTTTTTCCCGTATCCTTGATTTATAGATGATATATCTACAATATAAAAACGTCCAAATTTGAAAATATCGTAAACTTCTGTGGTGCTAATGGACAAGTTTACAATGACTGGATACCTGCTATTAGGCTGTATGCGTCATAAATTCTTTTGGCTGGGTGGGGGTTTTATGGGTGTGCCAAGCAGCGTTCATTGTTTGGATGAGAACTTTTAGATCCTGTGGACCTTGAGGTGCATTACCGCGTTTTGGGTGAGAAATACCCTACAGAAGCAAGGGAACTGTTGAAATAGTGGTTTTTAGTTCAAGCTTCCGAGTCAACGAAGAGAATACTGTATTATTACAACCACTGCTCTATACTCCCTTGTTTTACTTTTGGCACAGAACTCCGTTCCAAAGCGGTGCACACCCGCTCTTCTGCGAACTCATGCTCCTCACATAGCATCTCTTTTAGTTTAGCCACATCCGGTGCACGCCATACTATCTCATAAGATTCGGACACATCAGGCACTAAAAAGATGTCACGAACGAGTTCGTAATTCACTATCCCCGTATCTTCCGCTATCTTTGAGTTCGCGATTATTTTTTCGATGCTATGATACTTCTTAATTAGCTTTAACGCAGTCTTAGCACCTATACCCTTCACACCTCCGTTAAAATCCGTACCTACTAAAATAGCGAGGTCTATGAGTTCCTCACGTGTAATCCCCTGCTTCTGCAAAAATTTATGTAAATCCAGGACTTCGAGCCGTGCCTTTTTTCTTGGTGCACTGAGATTTCGTATCACACGAGGTGCACCAAAGAGCAATGAATCATAATCTTGCGTGCACACGAATTCGGCATCGCCTTTTATTACCATATATGCCGCTTGTGCTTCACCTTCTGATAGTGCTTGTACGTGTGGAATGCCCATATACGTTAAGAGCTGCTTCGATTCTTCTACTATCGTAACGTCAATTCTTGTAGATGCTTTTGCATACTTAAGCGCTTCTTCGGGCACTTCCGCTTCTTCCCATTTCTTTCTTGCTGCCTCGCGCCGTTCCGTTCGAGCTTTGATAACCCCTGCTTTTAGCTCCGGTGGTTTGCCATCAAAAACGAATACAAGCTTTAGCCCTTTCTCCATCAAATTTGTTGTGCGATATATCAGCCCCGATAGGTGGGACGTCGTTCTACCGGATGAATCTTTTAGCGGTGTCCCATCCGGCTGGCGAATGGTGCTTAAGAATTGGTATAGTGTGTTATAAGCATCAACAGCAATTACTTTACCAGATAACGCATCGAAACTAGTTTCTAGTGGCTCTAATATATCTCCAATACTTGTTCCCATTTTTATCGGATTACGTTCTTGTAACAGCAAATAAAGGAATAAAATAACATAAGCTAATAGGCTATTTAAAGATAATTAAGATGTGCATAAGTAACGGAGAAGAAAGCGAGAGATGAGTGTAGTTGAAGTATTGGTAGAAGGCGGAAAAGCGAGTCCGGGTCCACCTTTGGGTCCTGCGCTGGGGCCGCTCGGAATAAATGTAAAAAATGTAGTGGATAGTATAAACGAACTCACGAAGGGTTATGCGGGAATGGTAATCCCTGTGAGGATAGCCGTAGATGATAGTGGTAAGGTGGATCTGAGTGTAGGTTCACCACCGACCGCGGCATTGATAAAGAAGGAATTGGGCATCGAAAAGGCACAAACCGATTCGACAACTGATTATAACGGCGAAATCTCGATAGAGCAGATAAAGGAGATAGCGCAGAAGAAGATCGGGGATATGTTAGCTAGTTCGTTAAAGAGCGCGGTTAAAGAGGTGATAGGCTCTTGTGGTGTGATGCGGCTAAAGATAGAGGGCAAGGATGCGAAGGAAATGCAGCGTGAGATCGAAGCGGGTAAGTATGATGAGGTGATTGCATAATATGGAAGCAGAAGAGGTAGTGGGGACAGTGGAAGAGGTGTTGAGCGCACCGGAAAGGAAATTTGTTGAGAGCGTAGAAATTTGCATAAATTTGAAGAACGTGGATTTGAAACAGCCGAAGAACAGGATAAATTTGGACATCAATTTACCAAAGAGTTTTCGTGAGCCGAAGATAGGGGTATTTGCATCCGGTGAAATTGCGTTAAAGGTGAAAGAGGCAGGTGCTGATGCGTTAGACCCTGAGGATCTGAAGAGGATGGATAAAAAGACCGCGAGGGCATTGGTAAACAAATATGACCTCTTTGCCGCAGACGTAACGTATATGGCGTTGATAGGTAAAAGCCTGGGTACTGTTCTGGGTCCAAGAGGTAAAATGCCAATACCCATCCCACCAGGCGCTGATCCAGAACAGATATTATCGAGATTGAGGCGAGTCGTGAAGGTAAAGTCGAAGACCACGACTTTTTGGGTGAATATAGGACGTAAGGATATGGCGGCAAAAGATATAGCCGAGAACGCTGCAGCGGTAATAAAAGCGGTGGAATCGCATTTGGAACGGGGATTGCAAAATGTCGGTTCTATTTACATGAAAACGACCATGGGTCCCGCAGTGAAAGTGGTGTGAAGAAGATGAAAAAGCAAGTAAAGCGAGCTAAGGAATGGAAAAAGGAACAGGTCGAATATCTGAAAGGCCTGATGGGTTCCTATAATACCGTAGGAATTGCGAAAGTAAGAGGGATAAGTGCTAATCAACTTCAGCAGTTAAGAAAAGGATTGCGTGAGAACGCGCGGGTGCGTGTATCGAAAAATAGGTTAATATCCCTTTCGTTTAAGGGCAGTGGGTTAGACGAGATGGCTAATTTTGTAGAAGATCAGATGGCACTGATATTCACCAATTTGGATGCTTTTGATTTGTATAGAATAGCGGAAGAAGGTAAAATCCCGGCGCCGATAAAGGCAGGTGCGGTTGCTCCTATTGATATAGTGCTCGAAGAAGGTCCCACCTCGCTTAAGCCAGGACCAATAGTAGGGGAACTGCAGAACTTGGGTATCCCCGCAGGGATAACGGCGGGTAAGGTGGAGATAAAGAAGAGAACGGTCGCGGTGAAAGAGGGCGACAAAGTAGCTCCTGCATTCGCAGAAATGTTGGCCAAGCTGGAGATATACCCGATGAAAGAGGGCCTGGATTTATCTGCTGTATATGACCGTGAAGCGCAAGTGCTATTCACGCCTGATGTTCTTCATATAGATCCATTGAAGTACACCGCGGACTTTGAAGAGTGCGCGAAAGCGGCTTTCTCGCTTGCCTCGCAAATAAAGTACGACTATCCAACTAGTTATACCATCGCGGATATGTTACGAGAAGCGGGTGATAAAACATTGGCTTTGGCGCTTACTATTGCGTATCCAACGCCATTAACGATAAAACCGTTACTCCAGAAGGCGCACGCGGATGCGAGGAACCTGGCGATGAATGCTTGCATATACGAACACGATACGTTACAGTATTTACTAACAAAGGCGCATTCGGAGGCACAAAATTTAGCGGCATATCAAAAGTAATCCTGAGGGGGGGGGGGGATGGCACATCGAATATAGTGGCTGTCCACAAACCCAAAGGAAAAGAATGACAACGAGCACTTTAAAAAACGTTAATGACGTTAACTGTGGGTACGCAGCATTAGCGTGGTAACGCACATCACATTTCAACCAGCAGTAGTTCCGAACCAATATAGTTTCGAACACGTACACAACCACTTTAAACCTATGGGGTCAAAATGAAGTTGGATTTGTAGGCTACTAAAATCACACAACAGTGTCTCATTCTACGTTTATGCGTTGGATATGGGGTTTC
>JAPVWK010000079.1 GCA_028572065.1 Candidatus Methanophagales archaeon
GCCGCTATCAGTATCCCTTTTCGCTTCATTTTATCCTCCTTTTTTGATGTTATTCCTATATGATAATTACATGTTGTTTTAACCCATTATATGCTTTTCGGGTGCATTTCCTGTGGAGATGACATATGTCAATATAATGGGGTTTTGACTGTAACAGCAAATACACTGTTTACAGCCGTAAAACGCTTCTTTCTGAGTCCGTTCCTTTCTTGAAGATGATGACATAAAAAAGAAAAAAGAAAAATTGCGCTTCACGCCTTTCTTCTACGCAGCACTAAATACGCAATTGAAAGCATCCCCGCGATAACGAAACCAGCTTCAAATCCGGGGGTTGATGGTTTTGGCTCTGGTGTTTCTTCGGTACTTGTTGTTGGCGTTGGCGTTGGCGTTGCCTCGGGTGAAGCCGCGGGACTCGCTGTTGGTGTCGCCGTCTCATTCACCGCGGGTGTTTCCGTCTCATTCACCGTGGGTGTTACCGTTTCATTTGATGATGTTTCGCTACGTTCGTACTCTACTCCACTACCGGAAGTGGTTATGGCTACTTCGGTTCCCGGTTCCAGAAACGTTACTTTCGTTAAATTCCAGCCGCCACTAAGGCAATCTGCTTTCACCGTTACTTCGCCCGTCTCATTTCCCGATAGTAGTGCGGTTGCCGTACCGTTGTCATCAGCGCTTACCCTAATAAGGGTGCCGGTATTGCTCTCGTTTCCTATGTCGGTAAGCCATGCAAATGTTGCATCTACTATAGTCATAACCACAGTCTCATTCTCTGCAGGTTCTCCACTATGTTCCGTCCCTTCCGGCCATAAGACAACCACATTTATCTTTGACGTGGAATTGCCATCGGCCGCGATTTCCGCGGGATTCGCACTAATTGTCACCCAATCGCTCTCCCGGCCCACTCCTGTTTCCTGAGCACATGCAAGTGCAGGAAGTGCCACTAGAACTACTGCTAAAATTGCCCATATCTTTAATGTCATCTTTTATAATACCTCCTGTTATTTTTCGGTTCAATACAATACACTACGAATAAAAATTCTAATGCTTTCTATTTATCCTTCTTATAAAAAAATAAAAAGAAGGAGGGATAAGGTTTTATCCTTATCCACCTACTAAAGTTTTCCTTTTGTTTACGACGTTTTGTATGTCCAGTATGCCTGATCTGGTTCGAGTTTCTCGCCTGGTGGTCCCGGCATCAATGACATGAAGTCATATGGGTACGGGAATCCTTGTCTGTATTTCAGTATCACTGCATTTCGCATATCCGTATCGTCCATTTGTAAACTCTCGTTGCCTGGTCCTATCAGGTTCCAGCCTGGCGGCAGATTGGTGTATATCTCGTTCCACGTTAGCGACACGCCTGTTCCGTACACTGTAATTGTCTTTGGCGACCATGGGTTGTAGATGTAATAGCCTGTTCCTGCTTCGATTTCGTCTGCACGGTCCCAGCCTGCTGTTGGACTGTAGTCCCATACTTCCACGTCACGACCGAAAATCGCGTTTGGATCTCTGCTGTTGTTGTCCGGTAGTACGGATAGTGACACGTAGTTCGGCCCCACATCGAGCAGAATTTCGCAACTGTCTGGCCCGTCATCAATATGTGGTATCACTGGGTCCTTGTTCATGTAGATTCCTGTGCCATCCTCTGGGTTGTACGTGAATGCGAACCTATCTCTCGCTGGGTATGACTGAGCACGGTTCAGGTCGCCTTTTGCGTTCGGCGCAAAGAACGAAGTCGTTATCAGACAACACCCTGGACGTGCTAGGCTTGACGGATCAAACCGTATATCTGGCTCGAATGTAAGCTGATATTCGCCGCCCACGTAAACCTCGGGGTTCAACGAGGGTATATCATACACTTTGAACCTGGTGTACTCGTCTGGTATCGTCCGTATGTCGAACTTCGTCCATGACTCGATAAGACCACTCTCGTTCAGTATCTCTAGCAAGTTAGTCGAATATCTCGGCTCGGGTCTTTCTTCTTTCCAGCAGAACGTCAACGGATCCACAGGCCCTATGATTCGCTCGTCAACATCGTTTGCAATCCAGTGCTCGATGTCAAAGATTGTGAATCCATAAGGCAGTGGCATTGGTATTCCGCATTCGCAACACTGCCAGCCATTTGGCACTGCTACTGTTACGTCTCCCGGATAGAACGGACCTCCATAGTCGTCCCATAACTGCCAATCGGATGGTATACTTGTAGTCATATCTCCGTCTGTATCAATCGGCACTGCACGGAAGAATCTCAGCCATGCTGCCGGTGGATACTGCATTGTCAGGTAGCGTTCTCCACATGGGAAGTACTCTGTACCTGCTTTTCCGGTCTCTATATCGCCGTAAGGCCACTTGTCCAGTAGTTTCAATGGTTGCCACAGTACCACATCGGTATCGTCCACGAGTTCGTGATCCATGTTCAACGGTGGAAGCACCGGTAGCGGATTGCAGATTTCGACTTTCGTGAGCCATTGCGAGTCTGCACATGACAGATATTGCTGACCCATCGTGTATTCGCTATCGTTAAGATACTTCGGAAGTGGTGTTCTCAATGTTATGTACTTGAATTTCTCACAACCATCTTCTGTGTTCCCATTGTTGTCCAGAACCTCTATCGCTGGTATCTCGTATCGCACTCCGTCCACGTGGAAGATGTCTCCTCTCTGTAATTCCTTACCCACTGTGATCAGTGCCTTCTCCGTATCTCTCAATCGTCCATCGTACCGAGCATACCATGTCACGTCTGGATGCTTTGGTGTGTTATCAAGTTCGCCATTATTGTGTCTATCGAAGAACGTGTTATTCGAGGTTAAATCGACACTTTTTTTCGTATCATCCTCTGTATTTCCGCAGTACCATAAGGTCACCTCTGGATAGGTATCAGACATACCATATCCAGTGAACTTCAACTTGTGGTCAATGAATTGCACGACATCGTCTTTCTCCATGAGGTACGTCTTCTCTAGCCTTATTGTTCCGTTTGTTGTCTTCGGTAGTAACCCTTCCTTTATGTCGTCTGGGTCGCAAGATAGGTATGCTAGTCTTACAAGGTTTTCCCTTACAGACTCGACACCTGTGTTCTCAAACGCCTCAAGTCCTATCTGATCCGTTGTTGGATCTGATACGATTGGGAATGGGAACCAACTGTCTACATCTGCATGCCATGGTTTCTTGTCCTGCGAATCAATGAGCATATATGTCGTCTCGATAACTATTGCTGGTGCTAACCCTATCATATAATGCCAGCCATAGAACTCGTACTCGGGCACATACCATACTCTTAAGTACTCCTTCAGGTCTACGTTTTCGTTCTGTGCATTCATTGAATATTCTGGGCTATATTGTAGTATCGCTGCATCAAAGGTGATTGAATCCTTTCTTATCGCTGTCGGATTGAATGGCTCTTCCCAGTTCTCGTACTGCTCGATATTGCAACTATTGTTAATTCCAAACGTGCTGTCACTGCCATTACCGTATATCTTTATGGTGGCCATCTGTAGCTCGTCATCATAGTACACATAGATGTCATTACCGTTCTCGCCGTCCTTCTGGTCGTATGAGAACGCAACTCTCTGCTCAGTGGGATCTCCACCTATTTTGTTGTCGTACAAGTCTCCTGTTGCTTGCGGTGCAATCCACGAAGTCGTGATTAGGTAGTCTCCATCAAGTTCGACTGGCCAGTCACCAGCTATTGGTATTGTATAATAGTCTGGTAGTTCCGGCAGCACGAACGCTGTGTACTGGTCTGGTAGTGACTGAACATCGAATTTCGTCCAGGACTCTGTTATTAGTCCTGGTGCTTCTTGCCTTATCTTTTCCTCTGTTCTAGTCACTATGATCGCTGGATCGTCTGCAAATATGTAGAAACCATAATATGGCAGATCATCCCTTAAAAGTTGTGTATTAATATCGTCCGTAGATTCACCTATTCCGAAAACGTTTATTACATCAAGTCCCGCATCTATTGCCGCTTGTCTCCCTGCCATTGTATCGCCTTCTGTCACCCATCCATCACTGGATATATCAACTATTTGTGTCGCTGCAGTCGATGATTTATTAATGACTGTCGCTACTTTGACGAAAGCAGCACTCATGTTGGTGTTTTGCTCTATTGGATCAATCGCCTGCATCTGTGTTGCAATACCGTTGACCGTGTCTGGTGTTATTTTTGTGAGTGGTACTTCTACCTTAGCATAGTTCGAAAACTGAATCACACACACTGAGACAGTGCCATCTTGTGGAATTGCGTATATTGCCGAAACCAAACCGTCTATCTGCAAATCAAAGAATCCATCGTCAACCATGTTTTGTGATGAATCAACAACGAGGATCAACTCTTTCCGTCCTCCTTTGCCTTTCCAGTCTTCTCGCAGCTTCTCCAGTAAATTCGTTGAATATCGCTCTTCTACTTGCTCTTCGATGTATATAACCTCTAATGGGTCTATGTCATCAATTACACGCTCATTGACATCGTATGCTATCCAGTTTCCATCACCGTCAGGATCTAGTGGATCATAGTTCAATCCTTGCATTGTGTATTCTCTCTCTGGCAAATCGGTTTCATCCCACAACGGTATGTCTATGTCGTCAACCATGTCATGGTTCATGTTAAACGGTGGAAGCAGCGGTATTAACTCTGATGGCGCGATACAGTCTATAAACTGTGTAGATACGACACTCTCATCACGAACAGAACCATCGCCCTTCGGCAGCTTCGTCCTAAGCGTAATGTACTTGAACGCATCCATTACACCATCACCGTCTGTATCAACCACTTCGACTGCTGTTACCTCGTATCTCACCGCATCTACGTAGAACACATCACCCCAGTGTAGCTCCTTACCCACTATGAGTCTATCTTTGTCTCGGTGCACATACCAGGTCCTTATATGACCGGTAGCCGCATCGTGGTTCGCTGTGTCATACTCGTTGTTATGACGGTCAAAGTATATCGTCTTATTATCCCCTAGACTAATCCAACCTTTTTCTGAATCGTCCTGTGCATTTCCTGCATATGCTACTTTTATAACGAACTCTGTTGGACGTCTATCTTCGTCCACTTTGATATTTGTTAGTTCCACTGTGTGGTCGAAGAACTGCACTTTATCCCCTTCCTTCAGAGCTAATCTCTTCTCCAGGCTGATTTCGCCAAGCACTGTTTCACCTGTTCCAACTAACGGCGTTACAGCAGGTCCACTAATACTTGCAACCGAGGTTAGGTTAGTATCTTTTGCTCCAGACCATGCACCAAGTCCTGCTTGCGTATCAATCTCACATGTTGGTATTAAAAATTCCGTGTTTGGTGCTGTGCCCGTTATTGGTAGATACAATGTGTTCATCAGCATGTATGTGTATTCCATGTTTATTGTTGGGTGTGTGTCATTCTTTCTCAGTCCATTATACTGGCCACAGGGCTCGTACCATGACCTCAAGAATATCTTCTCACGAGCGTTCTCACTGCTGCTACCTTTACCTATTATTATACCGTAATACGGTGTCCCAGGGTCACGGTTCTCTTCAATGATCGCTGGATTGTACGTGATCGAATCTTTTGGTATTACTGTCGGGTCAAATGGTTCTTTATAATTGATATATCGCTCTGGAGCATTCCCATGTGGTTGCACGTCACCGTATATCCGTATCGAAGACGCGGGCTCCTCATCAGGAGAAAATCCCCCATTCGTTCCGGCCATACTAGTTGGCGCAACCATAGCGAATATCGAAGCGACCATTATCGCCGCAAATGCTATCCCTACTATCACTTTTCCTTCTCTTACTTTTGTTTTCATATTCTCTTTTTATTTACCTCCTGTGATACAGGTGGTTTTTTTGAGTATATAAAAGCATATGTCGAAAACAGGTGTTTTTCGCCTGCAAATAAATAGTGTTTAAATAGGGTGTATTTCGTGTCGAGTGTTTTTGTTTAAAAGCGTTGAGGGATAGTAAGGGGAAAGTAGGGGGAAGTAAAGAATACTACAAGGAACTATCTGAGAATACTATTACATCACTATTATAATAGTATATTATTATAGTACTTGTTTTGCTAACCTCGTGATTGTACCGAGTTCCACAAGAAACTTTAGGCTCTTCGCTGTTTCATGTGGGTAGATGTGGTTATGGTGTGGTTAAATAATCCAAAATACGAAGAAAACGAAGGGTCAAGAAAGAATAAAAATTGATAATCGGACGCAGATGAACGGAGATAATAAGGATTTTTAATATAAGGAATTGGTGGAGGATAGTATTAGAATCTTAATTTGATACTTTGAGGAAATAGTTTTCTGCTTAAATCTGCGTCCTAAATAGCACAATCGATTTTCCTAGTGAAATCACTATACCCCCTATTTTTACCGCAGAGCGCGCGGAGAACGCAGAGAGATCAGAAAACCCAAGCGTGGATTGGAACACTCTTAAACTCTGCGCCCTCTGCGATCTCAGCATTGATAAATCACTGGTTTTTTAGATTGTGCCGTCCTAAATAGGTAGAAGTTATACTTTATATACAAAAATAGAACTTCAAATCCCAAAAGCCATCCTGAGCGTATTTCTAACCGCGGGGGCAAGGCCAATAGTGATAAGTGCCAATAAAACTATATTCTTCAGTTCTTTCTCCTCTTCGTGAAACTGGGTATCCATAAGATACAACACGGGTATTAGTATCCCGAGTTTGAGCAGGTACATTCCCACTGCGGAGCCCGTGTACTTCACGATCAGGTTTTCTATCACATGTTTCCCGGTATAGTCAAGTAGGTCAATACCGATGTAAGTGGAAGTGGCGTCGAGTAGATGCGCTGATAAAACTGATATGTTCAACTTATCTGTTAGAAAATGCACGTCGAATTTCGCGGCTATCAGGTATATCACACCCACTATTACGGCTGAGATGCCCGAGACTGCTAGAATAACCCATGGCGAAATTAGCTCTTCCGTCCACAACAGGATTGATAAGTTTGCAAAGAACCATATCAAACCGACAGCGCCAAAAATGTAATTGTAATTTGTTTTGCTCGTCTTGATAGATATTAGAAGCACAAAAACGCCGCAGACGAATACAAGAAAATAGATCAGCGGGGTAATCAGCAGGTAGCTTAACGGTGGCAGTAATAATTCAGCATCCTCTATCACGCGCATAGTTGCGCCTACAAGGATGTAAGGCACGACCGCAGCGATAAACTTCTCGTCTATCTCTATCCCAAGCTTTTTCAGTATTTTTAGTAGTGCGAGAAGGACTAACGCAAATAATAAAGCCCAGGATATTGTGTTTACCCAGTTGTAGCCGGTGTCGTAGATTATGGGATGGATATAATATGTGTCGAGAAAATGTCTTAGCGCTTCGGTCATAATTAGAACTATCTTTTAAGTTAGGTTTGAAATGGTAGAAATGCCGGGCTTCGCACGAGGACAACAGCACTACCGCTATTATCCGGCACAATCGATTTTTCTAGTGAAATCACTATACCCCCTAATTTTACCGCAGAGCGCGCAGAGAACGCAGAGACATTAGAAAAACCAAGCGGAGTTTTGAACACACTTAAACTCTGCGCCCTCTGCGATCTCCGCGTTGATAAATCACTGGTTTTTTCGATTGTGCCTATTAGCCGCCCAGCTATTTGTTTACCGCCACAGTTCATTCACGGACATTATCATCTCGCATTCCTGTATTTCGGATGATATTTCTTTATTATGTGCTCATCTATCCGCTTTAGTTCTCCTTCGGGCAGTGTTGCCAATAGGTCCCAGCCAAGGTTTAACGTCTCTTCTATACTCCGGTCATCGTTACTACTCTGTGTGACAAACTCCTTCTCAAACATATCTGCGAACTCTAAGTATTTCCGGTCACGATCTGTCAGCGCCTCTTCCCCCACAACCGCAACTAAATCACGCATGTCTCTGCCTTCCGCATAACCCGAATAAAGCTGGCTGGATACACCTGCATGATCTTCCCGCGTTCTTTCCGGACCTATCCCTTCATCCATCAACCGGGAGAGCGAGGGCAATACATCTACCGGAGGATATATACCCCTTCTGTGCAGGTCTCGTGAGAGCACAAACTGCCCCTCTGTGATATACCCCGTTAGGTCAGGTATTGGATGCGTTATGTCATCATCAGGCATACTTAAGATCGGTATTTGCGTAATCGTACCTTTACGCCCATGTATTCTACCCGCGCGCTCGTACAGCGTAGACAAATCTGTGTACATGTAGCCAGGATAGCCCCTCCTGCCGGGAACTTCCTCACGCGCAGCCGATATTTCCCGTAACGCCTCGCAGTAGTTCGTTAGATCCGTAAGAATAACGAGTATGTGCATATCACATTCATAAGCGAGGTACTCAGCCGTTGTCAATGCCATTCTCGGTGTTATTATACGCTCGATTGCGGGATCATCCGCGAGATTGAGAAATGCAACTATTCGCTCGATAGCACCCGTGCGTTCAAAATCGCGCATGAAGAAAGAAGACTCCTCGTGTGTTATACCCATTGCACCAAACACCACGGAAAACGATTCACCAGAGGCCAACACCTTCGCCTGCCTCGCTATTTGTGCGGCAAGAGCATTGTGCGGCATCCCGGCACCGGAGAATATCGGCAACTTCTGCCCTCTCACAAGCGTGTTCATCCCATCAATAGTGGAAATCCCCGTCTGGATAAACTCACGAGGATAATCCCTTGCCGTAGGATTTATTGCAGCACCGATAATCGGTAACCGGTCTTCCGGGATCACCTCTGGGCCACCATCTATTGGCCTACCCAAACCGTCAAAGAAACGGCCGACCATATCCTTTGAGACGCTTATTTTCATTATATCACCAGTAAATCGCACCCTCGTCTTTAACGTATCTATTCCTGATGTGCCCTCAAATACCTGAACCACCGCAAGCCCTCTGCGCGATTCTAACACCTGTCCTGTCTTCTCTTCTCCACTCGGCGTAACTACCTTCACTACTTCGCCATACGAAACTCCTTCTACTCCTTCTACCACAATCAAAGGACCTGCTGCTTCCTTTATCGTGGTATATTCACGTGCAGAAACATCTACCGCCATTTCT
The DNA here is from genome assembly GCA_028572065.1 of Candidatus Methanophagales archaeon. GTDB lineage: Archaea > Halobacteriota > Syntropharchaeia > Alkanophagales > Methanospirareceae > QENJ01. The sequence goes on from JAPVWK010000079.1 coordinate 9,046, forward strand.
TTTTACCTCTTATTTTTGTTTGCATCACGGAGCTTCTTCCGCGTTCTTCATTAAAACTTCAAATTCATCTTTCATATCCTTCATTATCCCTTCGTACTTATCTTTAAAGCCTTCGTTTGGCACGTATTTCATCCTTGCCATGGCATCTTTGATTTGCATACGCTCCAGTTGTTCTATACCTATGCCAC
>JAPVWK010000080.1 GCA_028572065.1 Candidatus Methanophagales archaeon
AAAATACTTCAAACACTCGAAAATCGTTGTTTTTTGGTACAACCCGCGCTCTTCGGGTAGATAACCGATTCGCTCTTTAAGACGCTCATTAAAAATCTCGCCGAATATATTTACCGAGCCATTGTCCGCCTTTATTATGTCTAGAATAATCCGGATCATCGTTGTCTTTCCCGCTCCGTTCGGTCCGAGTAACCCGAAGATTTCGCCTTTCTTCACGTCAAAGCTGATCGTGTCGAGAACTATTTTCGTGTCGAATCTTTTTGTTAGATCCTTTGCATCCAGAATCGTACCATTCATCTTTCTTTTAGCCATCATTTTGTTGTTTTTAAAGGTGACTTTATACGTATTCAGGGGCCGCTCTTAGCACAGACGTAGGTTGCTTGAAGCCGACCGCTATACTCAGCGCTCCCGATCTCAAACCCTGCGCGTGCCAGTAGCCCTTCCATTACCCAGTTGTAAGTGCTGTATTCATCCCGGATATGTGTTTCCGCTTCCGCTGCCAGTTCTGGGCCTGACTGTTTCGCGATTGATGTGACCCATGCGTTGAGTTCTGCTTCTAGATTAGCCGTTTCAGACGGAAACACGATGTCGCAGAGAAAGAGTCGTCCATAGGGTTTCAACATCTCAGCGGCTCTTTTCAGGCCGACCAATTTCCAGAAATCCGGTAGATGATGCAGCACAAATATTGATACTATCGCATCAACAGGTGCGGCATCGTGCTCGTATGTCAAAAAACCGCCGTGACAATCATAGCGCTGCACCAGCTCCGCACTGCTGTAATCCACACCCGCAGGATCCGTTTCTTCGTACCACCATTTAGGACGTTTCTCATCTCTTTTCATTGTACGCTGCGATACCATATGCCTCTCGGCTCTCAACAAATTCCGCCATCAACCGCTTCGTTATCTCGCCCGGTTTTCCATAGCCTATTTCTCTGCCATCCACTTCGATCACCGGCACTATTTCCGCAAGCGTACCGGCCATAAAGGCCTCATCGCTTGTGTAAACGTCAATTAACGTCATATTTTTTTCGTTGCACACGAGATTCAGTTTTTTTGATAGTGCAAAGATGAACAGTCTTGTAATGCCTTTCAAAGCACCCGATTCTGCCGGTGGAGTTAGTACGACCCCGTTTTTCACGATAAAGACGTTGTCACCGGTGCCTTCACAAACATAGCCGAGATGGTTGAGCATCAATGCCTCTTCACATCCCGCTGTGTTCGCTTGTATCTTTGCCAGAATATTGTTCAAGTAGTTTAAAGTCTTAGCACGAACATCTATCGCATCAATTGCAATTCTTCTGATCCCTGTTGTGATAACTCGTATGCCTATATCATATAAATCGCCATACATGGGCTCAGCCTCTTGAACTATTATGACTACCGTGGGTTCCGGGCACTTTTTGGGGTCCATGCCCAAATCGCCGATGCCCCTGGAAATTACAAGCCGTACATAAGCATCTCGTAATTCCGTTCTTCTTATTGTTTCGCATACTAAATCCACCATATTCTCTGGCGTTCCCGGTATTTTTAAATTTATTAGTTTCGCAGATTCAAAAAGCCGTTCTATATGCTCTTGCAAACCGAAAACCGTGCCGTTGTAGCATCAAATACTTTCAAATACGCCGTCACCATAGAGAAAGCCATGATCGAAAACAGAAATTTTCGCGGTCCCTTCTTCATAATATTCGCCGTTGATATATACCAGTGCGCTGTCCATTTTACCTCGTGAATATCTAATTGTTTTACCTTTTTAAACGTTACGTTAAGTCTTTATTAGGTGGTGTCCTAACCAATAGTTGATGACGTCTTAAACATCAACAATTCCGAAAGCAAAACTCAATATCGCAGAAGATAAAAGGACTATCATCTTCGTCTTTTTGTGCGGGTGAAGAATTTCCCTCCCCTTCTCTGTAAGCTCATGGAAAACCCACTTATTATCCTTATTTACCTTCCTTACCAGACCAGATTCAATTAAAATCGTTAGATGTTTGTGAACTGTTGATTTAGAAATATTCAATTCATCCGTTAAATCCTTTAAGGGTCATAGACCCTGAATCAAGTCTTTTTAGAATCTCAGCTCGCGTTTCTGATGCCAAAGCCCTGATTGTTCTCTTATCAAGTGTGACCTTGTCCATTATACATACTTATCTTATCTGACTTAATAATTCTTTTGGTAGGTGCAACTCTCTCAGTGCTCACCTGCTTTATCAATAGTAAATGTAAATAAATGTTAAAAAAATAAAAGATGAAATGTTAGCCTACATCGTAGACCAACCTCAAAACTTCTCCAGAATGTGCATCTATCCATGCAGCGGCGGGACCTGGCAAATCCTCAAATGACTGTATATACGAATCGTCGAACTCTATCCACCACGCTAACCTGATGTCGTTCGAGCCATTTGGAGGCACAGGGTAATTCGTGTCCATCCATACCGGTTTGGTTGACAAAACATTGATCTTCGTGGAAAGTTCTCTACTCATGTAGTTCTGCAAAATCGTCTCCGCGTCTTTCTTTGTGACTGTAGGAACTGAACTGATGTCAATCTTTTCTTCTGGGATTGTCCATGCCTTATAGTAACTCATAATATCCCCAGTATTTGGATTAACCCTGATCGTTATGCCGTCGGATAGGCAAGATATCCCTTGTATTACTATTGAGTAGTACACGATATATTCTCCTGCCAATTCTTCTGCTGCTGGCGGGAAATAATTTGCTTTGTCAAAATCAAGTTCTCCATCGATATTTTTTGTGGCTATGTGATCACTTGCTATTCTTTTAGCATCCTCAATCGTTATATTTTCTACCTTCACTGGCAACATCTTTGACTCATCGTAATAAAAGTGTATTTCTCCGATGTCAGCACTTATGCCTACCAGAAGGTGTTTACCTTCTTTGGTTTTGAAGCTTATTTGCCAGACATTTCCAAAAGTTTTGTCGTATATTAATCCCCCACGTGCAGGAGCATCTTTAATCGCTGGAATTTCTGATTCTGCAATCTTCTTTGCCTCAACCAAACTAATATTTACGTTCTCGTTGGATGGGTCCAGGTATAGACTTGGTGTGTTGTTCTTATCCTTTACACTCACCTTTAAGATGTCATTGGATACTGCTGCCATTACTATCACACTCGACAAAACCAAACATACTAAGATAATTCCTATTCCTATTTTCGCTTTTTCCATATTCTCACCTCACCAATCCGAAGGAGCTAAGCAAAGAGAAGAGTCGCCGATAAATCGATTATTTCCCACATCAGTGGCATCTCCAAACTCTTCCTCGACCTTATCTTCTGCATAATTCGCAGCTATGGAAATCGGTGTGTCTAAATACCTCCCTTTATCAAAGAATGCGGAATAAAATCTACCGTTGCGCTTTGTTTGTACTGTATCCTTATAACCAAAGAATGTGTCAAATCCTCTGTTTACGAATGCATTCCCTAAGTCCGTGTATTTTGCGGATTTACATGCTCCAGCAAAGATGAAATAACCACCCCAATCCAACCAATCGTTCACTTCATTGTCGTATAGCTTACTACCGTCTTTGAGCTTCAGATAACTACTCCACCAGGAAGTTCCTCCATGAAATGTACTAAGACTATGTTCGTATCAAGGTCGAGATCGTTTATATGATTTATGAAATCATGGTCGCTGTTAGAATACGAGTAGTCTGCCACTCCGCTTACCCAGAATATGCTATAGATATAGTCGTGCGCCTCATCCAATCTGGCGGTTATGTAGGGCAACGTAGTAGGGTTACTAAAACCCTGTTGTGTTCTGGTTCGATCTACCATACAATCGGTATATGCAGAAGCAAATGGGATACTGATTGCTGCTAATACCAGTGATACACATAGAGCTGCTGCAATTCTTTTTATCTCGTGCTCCATTTTTGGTTTTCCTCCTATTTTTTAGGCATTTATATAGCGCCGCTTATCGGCGCTCACTTAATGATAGCATTGTTCAAACCTATGATAAAACTATCTTTTCGTTCGGTTTTTTCCGAACGAAAGCAAAGGTTCATAAAGACTTCATACGTTTCTAAACTTCGCTGGCTGGTGGAGGAATCAGAAGCGGCTTCTCCCATTGATGTCCAATGTTTATAACCTTCCCCTGCTCAATGTCAACGGAAACCATTAAAGTGACGTTTCCTATTTTTATTGGAACTACCGGGACTTCACCCGAAAAGTTCGCTTCGGGACCCACTATCTCAATCTGTGTTTTGCTTACATCCCCTAATTCGTATTCCTTGTCACGTATTTCTTCTCTAACCCTTTCATCCTTGAATGCAATTGCTATTGCATCTCCCTTATCTTCTTCACTTAATTCGTGATCTAAGGGCATCTCCCCTTGTGTTAAATTTATTGCAGTAGCTCGACCTCCTAAAAATATCCCCCTCCAATAAGATTCTACTGGTATATCGTACTTTTTACCAGCTTTTAAGTCGAAGGTGCACTCAAAAGGATAAGTTTGACGATATTGTAAGGTTATGGTTTCTGAGAAAGGTACCTCGCGATCTCTAAATCTATAGGGCACTCCACCGCCCCAGGGTCCTGCAAGCACCTGAATTCTAACTGGTAATTCATCTGGTAGTGGTTTATTTTCGTTTGTGTGCATCCACGATTCTTTATAGCGGTAGATTATATCCCCTGATAAGGATACTCTGTATGCCGTTTCGTTGATGCGTGTAACGTTCGTCCATGTCAAATTCTCTATGTAAACATTGTTACATGGAAGATTTGGTTCAAAAGGAAAATACAAAATGAATAAACTAAAAGGGACAGCCACCACTACCATTACAATAGCAATGGCTGCCTTATATATCGTTTTCATTTTTTTTCGATTTTATGTTTGTACCTCACGCGACATAAACGTATCCGTTAGACCACTCGTCCTCTCCACAGACATACTCATATACGTTGTCTTCGAAGTTAAAAGATGCTGCCTGCCAATGACGCCACGACATCAAGTTTGTTCCACTCACAGTATTTGGGTCCCGCAACCTGAAATTTTGCTGTGTATCGTGATACCCGCGTATAACAACAGCGTGACACCCACCCCACTGGCTCTCCTCTGTTATGTCAAGGGGCCATTCCAAGTCTATTCTCTGCTTTACATGGTTTATATTACTCGATAAAGAACCTTGGTAATCGTCTTTCCAGCATGGAACACCAACTTCGTCGAAGTAAGCTTCTGTTTCCGTGAGATTCATCGGATTATAACCAGTCCATACCCAGATGTCCCAGATGTCCGGAGAATTGCCAGTCCAGTACTCTTCAAGCATTGCCGCACAGGTTTGACCACATGCTCTGCTGGCAACATCATAACCATGCCCCGCCAACAATTCCCACTGACTTCGCTGTGGCACATCGAGATATTTAGAGCCTCTTGTTTGGATTGTTTGATCCGGATCATTGATTACTTCTTCAACCAGACCAACACTGCTTCCACAAAGCCCAATCTCATACTTCACTCCGTCAATAACCGCTGTTCCAACCAAGAAGTTCCCCCTACCATCTTCGAAGAATTCACCTTTCAGGTCAAACTGATTGTTTTTGTCTTTTAGTTCGATGGTAGAAGCATACATTCTTGTAGCACCTTCATATCGTGTCATCGTCTTACCATGAAGGTCTCGGTAAATCGGCTTGGCACCTTCTGGCACATTCCAGCCAACGAAAATTTTCTCTGCTTTCCCTTCAAAATCGACTGCATGTGGCTTACCCTCAATTACAATTGTACCTGAAAGCAAAAGGTGGTTCTTTCCATCAATTGTGCCTATTAAATGCGCTTGAACTGTTTTATTTTCTGAAGGCCCGATTAATATACCGTTTGTTTTATCTAAGCACAAGGTAATCTGCTTGTTACTGGTTGATGCCACATATTCTTTGCCCTGATCCTGAGCTATTGCCAGCCCTACACTGCACATCAGTAACGCTACTATGCCTATTGCCAATATCTTTCTCATTTTTCTATATCACCTCCTAAATTTGTATATGTGCCTCCCCTTTCGTTTTTAGCACAAAAGAACCGGCCTTAGCTACCGGTTCTTCTGCGAAGTTTTTTCCCACAAATGCTTTTTCTAAAAGGGTTTAAGCACAGTGTTCTTTCATCTTCTCTTTTTCACCTCATTCCCTCGGTCCGGTTTTTCTTTGGCGCAATTATTACCCGACTGGGTTACCCGGGCGCAACTTTTCTTTACCATTTTTGTCAATTTTTTAGATTGAATTAGGGGCATATAAATCTAACCCTAAAAATGTTCGGTTTTGGGGATAAACCCTAATTAGTCCCTAAAATCTTCACTCAAACCTAAAAATATTGGTTTTTTCATTGCCACCTAATGCCCCTCGCCTCTTCATCTGCACTATAACGAACGGACTACAGAGTAGTTTATTGGGATTGGGTTACAATGCCCAATAGCTTTTAGAAATAGAGCTTTCTGCTTAGTTTTCCCCTTCTCGCGGTCAATTCGATTTTAAACTTTTTCCACGCCAATTTCTACCATTTAGCACCTCCCGCAGAAGTGTTTTTGATGATACTTCTTCTGAAAGTTTTGAAACGGGCTTCTTTTGATTAAGTTGTATCTTTTACCCGCACCTTAACCCAGCTCTGGGCTTGACAGAAAGCTAAAGTTATCACATACCAATGCGACAAACATCTTCGTATCCTTCTGCCAGTGTTTCAGAACGCGTTGCAAGTTCTGTTATTGCATCTGGCGTTCTTCCCTTTGAAAACTCAATATAGCGGCGGCAAAGGCGATAGCGGATTATGCAGAAGAAAGGGGCGTAAGCGAGGGATATATAATCCCGAGTATGGCTGAGAAGGAGCTGTATGTACGTGAAGCGGTTGCAGTAGGTAGGAAGGCAATGGAGCAGGGAGTGGCTGGGAGAAGTATGAGTGAGGTGGAGTTGGAAAGAGAGGTGCGAAAGAAGATAGAGAGAGTTGGGAGATAATCCCCGTAGTCTTCGGCTACCAATCAACATTTCCACTAATCCACTCTTGATTTTGGAGGAGAAAAATATGACAAAATTTCTGTGCTCACTAACTCTCTAATTTCAGATAATTTCTTTTTATGTATAAATAAATACCAACGTATATTATTTGATGGCTTTTAGTGTACTTCCAGAACTATTGGTCACCCATCCACAGATAAAATTTGTAAATCTGCACAAAAAATCGATTACCTGATGAAACCCGCATGCAGAACGATTCAATCGTGCACAGGACTCACTATTTTGCTTCAAGATGCTTAGTGTGAAAGACAAATGGCATCCAGGATGTTTATCTCCTCCCTCATCTTCGCGACAAAACGGTTTATGCTTTCGATATGCCCGTAATATGCTTCTTTTGCCTTTTTCACGTTAAACTCTAGCTCAAATCCATCCTCATTGAAATACATGATTGCATTCTTCCGAAGCACCTCTCTTCTAAGTACTTTAATGCCCACGTTCTGGTATTTTTCTGAAAGAGTCTTTTTGAAGATGGAGATCAAGTTGTAGGCGACAAAGTTGAAGTAGATCGTGCATTTCACGGCGTTTATCTTTCTGCTGGGTAAGTTGTTTAAATACCAGTAGCTCTTCTCTTCTTTGAAGAAAACTTCAACGCCCCACCGATTTCTGTACTCGTCTATGACCCCCTTTGCAGAGCAAAGGGATGCGGGTATGTTCGTAAGCCAGAGGTCTATGCTCTTCTTACCCTTATGTTTCACTGCAATTGCTCTCAATCTCTTTTCGCAATCAGTGACGTCCACCATCCTCTCTGCGATTTTTACTGGCTCTTTCAGCGCATCCCGTTCCGCTTTCGCTCTTTTTCCGCGATCGGTCTTCGGCCGATATTCTTTTGGCGATGCTAATATCTCCTCAACGTATTCCTCCACCGGGATCTCGCTCACCTGGTCTGCCACCTTCGTGCGTTGCTTGCCGCGACAAACGAACTGGATGTGGTTTTTATTCAGCCAATCAAAATGCTTCCCATCGTAGAAGCCTCTGTCAAAATAGACCTTCTTTAGCGTTGATTTTCCGAGAATATCTCTTGCACTCTTGATAACCTGAATTTTTGGCTTTATAGGCACCATGCATTGGATCTCAGTTTATCTGCATTATTACGGGCAATGGACGATAAATAGCTAAAAACTATTTATGAGGCATGGTGCCTATTGGGCACCATGCCATTTTTACGCACTAAAATAAATGACGGATTGAAGCTTTTACGAGGCGCCAAAATGCAGGTATTACTTACGAAAACTGTAAAAATAGATAATTTTACACATGGTGCCTATAACCGCTGAAATTCAGGTTGATAAGAGGGATAAGGTTTGGATTATCTGCTTGGTTGATAGGGAAAAGCCTAAAATCAATTAGAATACCGCAAATAGGGTCGTAAATGGCGAAAATCTTGTAGCCCCCCTTATTATCCTTTTTAAGGCAATCGTACACCTCTGCTGTCCCTTCCTGTACTTTTCCTTCGGTGTATATCTTGCTGCTGTCTATCGAGGCGACACTGCCGTCTATCAGCTTCAACGCTTTCAACCACTGGAGAATCTGTTTGCACGATTCTTTCAGTTCTGCTACCGAATACCTCTCCACATCGCGTGAAAGTGTCGAAATGCTGGGTGTATCATCGTTTTCTATCGTACAGAACATTGCGAGGAGTGGATCATCCTCTACCTCGTTCTCCAGTTCGTGCAGGTCCTCAAGACCTGAGATCATCTTCACAATTAGCGTTAGACTGATTTGGAGCATTGGAAATCCCCGGATCTTCTTCTTCGCCGGGATATTTTCGATCATATTGATGATGCCCAGACCATAAAGTGCGTCCAGAATCAGGGTCATACCCGCCCAATGGGTGCTTGCCCGCTTCTTTCCCCTCTGATAACTCGTGAATTTCGTCCCTGTCCTTGTCGTTATTCTCACCCCAAATCGGTTGCTATGTTGCAGGAATCCAATGATATGAAAAGCTTTTATCCCGTCTATATGGACGTTTTCATGAATAAATCTGAGCAGTTGGACGAAATAGACGTCTAAATCAACGCCGATTTTATTCACAAATTTCGTAACATCTGATTCGTGAGGTACTCCATTATTAAATCCCAATGCCATAGCCCAGCCTTTGTGCCGTTAAAGGAATTCTAAGCCAGTTTCTCGCGTTTTGCAGCGACATAAACGCACAAATAGCAAAAAATTAATCATGGCGGAAGCAGGATATTT
>JAPVWK010000081.1 GCA_028572065.1 Candidatus Methanophagales archaeon
ATAGTCTTCGATTGCTCTATCAAATTCCCCTTTTTCGCCATAAGCATTTCCACGATTATAATAAGCAGCAGCATATTCAGGATTGAATTCTATTGCCTTGTCATAGTCTTCGATTGCTCTATCAAAATTCCCTTTTTCGTAATAAGCATTTCCACAATTGTTATAAGCAGCAGCATATTCAGGATTGAATTCTATTGCTCTGTTATAATCTTCAATTGATCTATCAAATTCCCCTTTTTCGTAATGAGCAACTCCACGATTGTAATAAGCATCGGCAGATTCAGGATTGAATTCTATTGCTCTGTTATAATCTTCAATTGATCTATCAAATTCCCCTTTTTCATAATGAGCAACTCCACGATTGTAATAAGCACCAGCAGATTCAGGATTGAATTCTATTGCTCTGTTATAATCTTCAATTGATCTATCAAATTCCCCTTTTTCATAATGAGCAACTCCACGATTGTAATAAGCATCGGCAGATTCAGGATTGAAGTCTATTGCTCTGTTATAATCTTCAATTGATCTATCAAATTCCCCTTTTTTCGCATAAGCAAGTCCACGATTATAATAAGCACCAGCAACATCAGGATTGAATTCTATTGCCCTGTTATAATCTTCAATTGCTCTTTCGTATTGGTTTAATTTATCGTAGGCAACGCCACGGTTGAAGTAAGCCTCAGCTAAATTTGGAGTCAACTTCAACACCAGATTGTAATGCTCAATGGCATCTTCTAAGTGCCCTTTCCAGAGTAAAACATCAGCAACTCCTTTATAATTGATTAAAACCCCTCTCTCGTCACCCAATTTATCCCTAATCGCATTTGACTTCTCGAAATATTCTCTACCTTTCTTAAAATCATCTAATTTGAAATGAGAGATTGCAAGACTCATATACAATTCCGCCCTCTTATAGTCATCCCTTACGGTTCCAAGCAAATACACATCTACCTTTATTCTCTCTTTTAGCTTCTCCTCTCCTTTCTCCTCTTCAAAAATGGATAAAGAATAATACACCGGCTCAGGCTTCTCTAAGCTCATAATAAACCTCTCTTCTTTTTCTCTCATCTTCTTTTTTGTTAAGTCGTACGTCCTGCTCCTAAATCTAAAAAAATCGGGTGCAAGCTTCGCTATCTCGCTTATCTCATATTCGCTTCCTGCGATGATAACCGGTCGTTTTATATTGTGAAAAAGGTCACGATGCAAGTTTAAATAACCCAAAACCCATGGGAATTGGTTAGAAATCCCAGAGACAAAGTAAATAGAACTCTCAGCGGTTTCCCCCCATCCAGTCAATATTTCCAGCAGATTTAGCTCACCCTCCAGATATATTTCGTTTATCGTAAAACCATTTGACTCTATAACCTCTATCAGCTCGTTCGGCGATTTATCTAAGATAACAAAGAGCAGACAATTCCTTCCCTTTGCTAACCCCAACTCATTCAATAACTGCTTTAATTGTTGGGTGTATATCATACCAGATCTTTCCATTTGAGTATTCAAGGATCGCAAGACTGAAGAGCAAATTTTGGAACCTCTCTCCGTCTGTCTTCTCTTTTGTTTCACTCACACTTTTCAGTATTACACTGTCTTCTTTAGAAAGTATTCGGATATAGTCGTTTCGGATTTCGGTAATAGCACGCTCAATGTCTTCATTCCCTATTCTTTCCCTTCCTTCGGTATCTGCAATGTTTGCAGCGCCCTTTATAATTCTTATAAACTCGGTTAGAATACCGCCAGAGAACTCTATCGCCGAACTCAAAGCTTCCTCAGTTATTATAAGTCCTCATTCATTCTTTTCTGTGCCACTTCCTTTATAACTTCATAACCCTCAGAACTGACTTCTCCGTTTCTATTATGCAATTTTATGTTCCCAAGCACTTCATGACCGTCAAAGTACTGTAAAACTATCTGTCTTATTTTATTAGAGAATAGCAAGGGCTGAGGAATCGTATAGATTACTTTGCAAAGTGGTTGTGTTAATTCAGCACCATGTCCATAAAACAGCTCCTCCGCCTTTTCCAGGTTCACCTTATTGAGGTCGTCAATTATGACAAGAAGCTTTTTGCCCAGTTTTTCCTCGGCATCCACGATTATTTTATTTATTGCATCTATCAGATCGCTCATTCTTGGTTTTATGACATCCCTTGTAATTTCTCTGGTCGTTACTTGAGTCCCGATTTTGCCTGAGAGATTTACGATTGCGGTGAATCCAACCCCGAGTCCTATCCCCTTTTGCTTCTCCTCCACCATTTCCACAACTGTTTCAGATCAGGAATTGAGATATTCATTCAACTCTTTGCTTAACTCTACCTGCTCAGATACTTTTTCATAAATCTCGGCACCAATTACAAGTAAAACATCTGCATATTCAACATCGAAGAGATTAAGCCTCGCCCTTATCGAGAAAGGTATAACGAGAAGCGTGTCTTTGACGAGTTCAGAAAGTTTATTAAGCTCTGTGCTCTTACCATTTCCTCGGCTGCCTACGAATAGATACTTCAAAGGTTTTTTGGTTACTTTCAAAATTCCTGAAAGTCTTTCCACCGGGCTTTCTCTATTCACGTAGTATTCTCTGAGCTTCTCTCCGCTAAGCGGCTCTTGTGGATCGAATATATCATAAACTTCCGGAAGGGCTTCTGCTTTCATCTTAAGAGTTCCTAAGTAATTTAGGTATTTACATTACTTATTATATTTTATGTTCATGTTCTAATAACTCTTAAACTGCACAGTATTGAAGAGCACCATAGCAAGCTAGGGGGTATCATTTAGACTGAAATTAAATATCGCGTCACGCAGTGGGGTATTAAACAAAACGGCAAATAAACTATTCATAGAGATGTATGTAAAAACACCAAACGTCCTATCCCCTCAAATAACTCAGTGTCGTGTGCTTTTTACATTCAAGGTTCGCGTTCACGTACACACGCCTCTAAAAACGCTTTAAACGGCGGAGACGGCTTGTTCGGTCTCGAGCGGAATTCCGGATGAAACTGCGTGGCAAAGAAGAACGGATGCTCAGAAATCTCTAATATCTCCATTCGCACTCCACTTCTGTCAGTGCCAGAGAAAAATACGCCTTCATGCTCCATTCGTTCTATATATTCAGGGTTCACCTCATACCTGTGCCTGTGCCGTTCCACTATCTTCTTTTTGCCATATATCTTCTCAGCCACGGTATCAGCCCTTATGAATACCACATAGTCGCCCAGCCTCATCGTACCGCCTTTATCCTTCACACCTCTTTGCTCCTCTAAAAGTGCGATTACGGGATGGGACGTCTCACAAAGTTCAGAGCTATTTGCATCTTTCAGTTTCGTGACGTTCCTCGCCACTTCTATCACCGCTAACTGGAACCCGAAACACAACCCAAGAAAAGGTATTTTATTCGTCCTCGCGTATTCTATCGCTTTTATCTTACCTTCCGCGCCACGCTCGCCAAACCCACCGGGCACCAGTATTCCATGAACGTCCTCAAAAAACGTGTTTAACGTGCCTTCACTTTCCAAATCTTCCGCTTCTATCCATTTCAGCTCGGTATTACAGCCGATCTCAGTAGCAGCGTGCTTTAGCGCTTCTTTTATGCTCAGATACGAATCCTCCAGCTCTGCATATTTACCTACTATTGCTATTATTACATTCTTATTCCCAGCAGCCAGAGCTTTACGCCGCTCTACCATCTTTGTCCATTCGTTATCTTCTTTCAACTGCTCTAATTGCAGTTTCTTCATCAGGTAAGAGGCGATACCTTCTTGTTCAAGCAATAGCGGCACCTCGTAGATGTCGTCCGTGTCCCGCGCGCTGATCACTGCTTCTTCTTTTACATTACAGAACATCGCTATCTTCTTCTTCGCATCCTCTTTTAGCGCCTTTTCACTTCTGCATACGATTATGTCGGGATGCAGCCCTAATTCCAGGAGTGCCTTTACCGAGTGTTGTGTAGGCTTCGTCTTCGGCTCGCCCAGAGTAGTAAAAGGCACTAAAGTGACGTGAACGAATAGGAAATCGGTCTCGTCCTCCTCACCGTGCATCTGCCTGACTGCCTCTAGAAACGGCATGCTCTCTATGTCGCCAACCGTACCACCTATCTCTACGAGGCATATATCGGCATCGCTCTTCGCTGTAACCTGTCTTATGCGTGCCTTTATCTCATTCGTCACGTGCGGGATTATCTGCACCGTCTGTCCCAGATATTCACCGCGCCGTTCTCGCTCTATCACTGCGGAATACACGAGACCCGTAGTTATATTATGCTCTCTTCCCAGTTCCACATCCATGAACCGCTCGTAATTGCCCAAATCCAGATCTACCTCGGCACCATCGCCTAAAACGTACACCTCACCGTGCTGAAACGGATTCATCGTTCCAGCGTCTAGGTTTATGTACGGGTCAATTTTTATCGGTACGACTTCGTGGCCACGGTTCTTTAATATCCTACCGATAGACGCCATTGTAATGCCCTTCCCAAGTCCACTCATTACACCCCCAGTCACAACTATATATTTCATTTTACCTCTTTAAGCACCCGCTCCAACTTCTCGGCTGCCTGTTTGTGGTCAAATTTCATTGCCCGTGTTAACGCAATCATCCCAGTCCTCTTCCTCAGCTCGACATCACTTAAAAGCATAATCACGTACCTGGAAAAAGCGTCATAATCATCTGCTATGAACATCCCTCTTCCGTTTACAGGATGTATACCAAAAGTAGCCAATCGGGTAGCAACCACGGGCAGCCCGCAAGCCATAGCTTCTAACAGCTTACCTCTGAAACCTGTACCCAACTCAATCGGTGCCACTAACACATCACTATCCCGGTAAATCTGCCGCACATTCTCGTTAGTCCCGCCTTCCTGGACAGTTATGTTGTCACTCCTCAAATCCAGAAGTTCTTGAGGCGGATTACACCCAATAGCATAAAACTTTGCATCCGGAACTTCCTGCAGGATTCTCGCCCAGCAGTGGTTGATGAAATTATTTACCGCATCCACATTAGGATAATGCATGAAATTGCCCAGATAAAGGATTTTTTTTGTATTTCTTGCCCAAGATCTATTCTCAGGCGGTGTGTAAAATCTCGTGTCCACTCCATGAGGCACTACCCTGATCTTGTCCTTCAGTTCTGGTGCATGGCTTATCAGGATATCGCCATCCTCACGGGTTAATGTTAAAATCCTATCTGCAGCAGCATACATCTTGAATTCGTAATTAAAGAGCTCTTTTAGTGTGGCTTCTTCAATAGTCTCACCCTTCTCCGCTCGTAGTTCAAAAGCCTTTGTGTAACATTCGTGCACCGAAATTATAGCCGTAGTATCTGAGGGAATAAGGCTGCGATTCGCTTCTATGTACTGCCCCATCATTGAATATTCAGCGATAATGACATCAAAATGTACCTCATTCAAAACAGCAGTAAAAGCAGCTTCAAGCTTTTCGTTGTAGCCGCCATCGCCGGTTAAGAAATTTCGCGGTCGTTTCAACCGTTTATGTAGTGCATCTATTTCTGCCTCCGATCGAACCCCAACGGAATCAACCTTGATCACGCGCTCACAGAAAGGCTCAAGGCTTTTATCTATCCGGTCGGCATCTGTGTAAGCAGGAGCAATGAGCGTTATCTTATGTCCCATTGCAGACAGGTTCTTGATTCTATGATAGATGAGGATAGGACCCCCAATGATGTCTGCTCGGGGCAACAGCTTAGGTAGAAACAGTATGTTCATGCTCATTGCACCTCTTTACAGATAAATCCGCTTATCCGAGAACGAATTCGTTCCTGAGCCGTAAACGACATCAATTCCTGCCACCGTTTTTGCAACACGCACAGTTTTTGAAACGGATCTGAATTCGGCACTGCATCTGTTCTGGCAAGGACAGTATTCTTCAAAGCCTCTTCGCTTGCTTCGCTGTCACCCTGAGCGAGATACTCCTCGGACAATAGTTTACTCGCGTTTTCTATCTTCGTTTCGAGGTCGGGCTTCAGAAAACAGCCAGGATAGGGGTCGAACTCATCGGGATACACTCGCGTCATGCCTTCTATATCTTTTTGGGTTTCTATCTTCGCGCGTTCGTAGATAAAGCGATATAAATCTTCACGCAGGCTTCTCCAGACAGGATGTGACTTTGGTGGCGGTAGGTGCTTGATCGCGAGTTGATTATCCAAGACGAAAGAATGACCAAACATCCGCGCATTTATCAGGAAGTCTATATCCTCACCGCGCGGGACATCAGGGTCAAAAGGCACGACCGTGAAAAGATCCCGATGCACGACCATGTTCCCGCCAAAAACAAAAGGGGTCTCTTTCAAACGTGGTTCTGACCCGATGATATTGTCAAAGGCTTCGTTCATGCGTGCATATTGGTCCCAATGTTGCATCCAGGGGCGGGAAGGTTTCTTAACGTGATAGTCGCCGTCAGGCTGCAGGTAATAGCCGGCAACCGCGTTTATCGCTTTTCCCTCTATGTCTTTGCCTATGTATGCTCGCGCTTTCGTCATGAATGCCGGGTCTTCAAACACTTCGTCATCGTCAATAAGCACCGCAGCTTCAGAATCCAGGACATGCGGCACGAACATACAAAGGTTTCGAACGTTGGAGTAACCTCTGAGTTGAAGCAGGTAGGTGTACTCCTCTTTGTTCTCGCTAACCAACAAGTCGTGTATCTGCTTCAGATGAGAAGGTCCGAAGAGCAACACTTCTACGCCCGGATTTGAAGACTCAATGATACGTGCAACTTTTTCCTCTACCCGGGATTCAATATCCGCAGCCGTGGGAATTGCAATTATCACCACTCGAAAATCTTTATCTTCCAATGCCCCTATGCTCTGTATCGCTCTCTGTAATGTGCCTTCTTCATCCAGAGGAGTTGGATGATCGTAAATGTCGTCACCGTCTTTCCAGCCCGTTTTACTTTCTCGTGCCCAATATGAAGGGATTACCATCGTAAGTTTCATGGTCTACAATCACATACTAATATTCTAATCCCTTTTTATTTTATAAGATAAGATGGAGTATAGAAGTAAAAGAGAAAGAGGTGACAAGAGATGGAATATGTATACGCAGCGTTGCTCCTGCATAATTCGGGCAAAGAAATTACAGAGGACAGTGTAAGTGCGATAATAGAAGCTGCCGGGGTTGACGCAGATAAGGGTAAGATAAAGGGACTGATCTCCGCGCTCAGTGATGTAAACATAGATGAGGCGATGACTCAAGCCCAGCCCGCTTACGCTCCTGCTCCTGTGGCACCACAAGCGCCGGCAGCAGCACCAGAGGCAGAAAAAGCAGGTAAAGAAGAGAAGAAGAAAGAGACGAAGGAAGAAGCGGAGAAATCAGAAGGAGAAGGTATGGAAGGGTTAGCTTCGCTTTTCGGCTAAAGTGGATAGTTCTTTGTGAAGAAAGTGTTAAGGAAGGGCATTTTTACCTTTCCTAGCACACTGTAGAGTTCTGCCCCACAACGATGCAAGTTTTGGGGAAGGTATATCGTTCTTTAGCTATTTTATGTTGCTCCGGTAGTGTAGCTCGGCCAATCATTTCGGCCTTTCGAGCCGAGGACTCGGGTTCGAATCCCGACCGGAGCATTTAATATTATTTGTTATCCAATTCGTAATGTAGCACGGAGAGGCATTGCGATGCGAGATATGAAGTAGTGCCAAGCGATAAGGTTTCGTGTTCAAATCGTTCAACGTAGTTCGTTGCTTCTTCCGGCAGCCCTGTGTGGTCGCCGATGACGAATACAGGATCAGGTTTTAGCGTTACACCTGCTATGTCCGTGCCTTTTTCATCTAAGATATAAAAGAACTTGCCGTCTGACGCCAACTCTGCGATTAGCTCTTGAAAACTGAGTTTCCGGAGCATTATCCCGGGGTTCTGCCGCTTTAATGCCAGTGTTTTCTTTATCCATGCCGCGATGTTTCGTTCGTCCGGCGATACGCCTTTCAACATGTTACCGTAAAAAGAGATAACCACTGGCGGGTTGGGACTACCGCAGGCGACTACATGGATGCACGTATCGCGTCTCAAATCATGGCTTAGCCATAGTGCGTTGCAGATGCACCTTGCAACGAGGTCCATTCTACCGCCCGTACCCGGGAGGTCGTTCAAGGAGAAGTCGGGACTTGTAGCTGCTTTTCTTGCGTATAGGATGAATTGTTTCATTTTTAAGGTTATCTATTCCGTTTTGCATTTAATTCTTTATTTCGCTCTGCAAAATGTAAGCGTGAATACCGATTGAAAGGTTGTACTCATGAGTGCAATTGAGCGAGGGGTTGTTCCGGTTTGGCGCTCACCGATTTTAATTATCATAATAAAATTTACAAAAGAAGGTTTTGATTTCAAAAGCATTCTTCGTCAACTTCACATAACACAGAATATACGCTGCAGGTACGCTCTTGCCCTTTAGGACATTTTGCCATCGCAAAATGTCGTATATTCTGATCTCGTTAAACAAACTCGAAAGAACGACCTGCTCAGGAAAATATTAAAATGCACTACTTTAATTAGCTATATCAAAGAATGATAGGGGGATGAATGATCATGAACATAATAATCGGTGATGTAGCCGCAACCTCATTTGTTACCTTGTATTGCCACGCCATTGAAAGTCAATCAAAGGACACAATTTTGAATGACCCAAAAGCAGTTGAAATCACTCATGAGCTCAATAAAACATTATGTAACCCAAACATTAAATTAGAACGAGACCTTGCAGAGGGCAAAATAGATAAACAACTGGTAGTTCATGTTGCAATTCGTGCTAAACAATATGACAAATATGTAGGCAAATTCCTTGAAAGTTCGCCGGAAGGAGTTGTTGTTAATATTGGTTGTGGATTAGATACTCGCTTTTTGCGTGTTGATAACGGGAAAGTAATCTTTTACGATCTCGATTTACCTGAAATAATAGAAATCAAGAGACAATTCTTTAATGAGAATGAAAGGTATCATTTTATTGCATCTTCGGTATTAATTTGACAATGTCAGATTAGCATCATTTTTAATAAAGGTGTTTCCAGGGCAGTGCGATAACATAATTATAATCCAGAGAATATTCCTTTTTTCACATATCCTAGCTCATCATGAACGGAATCATGGCATCGTGGGCATCCAA
>JAPVWK010000082.1 GCA_028572065.1 Candidatus Methanophagales archaeon
ATCTCAAAAGAGTACACTTATTGAAGATCAGGGAGAAAACACAATTCGCTGAAATACCCAAAAAATCAAGAAACATTATAGAAAAATTGGGATATGTACTACCTGAAGAACCTATTACGAAAAAAGGTTAAAGTTACAGTTTAAGGTAACCACTAACTACATCAAAACGCTCTAAAAGTTTTTATGCTACTTCCCCGCTCGAAAATAATTATTATAGCCCCTCTATCCGCAAAATAACATCAAAATAGGAGCGACAAAAACAACGTGAAAGTCATGAACCAGCAGAATAGCGTCATAAACCCGATATAAAGCCAATCTTTTGCTCCTTCTATCTTCGTCTTAAATAGTGGATATGCGAATTTCTGTAACAAAATTATCAGGATCGCAATGAGCAACCAATCCTCTGACTTTATACTTGTGTATATGTTCAGTGTATTGCCATCTGCCTTAACAATGCAGATATTACTGCCTGTTTCGTCATTTATCAGCCATTTGTCCGTGTCTTGCTTCTCGACTGTTACATTTTCGGGGACTGAGTGCCCTTTTGTCTCTAACAGGTCTAACAAAGTATCCGGAACGATACCGTCATCCAGATCCGCTTTTGCCTGATCTCCTACCGATAGGGTGTATGGGGTAGCCACAAATATGGAATAGCAGATAATGCCTGCGAGAAGGCCAAATAGTATAGGTATTAGCGTTTTTTTCAAGCCCTCTTGGTATTCTTTCTTTTCCTTCTCTTCTTTTTCCCTATCTTTTTTGTCATTCCCCATCGGCTTCTTCCACTCAAGTTATAGAAACACTCGTTATATAAGATTACCACGTTTTTTAGCTTGTATGCGGCAATCCACTTTTTTAGATGTTTTACTTACCCCTGCTTCAACCCAGTCATATACTTTTAGAATCCTCATCAGAGCGTGTAATCAACCTCGGCACGAGTGTCGAATACCTACCCAGTTGTATCCCGTATTTTTCGTTATACTCCGACATATCCATGAGTTCGCCAGACCGGTGCCGCGCTCGCTTTATCCGCGTACCCTCTATTTCCCACCCGTGCTCCACTTCCAGCTTCTTCAACAACTCCATCCTTCGCATCACATGCAATTCCTGCTCCGACCGCACATACAAATGCCAATCGTCTGAATACTCACCAAAGAACTCTTTATGTGCTTCGTTCTCAGCTTCTAAACTCGCCAATCGCGGGTCTCGTAACGCAAGAGGCCTGTGCAACAATTTAGCACACATCGCAATCGCCTCCTCTTTCGTCTCTACCGGCACGAGCATATGCACGGGGCAGGGCTCAACCTCTTTTTGCTCACCCGTGACACCGTCATACATCCACCACTTGCTCCTGTCGTCTTTATCACCCAGGAAAAATCGCTTGAACTCGAACCCCGAAGGGCCAACCACAACCGGTATGCCAGACCTCACGAGCCCGGACGCCACGGAATACAGCGTCTCAGTCGCTGCACCCCAGATTATCACGACCACCGGCAGCCTCGCATAAAGATAATCCGCAATCTGCGTCCAGTTAGCCTTTGGTGTGTACGCACTACCCACAAGTGCGCCGCGATAAATCGCCGAAGGTACATGCGACATAGCTGTGCAGCCACCGAAATTCACCAGCCCCTTCAAAACGCCCGCTGCTATGTACTGCTCAAATAAAAACTTCTGCTCCTCTTCATCGAAATATTTCGCAACGTCCGCAGCGACACATCCCGACACACACACGAGATAGTTACGGTCCAGGAAATATCGCGTCATCGCTGCCACTTCACGTTCCGACCCAGGATAATTACCACAGCCTATAATATTTACCATTCCAGGGCCGTTTCCACCGAGTATCACCCCAAAAGTCAAGTCGCGCCATTCCAACTCGGACATGGGGCCCCTACCGGCACGCATAAGATAATTGTCGCTCTTTAATCTGCCAAGCATGGCTGCCGCACTTATGGTCAAGTCAAGTATTCGAATCCCTTCCGGACATGCTCGTTCGCACTTACCACAGAACATACATTTTTCGTAAATATCCGCGAGCGGTTCAAGATTAGTTTTTGCGGCTGTCATCGCGTCGCTTAATTCCAATCCGCCGGGACACACCCCTACGCAAGAGTCGCAGGAGTTACATTGTGAAGCATTCCGTTTTAGCGCCTCTTCTGACAGCAGATAGCTATCTTGCCTTTTGCCACGCTCTTTCAACACTTTTGCTAATTTAACTGCGAGTTCGCCTGCTTTCTCGGGACTTGAAATCCGTACACCGGGCAGGTCCAAGTCTATTATAGCCGTGAGCACGTCCTCCACAGAATCGTCTGAACGGTCTTCTAACGATTCCATTGTGGTATATCCAGATGCTATCACTTTCGTATCCACCCGCTTCGCTTCTGCCAGGACGTCGAAACCAGTACACAGCTCATTCACCACCACGACATCGGGAATGCCCGCTCGTATCACCTTTCTTGCCTTTACACCTGACGTGATAACTTTCCCACGTTTATAAAACCGTGGTATGTCATGCCCTACCGCACCCACGCCACAAATCTCTATCGCATCTTCTAAAGTTTCCCGTTTCACATGTTCAACTGCGAACCACGCGGGCAGGAAAATATTGCCCATGAATACTACTACCGGTTTATTTGTATCCACAGTGCCCATGCCTACTCGGGTCTCAACCGCGGGGAACTCGGGATATTCCGTGCCGGGATGTTTACCGGCATTGAGGAACTCAAAGCAGCACATCTTTATGCTTTCTGAAAGTTCCATTGCGAGGAACGTAAGTGAACCTGCATGTAGCGCCTTCTCCTCAAATTCTAGTACGCTTTCGTTACCGGAATAAGCCGCGAGAAGCAACTCGGACAACTGTGATTCGGCATAAGACAACGCTCTGCCTATATCGCCCAGGTTCTTTGTATAAAAACCCGTCAGCATAGATGTGTTCATGGTGGGATACGTGATAGAACGCCCAATATCTATCGCTTTCGTCACACCAAACGCGGGTAGCGAAAACTCAAATAAAGCCCTTGCAACGGTTAATTGCTGGGATAGCCCTTTACAAGCCTCTTGCAAACTTAATTTCGCTTGATACGCTTCACCCAAATCCAGACCACACAAGCCTGTTTTACTTCCGGGTTGGTCAATAGCACAAGGACCCTGCGTGCAATCGTCACAAACATCCTTTATGTTCGTGTATCGTGGATAATACCGATTCAAAAGCACGTTATCCCATTCTGCAATGTCCGCTGCATGCGCATATATGTTCAACTTTGGCTGCCACAGTTTCAACCGCCGCTCGCCCATCTCACGTAGTATATCCTCCGCGATGTCTTCTATCTCCTTGCCCCTTAGGTCGCGCACGGCATCCTCAAGCAAAACCTCTACCTCTCCTACTTTCACGAATCGCTTGTTATCTCGACTTTGCATCTTTGCACCCAATTCCTTTTTGCACTTACTTTCAAGTTCTTCTTTGAAGCATAAAATACGTGATAACCTGTCTACAATGGCACATAGTATGCACACCACATTTTTACACATTATTAATAAACATCTTTCAAACTAACTAACATACTACAAAACCATGAGATCACAAAAAACTAAAATACCTGTTGCGGCATGGCTCGGTTATGATTACTTCAAAGAAGAACGAAAGGCAGTAAAGTGTCTGACAGTCATTTTGCGGACCAAAGGCTGTTATTGGCGTAACTGCACGATGTGCGGCTTCTGGCAGGAATCGGCAGATGTATCCCAGGCGGACATCCTGGCTCAAATGGAACATTCGTTACGAAACAGCCCCCCGGACGAAGAGATTATACTAAAGATCTTCACTTCCGGCAGCTTCCTTGACGAACGCGAAATATCGGGCGATACAAGACGAGAGATAGCGCGGATGCTGAGAGAGAGTCCCGCGATAAAGAAGTTAATTGTCGAGTCGAGACCGGAATTTGTAACTGTAGATAAACTAACGGATTTGAACAGTGTCGAACACCTGGAACTCGCTATCGGGTTAGAAACAGCAGATGATTTCATCAGGTCGAATTACATAAAAAAAGGATTCTCGTTTGAGGATTACAGAACGGCTGCAAAGATCGTGACCGGATGCGGTGCCACAGTAAAAACGTATCTTCTGCTTAAACCGCCGTTTTTATCTGAGAAACGGGCAATAGAAGACGTTATAAAATCAGCAGAGCTTGTTTCGCAATATAGTACCACAATCTCATTGAATCTTTGTAATGTGCAAAAAAATACTGTGCTGGAAGATTTGTGGCAAAAAAAGTATTATCGTACTCCGTGGCTCTGGAGCGCGGTGGAAGCGCTAAAAAAGATAAAGAAAAACCAAGAGGTCGCGGTGATGTCGGACCCCGTGGGTGCGGGGCATATGCGCGGCCCTCATAATTGTGGCTCATGCGACTCGGCGTTAAAAAACGCGATACTGGACTTCAATGTGACGCAGGACTTGAGTATATTCGAGTGTATTGATTGCGAGTGCAAGGATGTCTGGGCGGCACTGTTAAGATCCGATGCCATCCTGTTTGGCTCGGATCCCGTATAGACTGTGCGTGCTGGCAATGAACTACTTAGCATTCGCAGGGATACCCCATCTCCTGCTTCATCGTTTCCCATTTATCATCCGAGATTCTGAATGCCACTCCTTTCCGCTCCGTCTTCTTCGGGTCCAAGATGTCGCCTACGTGTAGCACAACCATTACCGTTAACAGCATCGCTCCGATTATAAGCTGAGGTTCTATCGCTACGTGTCCGCTCATCAGAAATAGGTAGTTATCTACCGCTGCAACTAAACCTCCGATTGCAAATACCGACAAGAAACCCGCACTCATCCAGCCCAGTTCCCCTTTTTTAAAGAGTATAAACGGCGATGATAGAATCAAACCCGCAGCAAGAACTTTAAAAACGAGAAAACCCATCGGCCCACACATGTAAATGATTTCACGCAATAGTGGATTGGATTCCACGCTTATACCGTATTTCCCTATCATGAGCACTGCTGTAACTCCATCGAGCAGCCCAAAAGTTAAAACCCCCGCTGCAAATAGCGCTACATGTATATGCCACCATGACTTACATATTTCGTCTCTTTTAATGCTTCTCATGTTATAAATATTCAAGAACATTGCATTAAAGTCATTCCATTGTGTACAGAATTCTACTAAATATTTACAAAAAAAATGTGAATAACTTTAATTTAAGTTTCGACATCATGAAAAAAAATGTCGCTGTAATGTTGGGGTGTAGTGGAAAAGTATATGTCGGGGCAGAAGGGTTACGAGAAGGCGGATACAGTACCAGTGGTTGTGGTAGATGCAGAAAACGAAAACTTAGAGTGCACAAGACCAGGTACATAAAGCGTTATAACTAACTTTTTGGTGGGCGGCACCGGAAATTAAAGCGATAAACCGTTTATAATCCGGTGATAAAAAGGTAGTTTAAGTCATCGGCGGTTGTGCTTAAGTACAGGCCTTGTTAAGTACAGGGTATAGTGACTTTTGCATAGCTAAGATTCAGGTGCTCAAAAAGCAATAAAAATCTTTTTAATGTCAATAGACAAAAATAAATATAATGTGGAATAGCAAAAAAGGATTTGAATTAGCATGATGTTTGATACAAGTGAAGATGGAATAAAAGAATTAATTGCAGAAGGTGAATCAACCACCGTTGAGTTTAAACAACATCTACCACCGGATAGTATTTTAGCAAGAACATTAGTAGCTTTCGCGAATACTAATGGAGGAATTATTCTCATTGGTATTATTGACAAAGGTGAAATAATCGGATTAACAAAAAAGGAAGCCTCTGTTACCATAATAAGAATACAAAGAATTAGTACCAACCTTTTAAATGCGAATATTAATACTGGCATTACAAACATAGATGGAAGGATTGTTGTTTATGCAATTATAAATAAAGTTCCTGAAACTCTTTATCCAATTAGAACATCTAATGGAGACTTTTATATTAGAATGGGACATTTAACCAAAAAGTCAACAGAAGAAAAAGTTGATCCGACATTGATAACAGGACCAACCGTAAATGTTTTTGTAGCGATGTCTTTTCGAGTAGAGGAAGAACCCGCATTAGTTGATTATTTTGAAGCAATGAAAAGAGCTGTAAGAGAAGCACAACTCCCAATTAATCTTACGAGTGTAGATCTTTTAGAAGGTGACTATGAAATATCTCAAAAAATCATGGATGAAATTTCTGAATCGGATTTTGTATTGGCCGACTTTACATTAAATCCACGTAACGTTTATTTTGAGGTTGGGAATGCTAGGGGTAGTGGAAAAACTGTTATACAGACGGCACGTTCAGATACTCTTTTAGAATTTGATATTAGAAATTGGAGAACAATATTTTACAAAAATGCAACAGAATTAGAAAAAAAATTAATACCTGCATTAGTAAATGCCTATAAAGAAGGTCTTAAAAAGAAAATAAAATCAAATAAATAACTTTTATATGTTTACTTTAAGGTGTAGCCCTGCGCCTAAAAACAAATACAGAATCCTTGTAAACCGTAGAACTCAGTAACTATGAGCATCCTCTTGATGCCTCCCGATTCATCGGGAGGTCCGTGACTTTTTTATAACCGTAATCTTTTTTTATATCATGTAGAATCTACATTATTTAAGATGGCTACTATAAAGAGGATACCGGTATCGCCAGAAATTTTGGAAGAGTTAAGTAGATTGAAAGAGCCGGAACAAACTTTTGGTGAACTAATCGCGGGGATGATTGAAAGGGAGAAAAAGTTCAGGCTTCTGAAAGATATGAAAAGAATTGAAGAAACGGCAGAATTCGTGGAAATTTAGGATGTACAGCGTTCTTATAAACAGAGATGCTCAAAAATACGTGGATTCGCTTACTGAAAAGAGCAGAAGGTTGGTTAAGAAAAAGCTTGAAATGTTGAAAGACAATCCGCATCCCGGAAGAGCAGACAAGAAGAAGTTGCAACTTCAGAATTACGACCTCTTCCGGATGCACGTAAGTCGAAGTTATACGATATTCTACCGAATTTACGATGAGGAAAAGACCGTTAAGGTATTGGATATTATGACGATTGAAGAGGCACATAAGAAGTATGGAATGCTTTAAAAAGATGCAAATGGGATGCATCGGAATTTATTCCGAGTAGTGGCGTGGTTGGGGATGATAATATCCTTCTGGCTATGAATGAGGGCAATTACGCTAAATACTCTGAGCTTTTCGACCAAACAATGAAAAACGCATATGGCTGCCCCGAATCATTGCAGGGTGTAGCGGCAGGGGCTTCCTTCTTGAGATCAGAAAACAAAAGATTTAAATGATTACAGATTATTAGTCCAACTATGAAAAGCATTTTGAAATGCCCAAAATGTAACCACGAGTTCGAGTATAGCTGGGTACCGGGGGCATCTCTTACAAGTATTAGGTTGGGCAAGAATAGATATATGCGATGTCCAAAATGCCATAAGTTTTCTTTGTTCAATGTAAGGGATACAAGAATTAGCGAGAATAAATGAGCGGCGGGCCCCTCCCCGCGAAGAGTGAAATCGCCTTGACTGTTAGCTCGTCTTAAAGAACGCTTAATGGCCCATTTGGGGCATGCCGCAGGGTAAACTATTTATTGTGAGTTCCCTTCTGTATATACGATAACGAACGGTAAAAACATGGTACCAGAAATAGAGAGTTTGATTCATAATGAATATTTCCTGTTCGTCTTAATATTTGGCTGCGCCCTTATTATTGCCAAAATGGTTCATCATGTCCTGATAAACTACGTCCGGGCGCTTACCCGGCAAACAGAGACGGAGATTGATGACATCATCCTGGAAATATTGATTAGACCTGTGTATGTTTATATCATAGTTGGAGGGCTTTATTTCGCTTTTCAATCGCTATCCCTGCTCGATCCCTATGCCAATTATGTAGACGACATATTCTTTGTCGGCTCTGTTTTGTTAGCGGCTTTAGTAGTATCCCAGATTGCACGGGTGCTGTTAGAAGCAGGGTTAAAAGTGCAGGAGCGATTTGAGAAGATGCCGGAATTGATGAGCTACGTAATAACCATTTTGGTTTATATCTTAGCGCTTTTGGTGATTATGTACTACTTCGATATAAAATTAACACCTTTAATCGCGGCTTATGGGCTAGGCGGTTTAGCAGTAGCGCTGGCATTACAAGATACGCTTTCTAATATCTTTTCGGGATTGCATATTGTATCAGACCAACCAATAAATTATGGCGATTTTATAGAGATAGAGGGTGGTCTGTCCGGTTTTGTCGAGGATATAAGCTGGCGATCCACACGGCTAAGAACACTGCCAAATACGCTTGTTATCATACCCAATTCAAAACTAGCGAGCAGTATAATCACGAATTATTCGTTGCCGGTGCTGGAGATGTCGGTTTTAGTGCAATGCGGTGTGGCTTACGACTCGGACCTGGAAGAGGTGGAACGAGTTACGATAGAAGCAGGAAAAGAGGTCCAGATGGCAGTTCCCGGTGCGGTTACGGATTTTGAACCTGTCGTCCGGTACCATACATTTGGCGATTCGAACATTGAGTTCTCGATTATCCTACGTGCGAAGGACCCGGCATCTAAATACATACTCACGCATGAGTTCATAAAAGCGTTGAAGAAACGCTACGATGAAGAAGAAATAGAAATCTCATGGCCCGTGCGGAAAATATATCATGGTGAATAGCGCAAAAGCCACGCAGGACATAGATAATCCACATCAAAACGCGGGTAACACCCACTTGTAATTGATTTTTGTGGCAACAACCCCAACTCAGTACAACAAAACTCATGCGTGTTCGGTTAAGTAACCCATCGCGCCATCAACCTCTCCCGTTTAACATTAGGATCGCATCCTTGACCTTGATAAATGTTGTATAATGTGAGCATATCCAATTTCAGCCCCATACATTCAAGTACTTCAGTTAA
>JAPVWK010000083.1 GCA_028572065.1 Candidatus Methanophagales archaeon
GTTATACGCAATTTCGCGGTGCAAAAAAGGAAAAACTCCTATGAGTGAAAATCAGATATTTGAAGACGGGGCAGAAGAATATGATAAGTGGTTTAATGAACACAGGTTTGCCTACGAGTCAGAAGTTCTGGCTTTAGGAACGTTCATACCAAAAAACAGCACAGGTTTGGAAGTAGGAGTAGGCACAGGGCGATTTGCGGTTCCCCTGGGCATCCAAATTGGCGTGGAACCAGCAAGAGCGATGGCGGATATTGCAAGAGAACGTGGAATAGAGGTATATGAAGCAAAAGCAGAGGAACTCCCTTTTGATAATGATTCTTTCGACTTTATTTTGATGACCACAACAATATGCTTTTTGCAATATCCTATGCACGCACTCCAGGAATCAACAAGAGTTATTAAATCCGGTGGATCAATTATAATCGGAATGATTGATAGAGATAGTTTTCTTGGCAAGACATATGAATCAAAAAAGAAGGATAGTAAGTTTTATAGATATGCCCACTTTTACGCGGTTAACCATGTTTTGACGTGGCTTAGAGAATTAGGTTACGGTCATATCAGAACTTGTCAAACAATATTCAAAAACCCGGAAAAGATAACTGCTATTGAACCTGTTAAAGACGGTTCTGGAAGAGGCGGTTTTGTTGTGATTTCTGCACAAAAGGCGGTAAAATGAAAACCTATCTATACGGTAGCCTCTGTTTCTTTAATCAAGCACTCCGTGCAGGGCGGATAGCAACGGGTGATGAAACAAAACTAAAACCGTAACTTTAACCATTTTGAGTAATAGGTTTTAGAACAGATCTTAGATAGGGCTTAGTCCAAGTATTCATAGCAATATCCTACTTATTTTGTATTTGTATAGCTCACCTCAAACAAAGCTCATTGACGAGCAATTCTTTGAGTTCATCGTAGACATCTTTTCCCTGTAACCGCCACGTAGCGAAGACCGAAGCGATGTACTGGTAATATTCCGCGCCCACCTCAGATCTAAAAGTACCTATGATCTTCCGCATGAGTACATGCTCCCGGATAACCTGCTCGCTGAGATTGTTTGTTGGCTCCATAGCGGGATAAAGTAAGCAGGTATACCAATTTCCCAGACCGTTTCTGATATAAGTTACCGGCTTCTTCAGTTCATTGAACTTGCTGAATTGCTCAGCTAACGCAGCCATTTCTATATCCCACACTTCTTTCTGCTGTTTCCGTTCTTCCATGGATGTCGGTGGGTCTTTGCCGATGAACTCCTTCAAAGCCTTGAATTTTTTATAAATGGCTTCTGACAGCTCCTTACCGCCAGGTTGTTCAATGAACGCATCTACGTCCCTTATCAGGTGCGCCAAGCAGCGCTGTAAAACCGGAATGATATTATAGGCTCGCCAGCCATCGACAACGCCTGCACCATTAATATCCCCACCAAAAATTTCACGCAAAACGTTCTGCCCCCTTGACGGCCTGATAACTACCACTACTTCGTCATCAGGGGTCCTGAAAGTCCAGAGCCAATAGTTTTTACCGAGTACTCGAATACCCGTCTCGTCCATATAATTCCATGTTGCAGCTCTGACTTTATCGATATTTGCGGAATAAGCAGTCTTGCAGGCTTCTCCTACACGAAGAATTACATCCTGAATGCCCTTAGGGGTGATGTCGAAGGCATTGAGATGGGAAGCGAACTCCTTGATTCTACGAAGGACACCACGGAGGCTAAATTTCAACATTATCAGATATACAAGTAGATTTACGCCGAATCTACCCTTTTGGGGGCATTCCGCGTCCTTTGCGGTAAACTCCTCTTCACAGTCCTGGCACTTGTATTTGTGTCGATTGAACTGAATGACCTCGATCTTGGGCGGTGGTGGGATTTCCTCGATAACCTGCTTTTCAACGCCGCACTCCTTCAGATTGGTACTGCCACATTGGTCAAATTGGTCAGCGGTGACTTCCACTACCCTATCAGGTTCAGGCGTTGGTCTGGTTGCACCTCTATGCCCCTTTGGAGCGCCACGCTTCTTTGATGCGTTTTTTGATTCTGGGTTCTTCTTATATTTTTGCGCAGAAGAAGGAGTATGTGGATTTTCGTATTTGGCGAGTTTCGCTTTTAGCTCTTCGATTAGTTTATTCTGGTCGGTAATTATCGCTGCTTTCTCTTCGTTATCTTTGCTCAACTCGGCTATTAGTTCCTCCTGCTCCTTTAACCGGAGCGTCAAGCTTCGATAATCGCTTGACGCTATAGACACACTCAAACTTCCAGCCATTAAAAGCAATGTAAAACCATTTATTTAAATGAGTCCACTTTCCACTCAAAATCGATGAGCTTGTTTGTTGTACCTTTGCCCGTTATTGCATGAATATCACAGGGAAAGTTTTAAACTACGAGGTAGCTAAACAAATACAAAACTGCTAAAATCAAAATTCGTAATTACCGTATTAAAATCGCAGCCGCTTCCTTCGCGGAATACGTGATGATCAAATCCGCACCCGCACGCTTTATCGCCGTTAAACATTCTATCAACGTCTCTTCACCATTTAAATAGCCACTTTCCGCGGCTGCTTTTAGCATTGCATACTCGCCACTTACGTTATATGCCGCCAACGGTACGTCAAACCTAGCACGTACCTTAGCAATAATATCGAGATAAAAAATAGCGGGTTTCACCATCACGATGTCCGCACCTTCAGAAATGTCAAGCTCTACCTCGCGCAGCGCTTCCCGTGCATTGTGAAAGTCCATCTGATAACCGCTTCGATCTCCGAACTTGAAACCCGAATCCGCAGCATCGCGGAAAGGCCCGTATAAAGCGGAATTGTATTTCGCTGCATACGACATAATAGCCGTGTCGGCGAAGCCGTGTTGGTCTAAGCTATGCCTTATCGCTTTTACCATACCGTCCATCATACCAGAAGGCGCGACAATGTCCGCACCCGCTTCCGCTTGACTAACCGCTACTTTTTCCAGTATCGTAAGCGTCGGATCGTTGAGCACTGTCCCATCTTCTATAAGACCGCAATGCCCGTGGGTTGTGTACTCACAGAGGCATAAGTCGGTGATGACCACAAGGTCCTTAAACTCCTTTTTTAGCGCTCTAACCGCTCGTTGTATCACGCCTTCTTTATTGAACGCTTCGCTTCCGGTTTCGTCTTTTCGCGTGGGGATGCCGAATAGCAGCACCGATTTTATGCCGAGTGAATGCGCTTCCGAGACTTCTTTCAACGCACGCTCTATCGAGAACCTGTACTGCCCGGGCATTGATTCAATCGGCGCTTTATCTGCTATGTTCTCATCAATAAACAACGGTAGAATCAGGTCGTCTGCAGAAAGCCGTGTTTCTTGTATCAGCTTTAACGTTCGTAAACGTCTCATTCTAACTGCGGGATACATTTCGTTCGACTACTACTAACCGTCTCTTAAAACAAAAGCTTTACTAAAATTAAAAAAGAAATAGGAACTGCCGGTAAGTTCCGGCAGCCACGCTCCAAAGCACTATTTATAAACTCTCTACACCGAAAGATTCCAGCAACACATCGGTATTTATCTTACCGCTTGTAAATGTCTTACCACTATTTATCTCGTTTACTGTGACCTCCGCAGGTGCAAACATACCCGCATCTACTTTGTAGAAGTCGAATCCCGCAGCCTTAAACGTCTTGTAGAACGGCTGTCCGTAATCTTTGGATGTATGCGAAGGTACTTTCTTCACGTAGTCCTTCAGCTCTTCCACATTATCATAGTCTATGGTATAAGACATGCGACCACAGTAGATGATACAGTCGTTGGTCGAGCCCATGCACTCCACGTCATTACCCACAATAGGCGCGATTGGTATAATACCATACCCGTGCGTTATGCTGTTTATATCAAATCCTATGGACTCGAATTTGTGGATGCCCGTTTCTACCCCCCTTGCGGCTATCTGTACAGAACCGGCGATAGAAGCAGTTGGCGCGACTACGATATACAGGTCTTCCGAGTCCACCTTGCAATCCGCCGCTATCTTCGCGGTCACTTCTTCATCTGGTATAACACTACTTTCAAGAACCAATACCGCTTCGGGCGTATCGTCCTCGTACCCTATCTTCTCATACAGTTCCTTAGGATTTAGGGAAAGAGCCCTTGCAGGTCCTGAACCCATACCAAAGAATTTCTTCACGCTTATACTCCACCCCGCAAATTGCGATGCCATACAGGCGATTATCGGATGGTCGGTGGTAAGCTCTATCGCGGGGCACGATATTGTTCCGAGGTCAAAAGTGCTGAATCGTATGTCCGCAAGGTCGGCCATGCATATCCTCGACACGTATAACCCCGCTTCAAATCCACCTGTTTCTTCCACTCCTGCATCTATTATCGTGGTCCCGTTATCCAGCTCCAAAATACCTACTTGGAGTTCCTCCGAATTGTCCATCATCTCCTCAAATACGTCTATTCCATACTCATTCACGCTTATCATTATCTTCTCTCACCTTCGCTATTACAATACTCTGCCTCTATTTATAATGATAGGATTTTTCGTAAAGAGAAAAGCATAAAGACCAAATACTTTATGATGTGCCCGGTCTTAGGAGTAATATAGCAATGCCCAAAACTGTAGTTGCCGGTATAGAACGCTCAAAAGGGCTTTTGTGCGGGGTCGGAGATTGAAAGATGACAGAAGAAGCAAAAGCAACGCATACTTTGAAATTCATGCACTGGAAAATGGTCATGGTCTATTTAATTGCAATTCTATGTTTGACTATCGTGCTGGCAACGGCAATAGGACCTGTTTATGTCTCGCCACAGGAAATAGTCTCTTTGATATGGTACAAACTTCAGCTCGGCGAAGCGCCTTCTTCCGTGACTGATATAATAATCTTTGATATTCGACTGCCACGGATATTCCTGGCGATAATGGTCGGCGCAGCACTGGCAACCGCAGGGACTACATTGCAGGGGCTATTCAAAAATCCCATGGCTGACCCCTACATAATAGGTATTTCATCAGGCGCTGCAGTTGGTGCTGCTATTTCTATTGCGTTTCTACAGCAGTTCCTCTCGATTTACACCACGCCGTTCCTGGCTTTTTTCGGCGCCGTATTCGCCACTTTCCTTGTCTATAACCTTGCAAAGGTAGGCGGAAGAATACCGATAGACACATTGCTGCTCACGGGGATAGCAGTTTCGTTATTCTTAGGCGCTATATTATTCCTCATCATGGCGATCGCGGGCAAATCATTACACAACATCTTCTTCTGGTTGATGGGCGGTTTCTGGCTCGCTAACTGGACACAGGTGAAATTAACGCTTTTGCCTGTTAGCGTCTGCTTCGTACTCATTTATATCTTCGCAAAGGACCTGAACGCAATGCTGCTCGGCGAGGAATCCGCACAGACATTGGGTATAAACGTGGAAAGTGTGAAGAGAATACTTTTGGTGCTCTCAGCATTCATAACAGCAGCCGCGGTAGCATTCGCAGGAACTATTGGCTTTGTCGGCTTGATAATACCGCACATTACGCGAATGATCGTGGGACCGGACCACCGCATACTTTTTCCCGCTTCGGCATTGGTAGGCGGTATCTTTCTTGTCTGGACGGACGCATTGGCACGGTTATTAGGCGAGTTGCCGGTCGGTATAATCACCGCATTCTTCGGCGCGCCTTTCTTCATCTATCTACTCAGAAAGCGTAAAACCGGGCAATATTACGGGTAACCGTACAAAATAGGTTGTTAAACGCACTCGGCGGCGCCACGACACATGAAAAAAAGCGCAACATGTTCCGGTAACGAAGCGGTTTCGCCTTCTTCTAGCTTATAGTTTTCGCCTTTCAGCTTTATCGCGGCGCTACGAACCATCTGTACTTCCACGGGTGAATCGCCGAATACAACCGCATCTTCTAAAGGGTCGAACTCATCAAAAGTTGCTAGTTTTAACGGTTTTACTACTAAACTCGATTTGCCATGTAGCGAGGTCGGCAGCCGGATAAGTCGTTTTATGTCCGCAGTCACGGGCTCATCAGGTTTATCCGCTGATTTCACTCGTACTGTCTTTGTTACTGCCCTTGTTATCTCACTCCATTTAATGGTCTTAGCGAACTGAGGGATTTCGCCCTGTTCTATCCGTTCCATCACGGTCTCATCTCGGGCAATCCGGATTATCTCTTTTGCGTTCTTCCGATCCATTTTACCTGCTCTTTTTACCACCTTGATCGCCTCTTGCTCTTCCATTGCCGCTATTTCGTGCAGGAACTCTATCAGCCCTTTTAGTAGTAGTTTCCCCCAGCCATCGCGAGTAAACTTCAAATCTTCACGCCCTGACTTTTCTACGCCTTTCAGGAAGCTATCCATATCCAGCCCCGTAGCCGTAATATAATCAACTATTTCACGCCGTTCTCGGCTGCCAAGCCTTCGCACCTCTTGCTTTTGTATATGTATGTGATAGCCCCTAGACCCCGAGAATATAAGCTCGATCTCGTCTTCGTGGAATCCAAAATCGTCAAGCAAAAAATCAATCAATTTTACGGTCTCTTTTTTCACAAGTACCAGCAGGTCCTCATAAGTATAGTCCGGAAGCTCGGATTCATCCACCACGTGGTCGGCATCAAGGTCAAAGATTAAATCCGCACCGATCCAGTCTTTGCTTGCCATATTCGGGCCCGCGGGATATTTATAAATCGCGGCGGAATGATAGGCATGAGCCGGTGCATTCTCCTTGAGGTAATTCTGCAAGTCAACATCAGTGTTAAAGGATTTGTGTCGTCTCATCACGAGTTTCGCAGGGTAAGACGGGTCAAAATGAACGAATGCCAGTTCCCGCATCCATAAATCCGACAGGAGTTCTATCTGCGCAGTTCTGTAATAATCCCTGTATTTGCTCCGTACAAATCTTTTCGTCTTTTCGTTCATATTTCGTGAAACACCACCATAGAATACTTACCCTATCTTTGGGATGAAACCCTTATTTACGTATGTCTAAGCTCACGCCAGAGCCTTAAAATTTGGGTCCCCATCTCTATGACATCCCTCTTCAAATCCACTTTTGTTTGATTGTCACATCGCCATCTCACGGGAAACTCTTTTACCCTGTATCCTTCTCTCTGTGCTCTCACCAGTATCTCAGTATCCCAGAACCAGTGATTATCCTTTACAGTATCCAGAATAGCGAATAACGATTCCCTTTTGAATGCTTTAAATCCGCATTGATGGTCTTTTAGTTCGGACTTTAGTAAATGCCGTGTCATGAAATTGAAGCCCTTACTCGCAACAAATCGCGTAAAAGACCGTTTCACATCACTATCTTTTAACATTCGGGAGCCAGTTGCGATGTCGTAACCATCTCGTATTGATTCAATCAACTCGTCGAGGTGTTTCAAGTCGGTTGCAAGGTCAACATCAATGTATGCGACAATTTCACCTTTTGACGACTTAAACGCGCGATTTAACGCTTTGCCGCGACCTAACCTCTCGCTACTGTGCAGATGTGTCACATAAGTAAATTCTCTTGCCAGTTCATCGGCGGTATTGCTGGTACCATCAGTTGAGCCGTCTTCCGCGATGATAATCTCAAACGAAGTGCTCATTTTTTGTAACGCATCCGCTACTTGTCTAACGGTATCTCTTAACCTTTCTGCTTCGTTGTATGCCGGTAAAACAAGAGAAACTTCGGTCATTTTAGCGTTGTAACATTAAAACAGTCATGAATCGGTATTATTTATTCTTGTTCACTATCGGGTAAAACTTATTGTTTTATTAAGCAGAGGTCCCCTTTCCAGTCATCACCCCTGCTATACCTCTATCAGCAATAAGTTTCTTGAATTCCACCGTAGTAAGCCCAGCAAGTTCAGCCGATTTCGCTAACGATGCTTCATTGGTCCTGTACCATTCCAAAGCAAGTTCAACCCGTATTCGCGTACACATATTCATGTCCCATACATTTTATAAAAGCCCATAAAGTCCGATAATATCGGAACTAAATCCAAGCCTCTTATCCAGCCCAATCCTCCGGAAGCAACGGCAATTTCGTCATAAGTCTGTACTTTATCTCTTCTAACGCCCGCACCATTCATGACAATGGGTGTAGGGTCGCTGCTATGCCGTTTTAGTGACACCGGCGTGCTATGATCAGCAGTAATGACTATATACGCATCAGTCTCTTTTAGCCTGCTCATAAACTCGCTATCTATTCGTGAAATCATCTCGCGCTTACCTTCAAAGTCGCCGTCATGTCCAAAACTATCAGTCGCTTTTATATGCGCGAACACAAAATCGTAGTGTTCCAGTGCATGTAATGTCGCTTTTGCCTTATTCTTCAAATTCGTATCGGATTTGCCGGTTGCACCTTCAACCGGAATGACATCCATCCCGACATATTTTGCAACTCCCTTATAGAGCGAAGCTCCAGCCACGCAGGCAGTACGAAATCCATGCCTTTCGCTCATCGGCGGCACTTGCCTATAACTACCCCCACCTCTTAGAAGTATAATATTCGCAGGTAGTTCACCGTTCCGTCTTCTATCTTCATTCTCCGGATGATGGTTCAGGAGTTCATAACTCTTCCGTACAAATTCATTCACGATTTTTGCGGTCTTCTTCGCGGCATCGGTATCTTTAAGCGGTTTACATTCTGCTACAATGCTTCCCGCCACATGTGAGTCCACATTCGATACGTCGCGAGAAAGATTCGTGCCGGTCATCACAAGCGCGCCTCTGTGCTCCGTGGTATTCTCCAGATATATCTGGACATCATCTATTTCAAGCCCGTTCAACAGTTTTGCCATGCCTTTACTACCTTTCCTTCCTGCCCGTCTGTCTATGACTCGCAAATCGTCATCCACAGTCGCAAAATTCGCTCGAAACGCTACATCGCCTTTGTTTAGTGGCATATCGGCACCGAGCACTTCAAACACGCCCCTACCGGGATAAAACTCGTA
>JAPVWK010000084.1 GCA_028572065.1 Candidatus Methanophagales archaeon
CTTTTATTACCCAAAATTGGAGAGGTAAACCCCTTATAAGTCATGAAGTTATTGTGAACCTTATATCTGCAACAACCACCAATAAAGGCCTGCGGGTTAAATGTCAACTAGACAAAAATTCATATCCTAAAGGAATCAAGACATCTGATGAGATAATGGAACAGATTAACCTTATTAGGTGCGTTTTTCATGGTGAATGGAACTACACTATCCTTCCAAAACATGCACTATATTGTCCGGGTTAATTTTTTACAGCCCCTAAGGAATCACATGCTCGCGGTTTCACGGATAATGGAAGCCCTTGCGGATAAGCTGGCAATCCCGGAAGAGGAGAAAGGAAAATGGGCGTTGGTCGGGTTATTACACGATCTGGATTACGAACAAACAAAAGACAATTTTGAAGAACATGGGCTTATAACGGCGGAGATGCTAAAAGGCGAACTACCCGAAGAATGTTTACATGCGATAAGAGCGCATAACGCGCGAACAGGTGTAGCACCCGATAGCGTGATGGCAAAGGCGTTGATCGCTGCGGATGCGGTTTCCGGTTTGATCGTGCCCACGGCGTTGATGATGCCCACGCGGAGATTATCAGAAGTAAAAGCGAAATCGTTGAAGAAGAAATTCGGTGACAAGTCGTTTGCGCGGACTGTCAGCCGGGAGAATATAATGGTCTGTGAAGAGCTCGGTCTTGAGCGCAAAGAATTCTTTACGATTGCTCTGGATGCACTTCTACCGATAAGTGAAGAGCTGGGGTTATAGCCGGTTTTACTTTAGATAAGTAACAGTGTAGTCCCGAAATGTTTGACTATATAAAACTCACGGGATCTTAGCTCCAGGAAAGCGGAAGTGTGGTCAATTGAGTGAACGGAAGGAAGGTGAAATACATTGGAAGGCACAAAATACGGGATAAGAGCACACGGAGCATCGCACTTGAGCTTGCGCTCACGTATCACGAGTATATCCCTCTAAAATAATGGGACTGAACATACACGATCGAAAAACGGTAAAATATGTGCCGAAAGGTTTTTATAAAGTAACGAGTATAGGTATAATGGAAATGAAACAAAAAATTGTTGTTGCGGTTTTGATATTAGGGTTTATCGCTACGTCGGCGGCCAGTATCGTAAGTGCAGACGGCGGATTTTTTGTGCCACAGGGATCTGAGGATATGTATCAGCCATCACAAAGAGCAGTAATATTTTATGACAATGGAATAGAGGACTTAATTCTGCAAACGGAATATGAAAACGGGGCGGATGATTTCGCCTGGGTTGTTCCCGTGCCCGATTATCCCGAGGTTGATGAAGCAGATGCAGAAATATTTGAGACTTTGTATTATTTAA
Source organism: Candidatus Methanophagales archaeon (assembly GCA_028572065.1). GTDB lineage: Archaea > Halobacteriota > Syntropharchaeia > Alkanophagales > Methanospirareceae > QENJ01. The sequence continues at coordinate 1,347 of JAPVWK010000084.1, forward strand.
CGCTTCCCACGAATCGGCATTCTGAATTTCGAGATCATAACGATCAGGCTGCAGGTACTATAAGTGGTGGATTCTCATGGGTAAAACTATGGGAAAGAAAGAAGGTGGGCATCTATGACGTGAGCATACTTTCTGCAACGGACCCTTCTGCATTGATTGAGTGGTTGAATGAACACGGATACAAGTTTCCCGAAGAAGCAAAAGAGATTGTAGACTTTTATATTGCAAAAGACTGGTACTTTGTGGCTATGCGTTTAGAGGCGGAAGAGCAGGTGACGAAACCTGGACATTTTGTTATTCCTGCAGATAAAAGGTTTATAAAGCATTACTATCCAAAGCTGGAGGCGCAAGAACGGCGGGTGTCCTCAGAAGGAATAGAACTGATACCTGATAAAACGTTTTCTAAAGGGACAACGCACCCAATAAAATTGCGTTTCAACACAACTCAAATAGTATATCCAATGAAGATAACATCATTAAATCCCGGGGATACCGAGGTATTGTTATATGTATTCGCAGATGGTGTAGCAAGTGTAGACGATTTTTCGGTGGAATATGCAGATTGGTTTCACACAAAAGCCTATAAGCTCAGGTATAATTTATATCCTAAAAAAGCGATCTATGGGACTAGCGAATTATTAAAAGAGCTTATAACGAAACCGTACTTTCTGACGAAGATGCGTTGTAGTTTTTCTCCCGACGAGATGACTCATGATTTAGTCATATCTATAAATTCCAGCAGATACACACAGTATTTTGGTAAGCGGTATTACATCGTAAGGGATAGTGGGACCCAAAAGCGGCCTGTCCACGTATGGCCGCATACCTCACAAAGGTAGTACGATAAAACCGCAGTGAATCAACTTACTTGGGGCAAAGAGCGAGCCATAAGTAGATTGCATAAACTGGAAGGTCTTTTTTTTACGGTATGAAACGCATGAAACAGCAATGGTGCTTGGTACTGGCGTTTGTCGTTCTTATTGGCTCGGGTACGGTTAGCGCAGTAAACACAGCACAAACTACGGTTATTACTGAGCTGTTTTATGACACCTATTTGAAAGGTGATACAGACGGTGAATTCATAAGGATACACAATCCAACCGAAACAACAATCTGCCTCGGGGGATGGCAGATTACCGATTGCGAAGGTGTTATTACGTTTCCGGCACAGGCGGATTTGAGTGCGGGTGAGAGTATCTACCTCGCGTATAATGCAACGGCTTTTTGTGATGAGATGCTACGCCAAGCCGACTTTGAATATGGTGTGGATTCGCCAGAGCCCACGCAGATTATGGCGAAAAGCGGTAGATTAGCGTTCAGTAATAAGGGCGATGAAGTAATTCTAAAGGATAACAAAGGTGAGGTAATAGATGCCGTGATTTATGGTAATTCCAGGTATGCCGGAGTTGGATGGACTGCAACACCCATAGAGTGCGTAAAAGCGGGTGTTATCTTAGAACGTGACAGAAATGAGACAACGGGGCAATATGAGGATACAAACACGTCATCGGATTGGGATGATTATCGGGTATATGTAGTTGGGCAATCGCATTTCCCTTATGCTACTTTTGGCTTTAACGGTACTGTTACGGTATTTACATCCCCGGACAGCAGCTTTAGCGAGATTGCGAATGCGATAGACAGCGCAAAGGAGTCAATTTCTCTGAACGTTTACCAATTCCATAATTTCTATTTGATGGACCACATAATAGATGCGATAGCAAGAGGCGTAAAAGTAAGGATATTGCTGGAAGGCGGCCCAGTGACAGGTATTAGCGATGCTGAACGGTATATTGCGAACCAAATAGTAACAACAGGCGGAGAAGTCAGGTTTATGATAAATGAAAAAGACCAAGGTATTTATGACCGCTATGCGTTCAATCATGCTAAATATGCACTCATAGACAACGAAACAACGATAGTGACGTCAGAAAACTGGAAGAATACAGGCGTGCCAGTCAATAACACATTTGGTAATAGAGGTTGGGGCGTTAGGGTAAACAATCCGGATGTAACGAACTATTTCTGTGAGGTCTTCTTTGACGACTGGAACCCCGCAAACACGGACAGTTTCGCATTTCGCGCGAACGATACAATCTATGGGAATAAGTATGGCAGCCCACCACAGGAGTTCGTGCCAAATCGCATAATCCCTACCGGTAAATACTTGCATCCGTTCGACAGTGAATCAATTTCCGGCATGTTTATTATCACGCCGGTTTTAGCACCGGATACAGCGTTAATGCAAACGAACTCAATTATTGGCATGATAAATGCCGCGGATAGTTCTGTTTATGTCGAGCAGCTTTATATCTACAAAGACTGGGATTTAAAGCATAATCCGTACTTAGAAGCGGTAATAAACGCATCACGACGGGGTTGTGAAGTAAAGATACTACTGGAATCGAAGTATGGCAAGGAACACAATGAAGCGACTCTTAAGTACGTCAGCGATATTGCTACTGCGGAACGGTTGGAACTCAAAGCGAAGTTGGTGGATAACGAAGCGATAGGGCTCAACAAGACACATAACAAAGGCGTGATTGTTGATCGCCGAGCAGTCTTGATTTCAAGTATCAATTGGAATGAGCATAGCCCAAGAAAAAATAGAGAAGTAGGTTTGATTATCCGGAACGAAGCAGTAGCAAAATATTATACGGATGTGTTTCTTTATGACTGGTATAGCGGCTCGTTGCCACTGGTAGCGGATTTTACGTCCTCACCGACTCAGCCGGTTGTGAATCAAGTAGTGTTATTTGATGCCTCTTCGTCCTCATGTGTCCCGGAAAGAAACATCACGAAATATCACTGGTATTTTGGTGATGAAAAGGAAGATGAAACCGGATGGAACAGGGTCAACAGTTGGTTATATCAACTACCGTATAGCACGGTTAGATATTTAGATGATTTGATTATCAATCCTGGATACGAACCCGGTAAAATTGTGAGCCATACGTATTCTTGCGCTGGCAATTACGTGGTAAACTTGACTGTCACGGATAACCACGGCGTGACGGATACGGTATTAAAAAATTTGAATGTCTCACCGGTAAGCGCGGTATTCGATACAGGTGCAGGAACGTATCCTAGCATATTCGGTACGCACAACGGCACAATAAAGCTAAACCGAACCATAGAAGTGCAAACGCTTTATACGTATCCATGCACAGGCACAGGCGGGCATACGGATTATGCAAGGATATGGAATGAAACTTTAGACGTGACGGCAAATTGGACGGGATACAGTGGCGATTGGCATAACGTCTCCTTTGTGGATTCGTTCACACTTGTTAAAAACGAAACCTACTACTACACTATCCGTACATGTTCCTATCCACAGATTCATCATACCGATAATCTATCAACACACGTGGGATTCATAACCTGCTCGGAGTTCGTGGATGCGAATGGCAGGAGATACAGCAATTGGATACCTGCAATACGATTGGTGTGAGATTTCCGTTAGTTTCGTGTCATACGTGTTTGGTTAATGGACTGATGGATACAGCACGTAATTTTTTTGGACGCTTACCTTTTCCATTCAATTTTAAACTACACTTCTCTCTTTAACGCCCATCCCCTGCACTCACTAACAGTATCATAAGCCATATTGAGTAAAAGTCTTCTTTGTATTTGATGTAGTATAGCCCCATTGTGGTGTATCATACTTCTTTGCATATACCCTGAAATTAGATGGCTTTTTTACTGTAGCTGTGTCACCTTGTTCTATGCTATATACCATGAAATTAGATGGCACTTCTACTTTCGCTTTGTTACCTTCTTGTTCTATGTAGTATTTTGATTTACCCCTCTTCCCGTCCCATTCGTTATATGCTTTGGGAGCATATCTTGATGTTTTCGGGGGTTTTTCAAAATTCTCTATGCTAGATACGCTGATATTGGATGGCTCAATCGTTGATCTGTTTGATATACTATCATCCTCTGGCACCAATGTTACGTCGTCCCCAAGATATATCTCGAACTCTGTATCAGCAGTGTTGTACGTATAATGAGTGATATTAGCCCCTGCCTCGGCTTTTTCGTACCACCCGTTTAAGGGTTCAATCCAGTACCAGCCCTTGTCACAAATTACAAAGCCACCTACCCCGTCGGGTGTAATCGTTGCCCTAACACTGCTATCCGGTTCACCACCTACCTTACCTTTGTATGTAGCAGGTTCTGGCAGCTCTATCTCACGAACTCCATCCTCATCATTGATGCAGGGCTTTGCCTGCCACGGGTTATCAACATCCATGATCTCAAACACAACAGTATTAAACGCAGGGCAATATCGAGGATGCCCACCGTCTCTGGGTGGAGGGGGGGAGCGCCCCACACCAACGAATTCGCCTCTATTCAAATATAGTGCCAGTGTTTCACCTTATAACACGGCACAACCTTATCCGTTTCAATTAACGCCCAGGTCGGGATTTGAACCCGAGTCCGAGCCTCGACAGGGCTCAATGATAGGCCGCTACACCACCCGGGCTTCTATGCACTATCTTATACATTATGTAATAGATACATCATATAAAAGGTACATTCTATAAGATATGTTTAAATGTAAAATCGTTAAAATAAAGATAGGAAAACAAATGGAGAAATAGAAATGGCAACGAGAGGAAAGAAGGCAGCGGAAAAGGTAAAAGTCCTGATGGACAAGTCGGATTTGATAAGGAACATAGGTATCATCGCCCATATAGACCACGGGAAGACCACCTTGACCGATAACCTCCTTGCGGGTGCAGGGATAATATCGAAAGAATTAGCGGGCGAGCAATTATTCACGGATTCTTATTATCTGGAGCAAGAGAGAGGGATAACAATATTCGCAGCAACTGTGTCAATGGTTTATTCTTACAACGGTGAAGACCACCTCATAAACCTTATTGATACCCCCGGCCATGTAGATTTTGGCGGGGATGTGACGAGGGCGTTAAGAGCCGTTGATGGTGCCGTGGTGGTCGTGGATGCCGTAGAAGGCGCGATGCCACAGACCGAGACCGTACTGAGACAGGCAATGAAGGAGAACGTGAAACCCGTTCTTTTCATTAACAAGGTTGACCGGATGATAAACGAGCTGAAAGTAGATGCGCTGCAGATGCAAGCCCAGCTCGGGAAGATAATAGACAAGGTAAACAAGCTGATAAAGAGTATGAAGAAGGATAAATACGAGGAATGGAAGCTGGATGCCGCAAAAGGCAATGTCGCTTTCGGTTCCGCACTGTATAACTGGTCTATAAGTGTTCCGTCTATGCAGAAGACAAAGGTTAGCTTCAAGGATGTATACGATTACTGTAAAGCGGAGAACATGAAAGAGCTGGCGTTGAAGTGCCCGGGTTATGAAGCCGTTCTTGATATGGTTACTGAACATCTTCCCAGCCCCTTAGAAGCGCAGAAGCAACGAATGCCGGTAATATGGCATGGTGACGAGGCGAGCGATATAGGGCAGAGCATGGCGAAATGTGATAGAGACGGAGACGTAGCTTTTATGGTTACCAGTATCACGGTGGACCCACATGCGGGAGAAGTAGCCACCGGGCGACTATTTAGTGGAACTGTGGAAAAGGGCAAGGAATTGATCGTTTCCGGCTTGTACAAAACGAACCGGATTCAGCAGGCAAGTATATACATGGGTCAGGAGCGTGTAGAAGTAGATAAGATACCAGCGGGAAACATCGCGGCGCTCGTGGGTTTGAAAGATGCCATAGTCGGTTCTACGCTTTCTACTGCAGATATGGTACCTTTTGAAAGTATGAAACATTACAGTGAGCCGGTTGTTACCGTTGCGGTGGAATCGAAGAGCACGAAGGATTTGCCGCGGCTGGTAGAAATGCTACGGAGGTTGGGTAAGGAAGACCCGATGATACGGATCGAGATAAACGAGGAGACGGGAGAACACCTGATTTCGGGGATGGGCGAATTGCATCTTGAGATAATAATAAACCGGATAGATCATGATGAAAACATCCCTATAATCACTTCGCCACCCATTGTCGTCTTCCGTGAGACGGTGGAAGCGAAAGCGGGACCGGTAGAAGGTAAATCGCCAAACCGGCATAACAAGTTCTATGTTGTGGTTGAACCCTTAGGTATGGACGTAGTGAAGAAGATAAAAACCGAGGGGATAGTCGTAGGCAAGAACAAGGTTTTGATGCGAGACCAACTGATTGAAGCGGGCATGGAGAAGATAGAGGCACGAAATGTCGTGGACATCATCGAGGGTAACTTGTTAATAGATATGACCAAAGGGGTACAGTATCTGCGGGAGACGATGGAGTTGGTCCAGGAAAGCTTCAAGGAAGTGATGGCGAAAGGGCCGTTAGCAAAGGAGAAGTGCATGGGTGTAAAAGTGAAGCTGATGGATGTGAAACTGCACGAGGATTCGATACATCGTGGACCTGCGCAGGTTATTCCTGCAGCGAAAAGCGCGATGCTCGCAGCGATGCTACAAGGGAAAGCGACTTTCCTCGAGCCGATTCAGGAAGTATTCATAAATATACCGCAGAATCTTATGGGTAACGTCACGCGAGAAATGCAGGGTAGAAGAGGGCAGATAATTGATATAAAGACCGAAGAGGATATGGTTTCTTTGCAAGCGGAAGCGCCGGTGGCGGAGATGTTAGGCTTTGCAGGTGACATAAGGTCTGTGACGGAAGGAAGAGCGTTATGGAGCACGGAGTTCGCGGGTTTCAAGCCAATACCGCCGAATCTGTTCAAAGAGAAGGTAATGGATGTGAGAAAACGGAAGGGCTTGAAGCTGGAGATACCAAAGTCAAGCGATTTCGTGTCTTCGGCTTGAAATTTCGGGCGGCGATATTATATCTCCCCCCCCCCCCTCTTTTTCTTTTTAACAAAATGAAAAACGCTAAATTGCAGAAGATTCTCAGCACGTACCTCAAAGAACTGCACGAGATTTACTCGGGCGGCAGTTTCAGAGAGGAAAGCTTCTACCCCGCTTTAAAAACGCTATTTGAAGAAAGTTCGCACGTGTTATCTGTGGACGAGAATGCAAAAGCTCTTGTCTTACCCAAACGCACAGAAGTTGGTATTCCTGACTTCCTCATACGTAAGGACGGAGAGATTATAGGGCATATAGAAGCGAAAAAACAGGATTCCAGTCTTCACGCGGTGGAAGTGTCGGAGCAGCTAAAAAGGTATCGTGATGCGTTACCTAATCTCATATTGACAAACTTTCTGGAATTCCGGCTTTATCGAGATGGCAAGCTGGTAGATAAAGCAGAAATATCTTCGCTGAGTGCCTTACACGATGTAAAGCCACCAGCACCTGAAAATTTGGTGGTGTCCTAAATTTCATGACCCACCCTTAAACATCAAAAATTCACTCCACGTCCATGGATGGTTGGTGATGCCTTCAGCCATACATGGAGTCCTCTCGTTGTTTCTGACCCCTTTGGGTGTTTCAATCGCAAGTGCCGAATGGGGTCTGTTAAGATTGGTGTAGCACTGGTAGAGGTC
>JAPVWK010000085.1 GCA_028572065.1 Candidatus Methanophagales archaeon
AATGATTTGTCCTGTGTTCTTCTTCCGGTAGTCCGGACAGTCTGGATTCAAACATATCTGGTCATTTGGTTTTGCCCCGGTCATAGAATCTATTATGTGGTTCGGGGTATATAAAGGTCACGGTTTATAGGACACCACCTTATTTTCGTTAATAGAATGTGTAAGCTTCTCGATTTCCTCAAGCAATTCTTTTTGAAGTCCATAAATACCCAAATACCTATTTGTATCAATAAAGAGGTGTATCATATTGTTTAATGTATTTAACATCTATATAAACCTTGTGTTGTGTATAAAAACCAAAAAAGCTCTTATATTTTCATGATAATTTTACCATATTTAGTAATGAGCCCCTGGAAACATGTCTGAACATTCTTTAATAGCAAATTCAGCCATTAATTCTGCCCGTTTTCTCCATTTTTTGGTATAATCATCTAAAGCACATTTCATCAGACATAGCAAAAAGAGTGCTTAAAACACTTGACATCTCCCAAGAAGCGCTTTAGAAAGTCAGAACGTTGGTAATTATTTTTGTTCCTCGCTTTACGATGCTAAAAGTATCGCCCCCCCTTGAGCCGGATGAGGGAAAACCACGAGTCCTGTTATGGATGGGGCTCATAGCAGCTTCCGGAAGGGGGTGGCTATGAACCATACTCAACTTCTGTAACGGCACTGATTTTTCAAGTTCAGGTAGTGCCCGTGCGTACCGCTGCGAACCATCACAACAGCATCTTCATCGCCATAATACGCTGGTATCACCGTGTACATAGAGAAGCCCAAATGCGTATAAAACTTACGTGCCGTTTCGTTACGTTCTCGCACTTCCACCATAGCACACCCGCCCGTTCTTTTCAATACCGTAGCTACAAGCTTGGTTCCTACACCTATCCTTCTATACGCGGTATGCACTGCGATAGACACTATATGCCCCGCAGGATAATAGATGAGATAACCCGCGATTTTAGTCGCTTCTAAATATACCAAGAAATTAGCGGGATATGCAGATGCGAAATACAAGAACGTAGATCTGTTATAAGGCTGTTTCGGGAATGCTTGCTCCTCTATCTTCACAATCGGTTCCAAATCAGACATTCTGAATTTGCGTATCATCGTGTGCTTCCTCTTCAACAGTTCAGATAGTATAAAATGCACATAGACCTTTTTAGTTCTCGGCTAGCCGTTACAGTAACATCAAAAAAAAAAGCTTTCTTTTGTTCTAGGAATATATATTTACAAAACGCATGAAAATAGAAAAGACAGACGAGTATATTGTAGTGCACGGCGAGTTCAAAGTGCTTAGTTCCGCAATCTATAACGGCGGCTACCGGCTATCGAAAGCGATATTAAATCTAACAGTAGCGACTGATTTCAACGAAGACGCATTTGAACGGTTCGATTCGTTTATTGCCGAACATGGTTTAGTGGGTGAAGAACTCGTGGGCATGATGACTGCGGTGGGGATGAATGACGCGAGCATCATAGAACGAGGCGATGTTACGGCTATCATAACCGCGGGAAAATCGAAACCACCTTCACGGTTGTCGTCCACAATAAACATAATCTTGCTGCTAAATAAGAATCTGTCTCAATCGGCAATGGCGAACGTGATAATAGTAGCTACAGAAGCGAAGACCGCAGCTTGCTACGACCTCGATATTCATGTTGAGGACGGCGACCTATTCACAGGCGATGCGACCGATTCCGTGGTAGTTGCATGTCCTAGAACTAACGATGCCGCCGAGGAACTATTTGCGGGTAAAGCGACCGCTCTGGGCAGTACGTTGTACGAAGTAGTAAGAGAAGGCGTGCGAGATGCTCTTGTTTTTCACGATGCTTTAACGGCGGATAGACATATACTAATCCGGCTGGAGGAACGCGGTATTTATTTAGATGATATGGTGTCTGCAGCACTCGAGCTTTACGTGCCGGCAGAGGGCGAAGAAGTAGATAAAGCGGATTTGCAGAGGCGGTTAGAAGAGACGATAAAGAAAGAAAGCTCGGATGTTAACGTGGCATTGCTACTGGCAGCGGCTATTCATGCCGATGAGATCGAGATACTGAAAGGAAGAGCAGGTAAAGCGGGTGAAACCGATGCTGCAAGTATTGTGGCTGACGAGCTTATAGGCATTGACATTGCGGAATACATAGGCGGTAAAAAGGCACTTTTCAATTTTATCTATTATGATACGAGGAAACCCGGGATATTGAACCAGTTGGGCGTTTTCATGGACGATGCCATCGGAGGACTGATCGCGGGCTGTATGACTAAGATGTTAGGATAACGTAAATATGGTACGTGTAATCGGAATAGATCCCGGAACGGCAACTACCGGCTGGGGTGTGGTGGAATCGGAAAACGGTGCGTTAACGTCAGTTGATTTTGGATGTATAAAGACGACACCAAAGCAACCAAAAGAGGAGCGTTTACTTGTGATATACGAATCTTTGCTTTCGGTTATTAAAGACACGACACCGGAGGTTATGGCAATCGAGATGATTTTTTTCAATGCTAACGTGAAGACTGCGTTAAGCGTGGGACAAGCACGAGGCGTTTGTCTCTTAACTGCTGCTATGTCGGGGCTAACTGCATACGACTATAATACTACAGAGGTGAAGAGTGTTATAGCTGGATACGGGCGGGCGGAAAAGAGCGAAGTTGCGAGGTGCGTAACGGAGCTGCTACACCTGGCAGAGACGCCGAAGCCCGATGATGTTACTGACGCACTCGCTATTGCGGCTACGCATATAATCAAGACGCAAAAAGCGCTTTCTGTGTGAAGACACAAAAACTTCTGGTTTTTGTGCAATAAAAAACAAAATCGCTTCACAGTAGTGGGTTTATTGAAGCCCCGTCCGCACCACCCACGAATGAATTACGGGGGCATCCGGTGCACGGGTGTTCTATACACAGTGGTTTCAGCAGCGAATTTACTTATGGTTACTTTTTAAGTTAAGCAATCACCTTTTTGAATAATTATTGTTCTTGTATCACCAAGTGATCTAATATTTTCTTGGATTGAACCATCTGGGGCATGGTATGCAATTCTAAAGAAAAAAAAGCAGTGGTTAATATTAAAGCGCTTTTTCATTTGTTCCACATCTACACATGATATATCGATACCGAATTCGTGCCTTTTTCCTGGACGCAAATATAGCTCCCCATCTATATGACGCTTCATGCGTTTATTCGAATCAACTTTATCTCCATAGTCCAGGTATAAACAGTCTATTTTGATGGGTTTTGATCCGCGGTTTTCAATTTTGGCTTGATAAGATAGAGCCGGTATATCTTTTAATGATGGATTGCCATACGTAAGATGCTCGTCCAATATCTGGAGCCTTGTTGAATACTCATAATCCTGGAATCTTTTTGTTCTCAAATAACTTGCTATTGCGATTACAATAGCGATTACTGAGATTATGAATGAAGCTATGGCAATATAGTCCATTTCTACGAATAGTTTCGATATGGTTTCTTGGATATGGGTGTAGTTTTGCATTTGTTTACCGCCATTAAACTTTTTAGTGGCGCGTGATATTAAAAATGTTAGCTTCTGAGGTCCATTTACTAATTTTCCGTTGCGGGCAAATTGGCAGCATTTTTGTATCTCATTTACCTAACGCTCCCCATCAGTCGCCGCTTGCCACGTAGCGCAGCGAAGTGATAAGTAGTCGGTTGCATGAGATTGTCATGCCTTGAGTAGAACATTTGGAAAAAGACTGCGTTCTAGTTTTCACCTTCCGTGCCACTCCTCACTATACTAAAACCAGTCACTATACCTCGTACTTAAGAGGCGGTCCCACAATTTCTTTCTTCTGCACCTCAAGACACAGTTCAATCACTTCGTGTATGTTTTTCAACGCTTCGTCCAGTGTTTTTCCCTGCGTATAGCATCCCTGAAGAAGCGGGCATTCCACCACAAAGAAACCATCTTCGTCCTTCTCCACAAGAACAGGGAGGTGAACCTTTTTAGCCCCTATCATTTTTAATCACCATTTTAATAGTTCTTTTCCGTCTTTAATATGTTTACTAAACCCAGTTATACACCACTCTTGATATTTACAACAAAGAGTCCTAATCCCATTCCACTGAACAACAAAATTAGCGACCATGGAGATGCTAAAATCTGCAAACCCCCTAAAAATCCGAATGCGACTGCGATCAAACCCCATTTACCCACTATAAAGTATGTTCCAAGAAGTTAAACAAATCGAAATTAATATTGGTATTTAAAGTACCAAGTTCTCCAGCCCCAGCCGCTCCACCCCGGTTGAATTCTGGAGCATCCCTGCTGCTTAATATATCTTATCCATTATTAAATATACCCTTTTTTCACATACCTATAAACAAATTCCTCTGGTGTCATCACAGGGGCCATACCGGAAAGCCACCTAAAGTGTTTAACGTTATCAGTTATCAAATAAGATTATTTTAGCATGTAATTCGTCTAATTTTAAATTTCTATTTCCCATCTACGGGATACCGCATCAAAAACATCAGCCTTTGCTTCTTCGATCATCTTTGCACGCTAAGCTAATCGCGTGTTTGAACTTCTAAGCTCCTCAGATGCTTTTTCATGATTTCTGTTGCGATTTTAAATTTTGTATCGTTTTGGTTCTCCGTCTTAACCCCCGCTTCAAAAATAGCTAATCCAGATTCTATGACCTCTTCTTTGCTGATGTTCAAATGTCTTGCGATGTCCTCTAATTTGGTTTTCACCTCATCACTTATCGCAATTGTGCTCATAAATCATCTTAAGCTATGTGCGCTTAAATACCTTTGGGTTCTCCAGTCACGCTACCCTTTATATAAGTACAAGACCTGCCCTTAAGCCCGAACACCTATGTCCTCTACTACCTTTTTAATCACAAGCGTATAAATGCTATTCGATTTTTTAAAAGTTTTAGTACTAACACGATGACGCACACAAATTGCTGTAATTTTAAATACGTCAAATAGAGTATCTTTATGTATCGGCTATACGTAACAAAAAGAAAGGAAGAGATAATGAAGTATAAAATTCGCTTGAAGATGTTAACGGTATCGGTTATGTTAGTGCTGGTCCTAAGTAGTGTAACGCCATCTACCGCAGAGGCTAACACAACAAACAACAGTTTGAATCCGTCCGGGTCGATTTTCAGTTCAACTGTCATTTACGTACCTGACGATTACGCAAAAATACAGTGGGCGGTAGATAACGCATCCACCGGCGATTACGTAATCGTAAGAAATGGCAGTTACACCGAGAACATAGTTGTGGACAAAGCTGTGACTATCGGGTCTGAGAAAGGATCTGCCAATTGCACGGTCATTGCTGCGGACCCAACCAAGCCAGTATTCGAGCTAAACGCGAATTCCGTGACCATTAGCTGGTTAAAAATAGAAGGTGCTAATGATAGTTGCGGTATCCTTATCGCAGGTGTAACTAACAGCGACATCTCGCACAACAACGTTACTGGCAACTTTCAGGGTATATCACTGGATAAATCAAGTCAAAACACCATTGAAAACAACACCGTGTGCACAAACAAAGATTGCGGTATTAAATTAGCTAACGGGTCATCACACAACCAGCTAACCTGGAATGACGTCTTAAATAATGTTAATCAGGGTATCGGACTCTGGACGTCCTCCGAGAATACACTAACGCTCAATGAGGCTATGAATAACACGCAAGGTATTTGCCTCACGAATTCAAACAAGAACATGATAAACGATAATGTGATGCACCATAACTACCGAGGTTTTGGCGGTATTGGTGTCTGGAGTTCACACGAGAACACAATAACTGGAAACGCGATTCAGAACAATTCTTACGGTATCTACCTCAGTGATTCAAGCAATATCAATATAACCGATAACGATGTGTACTATAACTATTACAGGGGCATTGGATTTTCGGCGTCTGATACGAACACATTAACAAACAACCGGGTTATGGTAAATGAAAAAAGTGGCATCTACTTCACGGATTCTGACAATAATGTGATAACGGATAACCACGTATACTCTAACTCTGAAAAGGGTATCGCACTCTGGACTTCTTGCGAGAATACCATAACCGACAACCAGGCAGACCTCAATAAAAAGAGTGGCATCCACCTGAATAAATCATCAAACAAGAACACGATAACCGATAATAACGCCTCTAGCAATCAGGCACATGGAATATCTATTTGGGACTCGTACGATAATGAAATCCGTAATAACGGCGCAGACAGTAACAACTACCACGGTATTATTCTTCTGAACTCGTACAGTAGCGTAGTAGCAAACAACAGGGCTAAGGACAACAGAAACAGTGGCCTTTACTTTCTTAAATCAAATCACATAGAGGTAACAGGTAATGACGTCTCAGAGAATCGTCTCTGGGGTATCACTTTAGACCGATCGAACAATATAGAACTCCGCGATAACATTGCAAACACTAATGAATACCAGCATGGCATTGGACTTACTGCGTCCTCAGATAACATAATAGTAAATAACACCGCTAACTACAATGGCGTTTATGGCTTCTATTTCAATAAATCCTGCAACAACGTGATAAACGACAATACCGCTTCAAACAATCACATGGAAGGGATTTCGTTACTGTCGGCGTGCAATAACAATGAACTCCGTAATAACGTTGTGGACAGTAACGAGCGTCAAGGCATTACAATTAGGTTATCCAAGGAGAACGTATTAGCAAACAACTTAGCGAACAAGAATGGGATTTATGGCATCTACCTCTACGATCAATCAAGCAACAACACGATTACCGATAATGACGCTTCAAACAATGACCAGTGCGGTATAGCCGTAAGCAAAGCGAGCAATAACAATGAACTCCGTGATAACAATGTCAAGTCTAACATGTACTACGGTATTTGGCTATCGAACTCATGCGAGAACATGGTTGCAACCAACGTTATCACGAACAGTGGAACTTATGGCATCTACCTCTACGACCAATCAAACAACAACACGATTACCGATAATGACGTCATAAACAGCCTGGGCGGACACGGAATAAGCTTAAGCACAGCGAACAATAATGTACTCCGAGACAATGTTGTGGACCTTAGCAATCGCACCGGGATTCAGCTATTAAAATCATGCGAGAACCTGATTGTAACCAACGAGGTCAAGAACAGTGGCAACTATGGCATCTACCTCTACGATCAATCAAACAAGAACACGATCACCGGTAATGACGCCACAAACAATGTCCTGCGCGGTATCGGCTTAGGTACTTCGAGCGAGAATAACATCCGTGATAACGTTGTCACGTCTAACAAGGACCATGGCATTTGGCTATCAAAATCTTGCGATAACATGATTACATACAACGTGGTCCGGGACGGAGGTAATTGTGGCATCTACCTATACGATAAATCAAACGGCAACACGATCACCGATAATGACGTCATAAACAATACCCAGCGCGGTATGGCAGTAAGTACTTCGAGCGGAAATAACATCCGTGATAACGTTGTCACGTCTAACAAGGACCATGGCATTTGGGTATCAAAATCTTGCGAGAACCTGATTACATCCAATGTGGTCCGGGACAGTGGCAATTGTGGTATCTACCTCTACGAGAGATCAAACAGCAACACGATCACCGATAATGACGTCACACACAGTACCCAGCGAGGTATCGCATTAAGCTCTTCGAACACAAACGAAATCAGGAGTAACGTTATGGACTCGAACCAGGACAGGGGTATTTATCTATCGAAGTCACACGAGAACATAATAGTAACGAACACGGTTAGGAACAGTGGAACTCAAGGTATCTACATTTCAGGGCTATCAAAAGGCAACCAAATCTATCTCAACAATTTCATAAACAACACGCCCAATGTGCATTCCTATAAATCCGTAAATATCTGGAACTCAACCGAGCAGGTAACTTACAGCTACAACGGTAAAACGTACCGCAATTATACCGGTAATTACTGGGATAACTACACCGACTTTGATAACCGTAGTGATGGTATCTGGGATAACCCGTACATCATAGACAAGGATAATACCGATTTTTATCCTTTGAAGGAGCGTTTTGAGAATTATTACATAAAAGAAAACCAAACACTCGTATTTGATACGGGAGAGCCCGAGAATCCGTATCCCAGCGTTTCCGGCACGCATGAAGGTACTATTACAGCAGACCAAACAATAACAGTGCGGAAACTTTATACCTATCCATGTCCCGGGACAGGAGGGCACGCGGAATACGTTAAATTCTGGAATGCCTCGTGGGACGGCGCAGAAGGACACGGGGACGGCCACTATACCGGTGACTGGCACAACATCTCGTTTGGCGAATTCGTGCTATACAAAGCCGAAACTTACAACTATACCATTTGCACGGGTTCGTATCCGCAGATAATACACACACCAACACTCACAAATGGATATGGCACAATCACAAGCACAATATTCACGGATACTAACGGCAGGGTTTATAAAGACAGGATACCCGCGATTAAGTTGTTTGACAGCGTTTCGTAGTTTTAGCCTCGGGAGAGAAAGTGGTACTTAAAGGAAGCTTGCCAGGTCCTCTACTATCGCATCGGCGATCAGCTTCTTCGCACCTTTTACGTGCTTTATATCCTCCACGCCCGCTCGTGATATGAACACCTCGTTATCTTCGGTTCCTATACCACCCGCGGCAACGTCATTTGCAACTACCATTGCAAGGTTGTATGCCTGTTGCTTTTCAC
>JAPVWK010000086.1 GCA_028572065.1 Candidatus Methanophagales archaeon
TATACTTGCTTATCCTTGAAATACTTCAACGACATCGCACCCGATGGGCAATACGAGGCGCAACTTCCACAGCCTATACAGCCATCACCCGTCTTCGCTACCCTTTTCACACCGCTTACTACCGTAGCCACACCGAAAGTAACCACAGGCACTGGCTCGTCTGTCAGCTCTAAGGCATCAACCGGGCACATATCCACACACACACCGCACCCTGCACATATCAGCTCGTCCACTACTGACGTAATCGCAGGCGTCTCAAGGAAGTTCTTCGCAAGCAACACATTTGCTCGTGCCGCTGCCGCTGTGCTCATCGCAATGCACTCGTCTATCATTGCCGGATAAACCGCTGAACCACAGATGAACACGCCCTCGTTTATCGTATCCACTGGCGTTAAGACCATCTTCGGACGTTCCTGTGCCTCCATAAAGAACCCTTTTCTAAGTGGTATGTTGAACATTGTGCTCAGTCGCTCGTTCTCGTCCGCAGGCACCATTGGCGTGCTTAGCACCACCTGATCAGGTTTTATCTGCACGTCGTCGTTAAAGATCGTGTCGAATACCGAGAGAATACCACTACTAAACACTGGTGGCTTCTTACTGTCATATCTCAGGAATAACACTCCTTTCTCTCGCGCCTCTTTGTATATCGCTTCCCACTTACCGTAGGTCCTAGTCTCCTGATACAACACGAATACGTTTGCGTCCTGGTTCTTCTCTTTCACTTTTAACGCGCTGCTTACCACTTCGACACTGGTAGATTTTGCATTAATAACGCCTTCTGTCGGCCCCAAGTCCTGAACAAACGCGATAGTCCCTGCACCAGATTTACCGGCCTTCCGGAATTCGGTCAGCGTTACCACCTTGTTGTCTTTACCATATCCAAGGTATCCTTCGGGCACAAACTCCTTCGCACCGGTTGCGATTACACAAGCACCGAATTCTATCTCGTCATCCACACCGTCACCGACTATTCGCGCCTTAAACGAACCCGGTCTGCCACGGACATCTTCTTCTTTCGCTTTCGTATAGACCTTTATCCGCTCGTTACTCGTTACTTTATCTACAAGCCCTTTTAAAACGTCAGAAGCTTTTTCGCCAGTCTGTAACTCCGTGAATTCTTTCAAACCGCCGCCAAGCTCCGGTGCTTTTTCTACCAGACATACTTCGTAGCCTGCATCCGCAATTCCCTGTGCTACGGTCATACCAGATACTCCACCACCAATAACCAGTGCTTTTGGTATTACCGGATACCGCTCAACCAGAATCTCATCAAGATACTTCGCGCGTTCTACGGCCATCCTTAGCAGACCCGCCGCCACGTCTGTCGCTTTTGGCTTATCATGCACCCATGCACACTGTTCCCGTAAGTTCACGAACTCAAGTAGATACGGGTTCAAGCCAGCATTGGCACATGCGTTTCTGACAACATCCTCGTATTCTCGTGGCGAACATCCCGCAAATACGATTCTGTTCAAACCCTGATCCACGATTCCACTCTCTATCGCTGCCATCGCATCTTGCATCGTGTTCGTCTCACTGTTCACCAGCTCAACGTCTTTAAATCCTTGCACTCGCTCCGCAACCGCGGCTATATCTACTGTCTGCGCTACTTCGCCTTCACAGCCGCAGATAATAACGCCTATCTTTGGTGGTGCATCGCCCACTTCTATGTATTTCCTATCTTCCTGTCCCGGAATTGGCTCAGTTCGCTGTGAAAGAACCGCAGCTTTTAATGCCGCGCCACTCGCTAATCCAACACTTTCACGCACTTTCATCGGCGCCGTTGCCGCCCCACAAGCGAAAACTCCCGGTACACTCGTCTCCAGCGGACTCGTGATACTTGTATCAATATAGCCGTATTTATCTGTCTTTACGCCCGTTATCTCCGCAAGTCTGCCTAAAGTCTTTGACGGTAGGAGGCCAACTGCGAGAACTACCATATCGAGTTCTAACTTATCTATCGTGCCTTTCGCTACATTTTCGAACTTTACCGTCAGAGCGTTACCCTCTGGTATTACCTCTGGTGTTCTCGACCTTATGTAATGCACACCGTATTTATCCTTCAACTCTGCGACCAGATCTACATCCTTGCCAAATACCCGTACGTCCATGTAGAACACGTAAACGTCTATATCAGGATATCGCTCTTTTACTACCCAGATCTCTTTCGCTGTGTACCCACAACACGCCGTAGAGCATATCTCGTTCTCCACGCACCGTGAGCCCACGCACTTGATGAATCCTAACTTCTTCACGGGTTTACCATCCGAAGGCCGCACAAGTCCGCCACTGTCACTCACAGTCGCACCCTTGAGTATGCCTTCAAAATCTAACGAAGGTACAACGTCCGGGCTGCCGAATCCATAACTCTTTGGTATCTCATCGAAAACGTCGTATCCCGGTGCTAAGACCACGCTCTCCGCATCTACGGTCTTACCTGACACTTTCAGCTTGAAATTACCAGCAGAGCCAGACAAACTCTCCAACTCGCTGGATAACATCAGTTCTATGTTCGGATGATTATTCACCTTGGCAATGTATGGTGACAACCCCATCTGACATTCCGCAAGCTCCGCCATCTTTCCGCCAAGTTCCGCATTCTTCTCTACCAGATATACTTTATAACCAGAATTCGCGAGGTCAAGAGCTGCCGTTATTCCTGCAACTCCTCCCCCTATAACTGCTATTCCCATTTTTCACACCACCTTTCCCAGTAGCTCTTTTGTGTCCACGACATTTTTTTCGAGCCCAAGTTCTTTCGCGTCTATCCCTAATGCGAGACCCAGCAACTGCGTAATGTAAATAACCGGCATTTCTATCTTGATGTTGAGCGCTTTTTCTATATCGGCCTGCTTTGCATCCAGCATCATGCCACACAAAGGACAGGCAAGTGCAACGCAATCCGCACCGGCACTCTTCGCAGTGTCCAGTATATTCCTTGCCATATCATAGGCTATATCTGCTCGCGTCATCATCAGTGGCCCACCGCAACACAGCGTCTTCATCTGGCTGAAAGGAACAACTTCACCACCAATCAGCTTGATCAACTGGTCCATCGAAACTGGATCGTCCGGGTCATCATAAGCAGTCCCAGGTGGTCTACTTATATAACAGCCATAATACGGGGCAATCTTTATGTTCACTTTCTTCACGATCTTGCTCTTTAATTCGTCCAAGCCTACGTCGTTCACGAGGACGTCCAGTACATGTTTCGCCGTTATCGTTCCGTTATATTCAAGAGAGCTATCTATGCCCTTTATTTCAGCATTTAGTTTCTCATCTTCCTTCAACGCATTAGCTGTTCTCGCTAAATTGTAATAACATATGCTGCACGGTGTCATGATGTCCAAACTCGCCCTTTCCGCGATAGCCAGATTACGCGCATTTAACGCGTACACCAACATCGGATTCTCTGCTTCCGCCGCTCCACAGCAGTTCCAGTCCTCGACTTCCACCAGTTCAACCCCTAACTTCTCAAATACTGCTTCCGTTGATATGTGTTGCTCCAACGCCGTTGCCTCTGATGGGCATCCGGGATAATATGCAAGTTTCGTTACACTCATTTCTCTTTCTCCTCCGCCCACTTGAATATCTTCTTCATCACGTCCTTATTCTTTATCTTCGATGGTAGTACGCCTTTTAACAGACCGTGACCACCAAGTGGCCCCATTTTACCTTTAAAGAACATCCGCATACCGAAATCCTTGTAATCCTTCATCATTGCTTTTTGCCCTGCAATGAAAGAGCCTTCTCTCTTAGGGTAATATTCCATCGCCAATCCTATATCATAGAGCCGCCCGTACTTCTCCACGGTATGCAGAAAAGCTGTATCAAACAGTGGTCTCGGGCTCTCGATTTTTAACTTACCCGCTTCCTCATCTTTCTCCGCTATTCGCCGTATCGCACTTAGCAAATCGCTAATCCCCACGTCTTGCGGACATCGCGCCGTGCACGTCTGGCAGATAAGACAAATCCACAAATCGGGATTTGACAATACTTCCTCCCGCATGCCCAATAAACTCATCTGGATTATCTTCCTCGGATTGTAGCTCGGTACAAGTTCCGTAATCGGGCATCCTATCGTGCACGTGCTGCACTGGTAGCATGACGTGAGATGTTCTCCCCCGGGCTCTTTCATTATTTCGTCCTTAAAGCCCGGGTCCAATTCCCATGTCTTTATCATTTTATCTCGGCTCTATCTAATCTCTCAACTTGTCCTCTAACTCCTCTTCTTCGTACGCGGTGAACGGTAACGGCTCCTCAACGTCCTTGCCTGGCACATACTCGAAAATGTCCTGCACCTTCTGCGTAATCACCGGATAGAATCTTGTCAATGGTATGTCCTTCGGACAGGCATCTTCACATGCACCACAGCCCACACAGGTCGTGCTTACGTGATAAACCCTTGTTAGGTGGTAAAATAACTGACCTGGTGGTAGTCCTATCGCACCTCTCAACTCTGCTAAGTTCAACAGGTCTCCGCCAGTTGGCTTACCCAAAGGCTGTTCAAAGAAGCATTCCTTGCAATAGCAGACAGGACACATATCCCGGCAGTTCTTGCACACTATGCAGTCATGCAAAAATTCCTCCAGTGCATCTAAGCTGCCCATCTGTGGCAGTGCATCCAGCTTCGCCTTCGCATCTCCCGCTATCTTCTCCTTTTCCGCCGTCCTTTCCAAGTCTTTATCTTCTAGCGATAGCTCCAAAGTGGTTAACGCATCAACGCCCATATCCGTCAGCCCCGCAGCCACAAGGTTCTCTCCCGCTGCCCTCGCGATTATAATATCGCCGACATCCGCAAGCTTATTTGCACATATCGCGCAGGCTTCTCTTATCAGGACACCTTTACCTTCTAGTGCCTTCATCTTCGCGCTGTCCGCTTGATCCCCTATATCTGCGTAGTTCTCGGTGTAAACCTGGTTCGTGTAAGCGCCCGAGCAATCCACCGCTATGAGCAGCAAACTTTCATTATCCATCTGCTTCAGTTTTATCAGTTCTATCGCTGCCCTTATCTCGCACGGTTTTGCCACAATTCCTACTTTCTCCTTTATCGTCCAGCCCTTCACGAGATTCGCTGCGTTTACAACGAACGAAGGTGCGAAGATAGCGGATTCCGGCGACTCGATCTTATCCGGATCATTTACCAGCATGTAGGATACCGTCTTTCCCGCTCTATGTGGCATTACCAGACAATCCACGACTCCTTTCTCAAGTAGTCCCCTAAGCAAACCCTTTAAATCCTCTGGTTTCAGCTCTGCCCCTTTCATAGTATCTTACCTCTCAATGGACTTGGTCCCAATTTCTTCACCTCTTCCGCCTGTGTCTTCATCGTGTTCGCGAATTTTTCGCCCTCCGATGCACTTATCCAGTACGACTTAAACCTCTCGTCCAGCCCAAACTCCTTCAGGATAGTCCGTAACGCCGCTATCCTACGTCTGGCATAGAAGTTCCCCTTTATATAATGACACTCCCCTGGATGACAGCCGCTAAAGAACACACCATCCGCTCCATTTAGTAACACCTTGAGCACAAACATCGGATCTAACCTCCCGGAACACATAAGCCGTATTATCCGGCTATTTGGCGGGTATTTCTTACGTGATGTCCCCGCAAGATCTGCTGCCGCGTATGTACACCAATTACAGGTAAATCCAACTATTTTTGGCTCAAAATCTCCTTTCGCTTCTTCTCCCATTTGTCTCACCATTACCTATACAATATTTCTATAACTATCTATATCCTTGCTATTTCAATCGCATATATAAATTTTTCTATATTTTCCTTGTGCGCATACTATCTATCACAATCTTTATACTTCTGCCGATACCCACTCAGATGCCCGCTAGCACCCACATTTGATGGCGGAACCCCCTACGAGGTTACATTTGATCAAATCTGGTAGGTATCCTTTACCTCCTTCGCGGAAAGCAAAAAGAGCGAAAATAGAATTGTGGTGATCTTTGATGGACGTGATTCCGCCGGAAAAGGCGGCACCGTCAAACGCATCACCTATAGGCACAACCCGCGCGTTGTCCGTGTAGTTGCGCTCTCAACGCCAACCGAGTGAGAAAGCAGCGATGAAAACCCCTGCGCATTCACGACCCGCGCCGCCGTTGGAAGTTGAGCACGATGGACCAGGAGGCGCGCGCTAGACCGTTCAACATTGTCCTGAAAGAATATCCATGACGCAAATAAAACAATAATTCCGCTATCCCGCCCATCCGCACTATTCCAAACACTATGAAGAATGAGTGTCAAATCTACCTAACAACGAATTTCGCGTTAGCCCTTTAACACCGAGGCGGGGTATCCCAACTTACTCTGTTGTTACGCGCATTTCACTCTAACCGGATCGCAGGAATCCAATCTTCGTATGTATTACCATTGGCGTCAATGAATTCTGTGCACGTTATTTTACCTTTCCCACCTTTTGCATCGAATACACGTGCATGTATTATCTGAGGATAAGAACTGGTTCTAATAGAATAGTTGTAAGCGAGACCGGCAAGCATTACAAAAGGAGGAGAGATAGTAATATCGTGCCAATCTTCGTTGTAGCCGTTCCAATGTCCAGTTGCTAATATTCCGGACTCATTTGAAAACGCTACGTACTCACTATGCCCACCGGTTCCCGCGCACGGATATGTGTACATGTTATTGACGGTAATGTCCTGTGAAGGCGTAATTGTACCGTTATGTATCCCCCTTATGCTTGGATATGTACCAGAGCCGGTATCGAAAATGTTTTGTGTATCCCAACCATTTTCGTGCATAAACGGTAAATAATCTTTTGCCGCCTTAGTTCCTGCAAGTACATAAGGTGTATTGCCAATACCGCCACCGTCTGTGTCATGCCCGATGTAATCACTCCAGTAATTACCGCCAATTTTGGATCCACCATCCCAGGCATTGTTGCCACCCGAATCGAACCCATCCTGTGTATCGCTATTTTTAAAGTTGTTGTGATATATTTCATTCCTATTTGTAGCAGAAATTGCTGCAATGCCATAGCCATCTCCTGCAGGACCAGAGCTAATGTTACCGTATCCACCCGCACCTTTGTACACACCTGAAACGGTGTTATCGAATATTGTGTTGTCCTCAGATGAATCTATACAAATACCATAACTCGTTCCTCCTGTGCCGCCATAGCCCCGTGGTGCTTCACCAAAGAAATAGCGATACCAACCAGTTGCACGGCCACCGGTACCACCCGCAATGCTTGAAATTGTATTACCGGTTATGATATTATCCTTTCCGGATTTTAGGTATATTCCGGTGCCATATCCACCCGTTCCGCCATGACCACCATCCGCCCATCCCCACGAAAAATTATTATTACCGCCGGTACCGCCCGTAACGCTTGAAATGGTATTACGGGATATGCGATTATTTGTTCCCGAATTCAGATAGATTCCACAGCTATAGCCGCCAATTTCGGTATATATACCAGATGAGTTTCTACCTGCAACCCCTTCCAGAGTTCTAATTACATTATCCGTTATAACGCCACTATTCCCCGTTAGTTCAATACCAATTTCGCCATTCTGCACTGTGAAACCGTTAAAAGTTACATCGTCCGAAGTAATAGCGACTACAATTCCAGTTCCCGGTCCATCAATAAAGGTGCTGCTCGTGCCGTCTCGAGATTCTAGTATCAACGGTTTGTTAATGACTATATGCTCGTCATATTCGCCGTACCAAACTTGTATCGTGTCGCTGTCGTCAGATGCGTTTATTGCGTCCTGGATATTCCAATAATCTGCACCGGTCGTATGTCCAACGGTTATAGTTCCCGCGTTGCTTACAGGGCTTAGTGCCAGCAGCGCTAATAAAACAATAAACAGGCCTGTTACAGTTTTTGTGTTGCGCCCTATTAATAACTTTTTTACGATTCTAAATTTGTCAGATTCCACATTATGTTTTACCATCTCTTTTCGCTCTCCTATCCAGGTCACATCTCCCCGTACTTGAATCCGGTGCCTGCATTTATGCGCAGGGCATTCAACGCCTCATGTTCGTCTATTAGACTAAGTATTTAAAAACTTTTTTGTTCGTTGTAGCTCACTACAGTACTGTACCCGTGGTTGTGATAGATGAAGAAAAGGAGAAAACGCACAAAACAAGGTACATAACGCTTTATAACAAACTTTTGCATCAAAAAATCAAAAAGCTTTTATGTACCGGTGATGAAAAGGTAGTTTATGTCATCGGCTCTTGTGCTTAGGTACAGGCCTTGTACTTAATTACGGGGTATAGTGACTGCGGACGATAAGCATTACGTGCATCCTTTGAATAGCTTGAACCAGATAGCGCTCGCCGTCCTTGGTGGGCGAAGAGGAAAAGTGATAATGAAAGAATTAACGGTAGAATTCAAAAATTGTTATGGCATTAATGAGCTTACTCATACCTTCTCATTCGAAAAATCAAAATCAAATCTAATCTATACCAAAAACCGATGTAGTTTCCCGACGAGTGTAACAACCAAACAACCACCAGTTAATCACAAGCTTTAACAAAACTCCACCTAGATGTGCTACTAAATAGAGTTCATGCACAACACACAATTCCCGCAATGTGGTGAAA
>JAPVWK010000087.1 GCA_028572065.1 Candidatus Methanophagales archaeon
ATGGATACAAATAGGCGCTTTAAAGCCCAGTTTCGGGAGGTTCTCACGTGCCAGCATGTGTATCTTCCGCTGATCTATACCGCCTACCGCGACATCTATACCGAGGCTTGCAATGTCTATGGCTTGCATCAATGGATATATAAGTTGAGATACTTTTCGGTCTTCCTTGCTGCGAGAAAGCTCATCCATGCTCCGTCGCGCGCGTTTCTCAGTCGTTACCGTCGCGAGCTTTAATACATTCAGCATATAGTCCTCTTGCATCTGAAAAGAAGCGCCAAAAATGTATTCGGTCTCGTCACTCAAGCCCGCAGCCGTAAAACAACGCTTATTATAGTCGGCAGTAGCTCTTATGTCTTCCAAACTACCTTTTTCGTTCAGGTAAGCGTGCATATCGGCAAGCAGCACGATTACATGAAAGCCAATGCGTTGCAGCTCCCGCAACTTGTTTATCAGGGGTAAATGCCCGATGTGTACCACGCCACTCGGCTCAAAGCCGACATATGCTCTTAATTTATCTGTTGAATCAGGCATTGACGCCAAAGCGTCTTTTAAATCTGCGCTCGTCACTATCTCTTCTACGTTCCGTTCCAACATTTCCATCGCTTCGTTAACGTTCATTTCTTTCTTTTCTAAACTCTGTTACGTTCTTTGATCAAACTTTCTTGTTAAGAAAGTTTGATGCGGAGGGGGAGATTCGAACTCCCGAACCCCTACGGGATGAGGCCCTGAACCTCACGCCTTTGTCCACTCGGCGACCTCCGCAAACTTTTCGCTTTTTAAAAAAGAGAAGTGTCTAAAAGAAAAAGCTTTGATCTTGCGCAAGACTACAAATACAAATATATTTTTGTGGTAAAGCTTTCTTTTTCCAAGAACGGTTTATGACGAATACACGAAAACTCATACAGGTACTTATCGGTATCGCAATACTCGCACTTCTCTTTTATAAGATAGACATACATGACGTGATAGCCGCGATAAGAAGCGTGAACATAGGGTTATTCGTGGCAGCCGCCTGCTCCTACTTCTGCTATAATCTCTTTATGGCGTATCGTCTTTACTATCTGTTGGATAGGCTAGGTAATAAAGTCAGATTCCGGCATTCTTTCTTCGCTCACTTCGCGGGTATGATCGCTTCGGATGTTACACCGGGGCGAGCCGGTTTTTTTCTCGTACCGTATTTCTTAAAGAATCGTACAAATTGCAGTATTTCCGTTGGTATGGCGGCAATTCTTGCACCGCAAGGTATAGAGTTCATTTTAAAAGTCGCAGGTGGTTTCGTCGGGTTAGTATTCTTTATCACTGCGGTTTCTATGAATCTAAGCACAAATGTGCTATTGTCTTTGTGTATCAGTGGCGCTATTTTTGGTGGGTTAGGTGTGGTTATGCTCTGGATTTTATGGACTGACGAATCGCTATCGGGTCGCGTAGTCGCTAAGATACCGTACATCAAGAAATTCAAGGAGGGATTTATGGATATGAAGGCTAAGAGTATTTTGATTCGGGATAGCATTCCTATTATCCTTATTATATATTTCATTTGCTGGTTGTTTCTGGCGTTTCAATGGCAGCTCATTGGTTTATCGCTTGGCATCACAGGATTAAGTTTCTTGGCTTATTTCCTGCTTCATCCTTTGATTACTCTTATCAGGTTCGTACCGGCAACCGTATCGGGCTTGGGGCTAATGGAAGGCACAACTGCACTAATGTTTCACATGCTCGGCATACCCAATGGGATGGCGATTGGGCTCTCATTCGCGTTAGTGGTACGGTTGAATATGATACTGGTGAATTGTATAGGGTTGAAAGGCGTTTTTTCGGGGCTCTCCCACAAATAACGCATAGTAAATATCGTGGAAAACGTCTAATCGTCTCATCATCTATTTTTATCATTATCCTTATAGACTTTTTCACCATAGTTCCAGCCTTGGGTATAAGCAGTTATCTGGACTATTCTCAAGAAACTGAAAGTTACAATATCATATAATTTTAAATTCGCCCTGCGATATGTTTTGAAATACCAAAAGAGATAGCCAAATACCTGTTTTGGTGTAAACATACGCGGGCGTAAAGTATTTGAGTCCCTTGTAGACCCATTCGCTGATGATGTATTAAAGCTATTACGTGACCCCAACGTATCCTCTAAGGTAGTTTTTGTTGCATATAAGCTGCCCTCGCCATAAGTTCTAAAAGTTTTAATAAAGTCACGCAAGCTGTTTCGGTAGTCATGAAAAACAATAGCTTCCGGAGTATAAGAAAATTCCCAGCCGTTCTTATACAGCCTAATGCAGAGAGATACATCTTCTCCACCCGGTTTTGATATATATTCATCGAATCCATTGACCGCCATTACCGCATCACGCATAAAACAGCAATTTGCGGTTACAAGATATAATAAAGATGGCGGTGGCTCTAAGACTTTGTGGTATGTATAGTATTTAGAGAATATACCGCCATTTAATGGCTTCACTTTACCACCAACACCTATTATTTTTGCTTTCACATCTAAATCCGTTACAAGCTCGCGAAGCCAGAACTTATCAACTACGCAATCTGAATCAGTAAAAGCTACAATTTCGCCAATAGCTATTTTTAACCCTGCATTTCTGGCTTTTGCCGGGCCACCATTTTCGCTTAACCTGACATATTGAGTGCGAAAAGAATGCTCTTGATTCATCCATTTTTTAACTACCATTGGTGTCTCATCAAGCGAGCAATCATCCACAACTATTATTTCGTATGGCAGTAAATCCTTGAGATTGTCAAACGACCGCAACAATCTTCTCAATTTACTATGTTGCGAATAAGTCGGTACAATTATAGATACTTTTGATGAATTAGATATTCCCATATTCTTCATCCACCTCAAACGATTCTATTGTCTTCCTTAAACCTTCTTTCAGTTTTATCTTTGGCTTCCAACCACTCCAATTAGATATTCGTTCAATATTAGGTATTCTGTATTTCGGTTCAAATTCATATCTGTCTGTAAATATGTGGGGCACATGATTATTCAATATTTTATTAATCCTATCTGCCAATCTTAAAATAGAAATGGATTCAGGGTTTCCAATATTTACCAATCTCTTAGGTGGATTAGGGTGTTCTAAAACAGAAATCACAGCGTCTATAAAGTCGTCAATATAACAGAAAGCCCGCACTTGTGTCCCATCACCATGAATCTGTAATGACTGTTTTTCCCGCGCCCACGTAATAAAATTAGGAATTACCCGTCCATATCCTGCATTTCTATCCATCTTAGAGCCATAAACGTTGAATGGCCGAATAATGAGATAATTGATCTTTTCCTTCGTACAGATATTTCTAACTAGTTCCTCACCAAAAGCTTTTCCCACGAAGTACGGACTTCGTTTTTGGTTTAGGACAAAGTGGCTTACTGTTCCTTCTTTCAGACCCTTTTGGAACATTGGATTATGATTACCATAAACTTCAGAACTGGAGAAATAGAAGTAAGAAGACTTTGATTCTTTTGCTATCCGTAAAAGATTTTCATTACCACGTGAGTTTACTAATAAGGTACTTATCGGATCTTCTTCATATTGGATGGGATTAGCAATGGCTGCGAGATGAATAATAACATCAGAAGTAGACATTTCAGGCATATCTGTAGTAATATCGCAGTTAATTATGTTTAGGCGTGAATCTTCTTTGAGATCGCTAAGATTTTTTGTGCTTCCCGTAGCAAAATTATCCACAACCTTGATGTTAGTCACGTTGTTATACGATAAAAGTTTCCGAACTAAATGATTCCCAATAAAACCTGCACCTCCTGCAATCAAATAACTGTCCGGGATCATCCTTCTATTTCTTTCCGAATCCTTTGTATCTAATCTCACTTAACCTATTTTTGTATAATCAGTACAACCTGCGTCCATTTATATAAAACATGCAATTTTTCATAGCACCATCCATCCAGTTACCTTTTACTCGAAAAATCAAGATACGTGTTGACCACTTCTGCCACATCGCCCACCTCTACCGCTTCTCCGTTATTCAAAAACATCGCCCTTTCACATAAACTTCTCACCGCTTCTATGTTATGAGATACAAAAATAATCGTGGTTCCGTTTTCATTGAGCTTTTTTATCTCGTCCATGCACTTGATCTGAAATGCTATATCACCAACCGCCAGTACCTCATCCACAAGTAAAATATCGGGCTCCGTTGCTATAGCAGTTGAGAATGCTAATCGCGCATTCATTCCAGATGAGAAGTTCTTTAGCTTCATAGCCTCAAATCTCCTGAGTTCTGCGAATTTAAATATCCCTTCGTATTTCGCTTTTATCTCTCCTTTTTTCATGCCTACCAGCGCACCGTACAAATAAACATTCTCCTTCGCGGTTAATTCTGGATTGAATCCCACGCCAAGCGCGAGAATTGGTGTTATCCTACCTTCGACTATCAGCTCTCCTTCATCAGGATAGATAATGTTGGCGATAATGCCAAGTAAAGTGGTCTTGCCAGAACCATTGGGACCTATGATACCAAATATCTCGCCCGTTTTGACCTCAAAAGAAACATTCCTTAACGCCTGGAGTTTTTCATATCTCCTGCTCCCTTTCATAAACGCTACTACTTCCTCAAATAACGTAGTCCTCCTTTCGATGGGAATCCGGAACTTCTTCGATACATTCTTTCCTACTAGCATTTCAAATTACCTCTGCGAACCTACTCTGAAGTTTTTGGAAGAATAAGTGCCCTGCTATGAGCACTAGGCAGGAAAAGATGAATACATAACAGAAATCTATTGCATTTGGCAATCTGTTGTAAAGCATTACATTCCTGTACATCACGATTAACCTTGTTATCGGATTTAACATGTAAATGGGGATGATATTCGCAGGTATTATGCTTATTGGGTACGCAATAGGGCTTGCAAAGAACAAAACGTTTAAAATCACATCCCATATCTGGGTCAAGTCCCTGTAATAGACCATAAACGCAGATAGAAATAGGTTTATGCCATAAACAAATATGAAATAAACGATATGGCAAACAGGAAGCAACAGTATCGCCGATCCTATCCCTACACCAAAAAAGGCCAGTATCAGTACGAGAATGAGTAGTTCAACAAAAGAGCTGATAAAATAGGACAATGTAGTTGAAATTGTGAGTATTTCGCGGGGTATGGGTGTTTTTGTCACGATATGCGCCTTATCTATTAGTGACCTCATCCCCACTGACGTTCCAACCGATAAAAATCGGAAGACGAAAATACCTATTAGCAGATAAAAAGCAAAGTTATCCGTTTCAAATCGGAATGCGTTCTTAAATACTACGTATAAAACGAGCGCAAGCAGAAGTGGACTTATCAGCGACCAGCCTATACCTAACAAAGAACCACGGTATCGCAACTTGATTTCAAATGCGGTTAAAGTACGTATCAGGTCTAGTTGCTTCAGATAGCTAAACATTTCTAATATTTATATCCATTTTAAGGTTAGACGCGGCACAGCATGGCAAAACGCTGTATTTGAACTTTGCTAATCTCGATTCGGAAAAGGCCGAGCGGTTGAATGAAGTACTTGTGAACCGATTCAGTGGGTACAACTAAAAAATATAATCCGTTTCATGCCTCTTAAATGAGGGTTTACGGGGACTATCATATGAATCCCCGTTCCACAAGCACCTCGGCATTCAATATAGATGCACCTGCAGCGCCCCTTACGGTATTGTGACCCTGTACGATGTACTTCATCTCGTGCCCCAGTTGCCCTTTCCGAATTCGCCCTACCGATATACTCATCCCATGCCCTGCATCACGATCTAACTTCGGCTGCGGCCTATCCGGTTCGTCACGTACTATTATAGGCTTTTCCGGTGCAAAAGGCGTTTTTATATCCGTGGTAAAGTTCTTAAACGTTTTCTTTACCTCTTCTTCACTCACGTTTTCCGCGAAGTTCACCCATATCGCTTCTGTATGTCCGTCCATGACCGGAACTCGATGGCAAGATGCGCATATAGTGAATTCTGCATTCTTTACTTCAGAACCCTCAAGAGTACCGAGAATCTTTAGCGGTTCACTCTCCATCTTACCCTCCTCACTTCCGATATACGGTATCACATTATCCAGAATTGCCATAGAAGGCAAACCTGCGTATCCTGCACCCGATACCGCTTGCATCGTTGCGACCCGTACCGTTTCTAGCCCAAAACGCATCAAAGGTTTCAGACTCAGAGTCATCACAATTGTCGAGCAGTTAGGATTTGTTACGATGAACCCATCCCAGCCCCGGTTCGATTTCTGTACGTCAATCAGCCCAAAATGGTCGGTATTTATCTCTGGAATGAGCAGCGGCACATCCTTTTCCATTCGGTGCACCGCAACATTACTTGCGACTGCATAGCCTGCCTGTGCACATTTCTTCTCCATTTCACTTGCTATTGTACCTGGCAACGCGGAAAACATGAGGGCTAGATCGTCAGTTGATGTGCCGATAGTGTCCATAGATTTCACCACCATATCCGCTGCTTCTTCAGGCATCTCCGAAGGGAGAGACCATTTCGCGACCTCGCGGTATTTTTTACCGACACTCCGCTCAGAAGCGAATAGTGCTCCGAACTCAAACCAGGGATGTCCTTCCAAAAGCTGTACAAACCGCTGTCCTACACTTCCCGTTGCACCTAAAATGCCTACTTTTATTCTTCTCATGCGTCTTCTCCTTCTGTTCTTCTCTTGGAAACGATTAAAATGTCAATGTAATCTACAAAGAACCCTGTGCTAAAAAGGTTTTTATGCTGGTATATGAAGTAGTATGAGTAGAGGAGAAAAATAGCAATGGCAAGATTTCCAGAAGCGGAGGCGAGACTCTTCCGTGTGAGGATATGTATGGATTGTAATGCAAGAAATGCGCTCAGGGCGGCACGATGCAGGAAATGTGGGTCATCGGATTTGAGGATGAAATCCAGGCATTCAAATAAAGGATAGTAGATGAGAAAGGGTAAGGTAATAGCGGTAGCGGGAAAAGGCGGCACGGGAAAGACTGCTATTGCTGCTCTGTTAATACGTGAACTAATTCGTCAAGGCGATGATATATGTATATTAGCCGTGGATGCGGATGCGGATTCCAATTTACCAGACGCGCTTGGGATTTCATATGACAAGACCGTTGGTGATATAAGGGAGGGTCTGTTGGAAGACAAGCAGCGAGATGTTGCATTAGACGTAAGATCGCAATTTGAGGGTAGGGTAGCAGAGCTGATAGTGGAAGAAGAGTTTTATGACTTACTGGTTATGGGTCGCCCCGAAGGACCGGGTTGCTACTGCCCCGTAAATCACATAATGAGACTGATCATGGATACATTGACGAGGAACTACGACTATACGATAATAGATTGTGAAGCAGGTCTGGAGCATCTAAGTAGACGAACGACAAGGGATGTAGATGTTATGCTTGTGGTGCTGGATGGTACACTGAAGAGCATAAGAACGGCATTGCGGCTGGAAGAGATTGCGAAAGAGATAGACGTTGACGTGAAGAAGATGATGTTTATAGCAAATAAAATAGCGGCGGATGACGAGGCAAGCGTGATCGCAGAGATAAAGAGGCACGGCATTGAACTAGAAGAGGTAATACCTTTTGACTCTTTGATACAGGTGTATGATTTCAAGGGCAAGCCGATTATGGATTTACCGGATGACGCGCCTTCTGTGGGTCATGTGAGTAAGATTGTGGCACGTATAGTTTAAGGATTTGCAGGAAAAAGCGGAACTCTTTTTTGGCCAATGGATAAGTAGATGCAACAATTGATGAGATACGTATTTATAACCCTTTTGTTGTTATTACCTGTATGGGCAAAATCATCAATAAAGTATGTTCCTTCCCAAACGGGAAATATTTCGTCTTTTTATTCCTATTTCTGCTGTTTTTATTCAGTGCTAGGTTTATGGTCACGGGCTATGGCGTTGGTGGGGATGGAGAGGGCTATTATGCCTATCTTCCAAGTGTAATAATTGATAATGATTTAGATTTTGAAAATCAGTACCTATCAGCGCCCTGGCTAAATTCAACAAATCCCTTTAAAGATACAGAAGAGGGAAGTGCACATTTAAATCGCAAATCATCAAATCGTACACCAACCGGCTATCTTACGAATCCTTTTCCTATTGGTTCGGCAATCCTATGGTTGCCCTTTTTTATTCTCTCTTTATCATTAATACACTTCCTAAACTTATTTGGATTAAATATTACTCTAAATGGATACTCTGCTTTGTCACAATATGTGACTATGGTTGGATCCTTGTTTTATGTTATTTTAGGCTTTATACTGACTTATAAACTAATAAAAAAATTTGATGTTGACCCGGGAATAATTAAAAGCTCAATATTTCTTATACTAATCGGCACATTTGCAATCCAGTATTTTGCAATTGAACCAAGCATGTCACACGCTAACGACTTCTTTATTATAACATTATTCTTTTATTATTTTTACATTAATTTTATTTTAACCGACAACAAAGCCCCTTATA
>JAPVWK010000088.1 GCA_028572065.1 Candidatus Methanophagales archaeon
TCCGAATCTGTGCGGGTCACCGCCCCCGACAGTTATCGCTTTCTTTTCGTATTTCCGAAACCCCGGTGTCGTCTTCCGCGTACCTGCCACTTTTATCGCCGCATTTACGTGCCTCGCATCGTTTACAAACCTATTTGTTAATGTAGCAATGCCACTCATTCTACCCATGAAATTGAGCACCAGCCGCTCCACCTTCAATATCTTTGCTCCTGCACCCCACACAGTCAAAATAGTATCGTCAGGCTTTATTCGGTCCCCCTCTTCAAACGCCGAGGAATATTTAACATTCAGATAGTCACATATCTGCTTTGCTTCATCCAAACCCGCAAGGACCCCTTCTGCTCGCACCGTTATCTCCGCTTTACATTCAGTATATGGCACTATATCCTCGTAATCCTCATGCCCTATATCCTCTTCCAGAAAACTTTCTATCTCTCTTAGCAGCATTTGCAAACTCCACTCTTGAAAAGTAATGATTGATTTATCAAAAACCTTCGTTTAGAAAGAAAAGCAGTACCAAAGAATAACTTTACTTACCACAGTCTACCTTTTTGTAATAGATGGAAAAAATAAGAGTGGGTGTAATTGGCTGCGGTGCTATAGGCAGCGAGATATGCAAGGCGATAGATGGGGATGACATGGAGATGGAACTGATTTTTTTGATTGATAACCATCCCGAGAATATAGAACGCCTGTATGCAAGCCTGAAGAAGAAGCCAGAGATAACCAAATCTGATAGCCACGGGCTGGAAACGATTTTAAAGGACGTGGATCTGGTAATAGAGTGTGCATCGCAATATGCGGTTCGTGAGTTTGTGATACCCGCGTTGAGGGCTGGTAAGGATGTAATGATACTTAGCGTTGGTGCATTGCTCTGTATTGCAGGCCTTTATGAAGAGATTGAACGCATCGCGAAGGAGAAAAGCTGTAATGTATATATCCCATCCGGTGCGGTAGCGGGACTAGACGGCATAAAATCAGGGGCTATGGCAGGGATAGACTCGATAGAGTTGACGACAATAAAACCGCCACGTGGTTTTGAAGGAAATGACTACGTAAAAGCAAAAGGACTAGATTTGTCTTCTTTAGAGCGAGAGGAAACGTTGTTCGTGGGTAACGCGAAGGAAGCGGTGAAATATTTCCCCGAGAACGTGAATGTGGCTGCTGCTTTAAGCCTTGCGGGTATAGGACCGAAAGCAACGAGAGTGAAGATAGTTGCGGATCCAACGGCAAGGAAGAACGTGCATGAAGTAAAAGCGAGGGGCGATTTCGGGAAACTGTTCGTGCGGGTGGAAAACGTCCCGTCTGCTACGAATCCGAAGACGAGCTATTTAGCTGCTCTTTCCGCGATAGCAACGCTGAAGAGGATCTCATATCCAATAAGGGTTGGGACATAGTTGGGTGGAAATATGGCGATGGATAAAAGTGAGTTGATAACTAAGTTTTTTGAACTGGATGATGCGGATGAGAGTGCAGTGAGAGCATGGAGCTTTTTCATTGATCTACAACGAGCGGCTTCCGAGGAAACCGCAGGACGTCTCAGTAGAAGAGATCGGGATAACGTGCAAAGGATTTTTAATCGGTATATGAATAGGAACAAATTGATTATGCGGAGCGAAGATAATGGGTTGAAAGCACATGAGTTGGCAATAACCAAAGCGGGCGTGGGCGAAGAAGAAGAACTAAAAATCGTTCACAGCTTTGATGTCTGGTTGCTGGCAGATTTTGAAGACGTATGCTCAGTATTGGTGGCTGACGAACCAAAGAAGACCGAGGGCTTTCCCGATGTAATATTAAAGTTCCTGAAAGATTCAAAAGTACACAAGTGGCTGAAAGAGAGATTAATAGAAAAGAACAAGGACGCAGGCGAGAGACTTCTAAAAGCCATTCTTGAAGATAACCCGGCAGAGCTTACAGCTCATTCATTACTCGTGGACTTTTATGAACGCGAAAGTATGTTTTTTGAAGCCGAAGTGGAATTCAGGCGAATACTCGACACGACCAATGATAAACTAGTGTGGGCGAACTACGGCTACTTCTTAGAGTTGCAGGGTAGATATGAAGATGCGTTTGTGGCGTTACAAAATGGTATGAAGATTTGCGAGCGTGCAGGAGAAGACGGGGCTGATGATTTTCTGGAAGAAGTGACGCGCAATATAAGCCGAATGGAGCGTATGAAGGGCCTGACGGGCGAAGATGCAAGGGCCGTGAGGGATTATCAAGAAGCCATGCGGTTGCTGGGAGACATAAATGTATTTGCAGAGAAAAACATGGACACAGAGATAACGAAAGCGCGGGCTGAATACCTGAAAGAGAAGGATCAGGCTGAACTCAAATATGAGGACAGTTACGAGTTCATGAACTGGTTCTTGTTCCAGCGGGAACTGCCGACTGGAAAAGTACCGGGGATTGTGTATGCAGAGGAGAAAGGACTCAGCGACACGACAATCGAGAGGTTGAAAGGGCTTGGCAATCCGGTAGAAAGTTTTTTTGAGATTGTTGCTGTGGACAATGCCACATTCAAACTCGTGGTTAAAGATATGGCAACTGATAAGGAATACGAGTTGGTAGAAGCTTATTCATCGGTGGCAGTGGGGCAGACGTTCTCCCGGTATATCTACCCTTGGAGCGACTTCTACTTTACGGCTGGCACTCTGATGCGGCATACGGATGATTACAGCGAGACGTTAAAACGCCTTATCGAAGAGGCAAAAACGGGAAAAATATTGAAAGATGCGAAGGAAAAGTTAAAAGCGACACACGATGCGTTTAATACGTATTTTGAGATTGAGGTCCCTACATTCAAGTCAAAGGCGAAATGTGAAAAGGCGTTTAACAAGTTCTATGAATGGATGTTATTCGAATATGTAAGCGAAGAGGACGGGAAAACGTTTGCTGAGATACATGAAGAGACACATGGACAAAAACTCGAACCGGCTAAAGTAAATTTACCGGACACATTTACGGGTGTGGATGATATTGCTCTGTTATGTGACCCCGAGTACGGCATCGCTGCCGTGCGGTATTATACACTTTTGAAGAGCGTATTTGAAACGGGCGCGGTTGATGAGCTAAAAGCTAAGGTTGAGGATCCGAAAGAGCTTTTGATCGGTGAAGAATCGTTTGTCGTACGTGGATTCGTGCATGGTAATGAGCGAACTGCGGTGAAGGTGTTTAACGAGGTCTTTGAGGCGGGTTTGGATATTAACGCAAGTGAAGCAGAAATAATGGCTTTTTGGGAGACTGTGGGTGAATCGCAATTGATCACTGCTAGTAGGGAGGTTAATTAAATGTTACTTGGGGCTAACAGTGCTATGCTTTCACATTTGCACAAGACCAACTATGCCGCCACGTTTTGAAAAGCGAGGCATCCACAATTGCTATATGATTTGTTTCTTTTTGTATGTACAGTATAACTGCCATCTATTTAGGACGCAGATTCATACAGATCCACACTGATTTAATTTCTTCTGCGTTATTCTGCAATAAATAATTTCAGCAAACGAACTCCTAAATTTCCTTTTTTATCCAGAAGAAGTTATAAGAGGTCCTGTAAATCGCTTCATTGCACATAAAAAACTAAATCAGCATTTGACGTGAGTGATTTATGTGTATGAGAACGAAACTGTTGTTGTGATAATGATTTCCTAGAGCCGATATTGAGTCAAAAACCGTTAGCAAAAGCTGTAAGTTATTAAAAAACTACTCCTCTTTAAGATGACTTTTATTAGCACAGGTTCTTTCCGCGAAGCAAAATCGCCGTAAATGCTTTTGTGAAGCAGAAAGGGTTTTAGAGTTCTGCGAAAACCTTTTGCCATTAGCCATTCTTTCTAGCTTTCCTTATGGATACCCGAAAATCCGTCCAGCGGATCTTGAAGCAAAGAATGCCGTGGCATTGTTCGCAGATCAGGTTGTTGTTGCCCGATTTATCGCTTGTATTATCTATCTTCATTGCTCGCAACTTGGGCGCTGTTGTATTCGGTAAATACTCATTTGCGCTTGCTTTCACAGCACTTTTTGCGGTGTTTTCGGATTTGGGATATAACACGCTACTGATTAGAGAAGTGGCAATAGACAAAACGCATATAAATACCTGGATAACTTTCTATCACACGTGCATTTATATCCCTCATATTTTTCGCTTTAATTGTAATAACTATTAATGTGATGGGTTATCCTGCGGATACAAATAATGTCGTATGTCTATTTAGCATTTACACACCCATTACTTCTTTCTCTGCCGTAGTTCCGGTAACATTTCGTGCGTTTGAAGCGGGGGTGGCAAAAGCGAGGGGGTTTATGAACATTATCCTCTGTTAGTGGTGGATGTGAAATATGTTTTTGGGTAAGAAACAACAGCGGTTTTTAATATTACAAAGCATTATGAAAAGAGTAAATGAAAATTTACCTCGATACCTGCATTTATTGTAGACCTTTTGATGATCAATCTCAGGATCGAATTGCGAAGGAAACAGAGGCATTTGCTAAAATACTAAAACTTGCAGAGTTGGGAAAAGTTATCATTGTCGGTTCGGATGTTCTGAGTGACGAATTATAGGAGATCGTGGATACTCGAAAAAGTATGGAAGTAAGTGAGTTCATAACGATTTGTGTGGAACATGTAGATCTCTCGGAAGAGATAATAAAATTGGCAAGAAGCATAGAAGATGGGTGCAGGATTACAGGTGCAGACGCATTACACATTGCCTCTTCTAGGGACACGAAGTTTTTTATAACTTGCGATGGTTTTATAATATTGAAGGGTAAATGTATAACCGACTTTATGAAAAAGAGCGGATATGGTGTAGAAGTTATAAGTATCACTAAATTTGTGGAGGCTAAAAGGATATGGGAATAGTAAAGGATAGTGCAAGTGTAAGTGCATTAGATGATTTAATGAGAGCAGGAGCCAGAGCATTGATAGACCGGCTTGGATACGAAAATGCCGTACGGTTCATTGCGATATTGGGTGGAGAGGGAGATTCAGTTAGCGATATAAGGGAGAAAAGGATGAAATCCGATATAGATGAGATAACAGAGCGGATAAAGAGACGAAAGTCAGACGTAGAAGTGCGTAGTAAATAAGTCTGAGTTGTTGCGAAACTTATCAGTAGTTATACGTAATCGCTTAATTCCGGCGATCGCATGCTCTACCCGAACACGGACACCACTGATAGTTTTGTTCTGCGCCTTCTCTTCAGCCGTCAATTCTTTGCCTCTCGGCTTCTTCTTTGGCATCATAACACTCGCTTCGGGATAATCCGTATCCATGCCGGTGAAGGCCAAATCTAGCCACAAAGTTATGTATTTTGGGAATAGCCCTTGCGGAAATATGTCTTTAATGATGCTATAATCGTGCCTTTTACCGTCTTCCGGTGGGCTCAGAAAACCAATTTTTTTATTCTTATCGGTGATGAGTATATACTTACGAGTATGTGCCTTCTTCTTGCCGGAGTAGTTTTTCTTTTGCTTCTCTTTATCTTTAGGTCTTTGAATAGGCCGCTCCGTCCCGTCTATGAATAGGTCCTTAACCCCCGGAAATGTCTCTAATAGTTCCTTCAAGCTGTTAATTTTCCTACTTGGCAGAACCATCTTTTTACCAAGCACGTTCTCCAATATCGGTGTTAATTTCTGGACATTACGACAGGTATTGGATCGGTCTAGGTCAAATAACAGCCCAAAGACATCAAAAGTGGGATAACACTTGAAATAAAAGAGAATGAAAAACAATTTTTCTGATACACTTCTCAAATTGCCTAATCTTCCGCCCCCGGGTTTCCGTTCTCTATTGCCTTGTTCAACTTCACGCTCGTATCTAATCTGCTCCTCGTTTTCTAGTTCTTGACCGAAACTCTTCGCCAAGTGATTGATTCTGATACGGATAGCCCCGTTGTGGCCTTCATCACTCTATCGCTCTTTAATGCCCTTTTAAGAGAGATCATGTTTTAATATACTTGCCCAATCGAATTCAAGTAGAACCCCTATTCTTTCTCCTTTACCATCTACTAAATATTTCTCTGTGGCTGCCATTGTCCTTATCCTTTCTTATATATCTCCAGTGTATATAACGTTGCGCGTTGCATCCATTTTTGGTATATGGGAACTCACAAATAATCATTTACCCGAACGGTATCATTTTCCACGGATTTTTATGACACAGATTAATGCTGATTAACACAGATTTAAAGTAGTGTATTGATTTTAAATTTTGATTCAACCCGTAAGAGCTTACTAATCCGAACCGTAGCGTCTGTGTAAATCTGTAAAATCGGTGTCTACGATATTTATCAAAATGGGTAACTGTTGTTTTAAAGAACTTCGAGTTTGGCAGAAAGGTAAAGACCTTGCCGTTTACATCTATCAAATAACAAACGTGCGGCTGTGTCTATTCCGGGTAACCCTTGCAAAAGGCGATGAGCGAGATAAAGACGAACAGATAAAGCGGCTGTTCGGTACAATTACATTGTTAAGGGTCATCTGCTTAAGTATTGACACAGGCAACTATTCCCTTTGAAATAGGATACTTTGTATCCCGAAAGAAACAATTTAGGAGCTAGAGAAAGGATGTATAGTAATATCAAGTATGCTTTCAAAATTGATGTCTGCGAAAACCTTTTGCGCTTTGCCATTCTTTCTAGCATTCCTTAAGGATACCATGAACACTATCCACCGAATCTTGAAGCAATGAACCCCGCTGCATTGTTAGCTCAATTTCCCGGTTCGATAATAGGTCTTGTAATATCTGTCTTCTTAGCTCGCAACTTGGGCGCTGTCGCTTTCGGTAAAAAGTCGTTTGCTTTTACTGCAATCTTTGCGGTATCTTCAAGTTCGGATATAGCACGCTGCAGATCAGAGAAGTTGCGAGAGATAAATCACAAGCAAGTAAATACCGGAATAACGTTCTACGCATACGTGCATTATTGGAATTGTGATACTCAACGTGATATTTAAACAATTAATACAAACTCAAATATTGAGAGACAACTGTATTCATATGAAGAGGATAATCGCTACTGTTGAAATATGGGCGGAAGGGGGAATATTTACTTCGTATTGTCCAGAACTAGATATTGCAAGTTGTGGTCATAAAAGGAAGAAAGGAGAAAAGCTATTTCTAAGTTAAGAACATACTGAATTTTGGTGATGGATATGAAAACAAAAGCGATATATGAGGCGGGCATTTTGAAGCCGTTAGGGGTGCTGGATTTGAATGAGGGGGCGGAGGTGGAGATAGAACTGGAGGAAAGAAAGGTATTTGGCGGTAAAAGGAATATTCTAAGGTACGCAGGGATTTTAAAGGATCTAAACGAGGAAGAAAAAAAAACATTTGAAGAGGCAGTAAAAAGAAGGAGTCTTTTTGGTAAGACACTAAAACTATGAGAAAATCTCTTTTAGATACAAGCATACTAATAGCTTTTCTGAAAGGTGAAAAGAATGTTGTTGTTAAAGTTGAGGAGTACACAGAGGCGTTTGATGAGTTTACCATCAGCATAATAACTTATTATGAGATACTTCGGGGGCTGAAATATATAGAGAATGAGAATAAAATAAGGGATTTTGAAGAGTTAATGAATGAAAGCGAGATAATAACGCTTGATGGAGAGATTATTGACATGGCATCAGAAATCTATGCGAAATTGAAGAGGTGCGGAAACTTGGTAGAGGATGCGGATATACTTATAGCAGCTTCTTGTCTTGTTAAAGATGTAGTTTTGGTGACGGACAATGAAGAACACTTTAGAAGGATAGAAAACCTAGAAGTAGAGAATTGGCTAATTAGATAATAGGAAACAAGAAAACCATGAATAATAAAGCCTGTTGCGTTGTCTTATTAGGCTGCGTAAGCCGGTTTTAGCTAAAACTCTCGTGATTGAAGTCAATCTGTGTAATCTGTGTTAATCTGTGGTCTAAAAAAGGAGTGACCTCATGAACTCCGTCCCAGAATCTTGAAGCAAAGAACACGGCTGCATTGTTCGCAACTCAATTTGTCGTTTCCATATTATCGCTTGCATTATCCATCTTCATCACCCGGAATTTTAGAGATGTTATTTTCGGTAGATATTCCTTCGCCGTATTTTCTGATTTGGGATATAACACGCTGCTGATTAGAGAAGTAATGAGGGATAAATTATCCAGGTCAAAAAATTTATTTAAG
The DNA here is from genome assembly GCA_028572065.1 of Candidatus Methanophagales archaeon. Classification (GTDB taxonomy): domain Archaea; phylum Halobacteriota; class Syntropharchaeia; order Alkanophagales; family Methanospirareceae; genus QENJ01. The sequence continues at coordinate 8,156 of JAPVWK010000088.1, forward strand.
CAGCAGACAAAGATGTGTTGATGAATAAAAAATGATGGAGATGGAGTATATTATAGAAAGGATAAAATCACTGCCTGATGAGAGCCTAAAAGAGGTTACAGACTTCATCGAGTTTTTGGAGACAAAGAGAAAGAGAGTAGCTGAAGAGAAGGAAAAGGCGGGGGAAGGTGATGATCCCCTTGCCAGAGTAATCGGAATCTGCGAGGGTCCCTCTGATATGGCGGAGAGGCACGATAAATATGTCTACGAGGCAAAATAACTTGATATTCATGGATACCTGGGCGTGGCTGGCATTGTCAAACCGGAAA